>CAMLHT010000170.1 GCA_946479895.1 uncultured Gemmatimonadota bacterium | reverse complement strand
TCTTCGAGACGACGTCGTCGATGTACTCGGCCGTCTTCGCGCCCGGCTTCACGCCCGGGATGAATCCGCCCTGCTTCTTGAGGTTCTCCGCCAGGTCGACCGGGTTGAAGATGATCGACGTGTAGAAGTACGTGAAGAACAGGATGAGGAGGCCCATCAGCGCGTAGTACATCCAGCTGGTGGGATTGAAGTAGTCGGCGAACGCCTTCACGCGCTCGTCACCGAAGAACGTCGCGAGCGACGCCGGGACGACGAGCACGGACTGGGCGAACACGATCGGCATGACGCCCGACGCGTTGATGCGGAGCGGGATGAAGCTCCGCGACGCCTCGCGCTGCCGCCCGCGCGTCATGGTGCGCTGCGGGATCTGGATGGCGATCCGCCGCGCGGCCATGGTGATCGCGACGACGCCGGCCACCACGCCGACCATCATGACGACCAGGACGAGCATGGTGAAGGCGCCGATGGCGCCGACGCTCATCATCTGGAAGGCCTGGGCGATACCCGGCCAGATCCGCTCGACGATCGAGAAGAAGATCATGAGGCTGGCGCCGTTGCCGATGCCGCGCTCGGTGATCTGCTCGCCCAGCCACATGACGAAGACCGCGCCCGTGGTGAGGAAGAACATCATCTGGAAGCGGAAGGCGCCGCCCGGCGCGAGCACGACGTTCGGCAGGGACTCGACGAACAGCGCGAAGCCCCAGCCCTGCACCGCCGCCAGCAGCACGGTGGCGTACCGCGTCCACTGGTTGATGCGTTTCCGGCCCTCCTCCTCCTTCTGCATCTTCTCGACCTTCGGCAGGACCGCGCCGGCGATCTGCATGAAGATGCTGGCCGAGATGTACGGCATGATGCCGAGGGCGAACACCGTCGACCGGGCGAGCTGGCCGCCGGTGAACAGGTTGTAGAGCCCGAGCAGTCCGCCGCTGTTGCCCTGCTGCTGGAAGTAGTTGAGCAGTTCGGCGGGATTCACGCCCGGCGCCGTGACCGCGGCGCCGATGCGGTACATCAGCAGGCACAGGAGCGTGAAGAGGATCTTCTCCTTCAGCTCCGGTGTCCGGAAGATGTTCGAGACTGCCGATGCGGGATTGGCTTGAGCCATGGGGGGTGCGTTACTCCTCGACGCTGCCGCCGGCCGCCACGATCTTCTCGCGGGCGCCGGCGCTCAGGCGAATGCCCTTCACCTTGATCGCCTTCGTGAGCTCGCCGTTGGCGAGGACCTTGAACTTGGACCCGGCGCCGTCGATCAGCCCGGCGGCCTGCATCGACTCGGGCGTGACGTCGCCGTCGATCCGCGCGAGGTCGGCGAGGCGCACGACCTGCGACTCGACGCGGAACGGGTTCGTGAAGCCGCGCTTCGGCACCCGGCGCGTGATCGGCATCTGGCCGCCTTCGAACTGCGGCTTGCCGCCGCCCGGGCCGTGGTGGCCCGCGCGCGCCTTGCTGCCCTTGTGACCCTTGCCGGACGTCTTGCCCGTGCCGGAGCCCGGGCCGCGGCCGAGACGCTTGCGGTCCCGGTGCGAGCCGATCGCCGGCGTCAGGTTGTGGAGTCCGATCTTCTCGACGGACTGCTCCGTCGCCTTCCTGGTCGTCGCCATGATCTACTTCTCCGTCTTCGGCCGCTTCGCGGCCGAAGCCGGGGCAGCCGTCTTATTGGAAGCCGTCCGCTTCGCGGCCGGCCGGGCCGTCGCGCCCTCTCCGGCCGGCATCACCTCGACGAGGTGACGGACCTGCTTGATCTGTCCACGCAGGGCCGGCGTCATCTCGCGCTCGATCACGGCCTGGTGGTTCCGGATGCCCATCGCCTCGAGCGTGCGGCGCATGCGCGCCTCGTGCCCGATGCCGCTCCGGACCTGCTTGATGCGGACCTTGTCGCCGTCCTTGAACCGGTTCGGCGTCGTGGTCGCGGGTCCCTTCGAGGGATGCCAGACGAATGTGCGTGGCATTAGACCGACTCCTTGTTGCCGCGCGGGCGGCGGTCCGTGCGGGCCGCCGTGGCGCGGGAGCGGTACGGCAGCGAGGACGCGTCGACGCCGCGCTCGCGCGCGATCTGTTCGACGGTCGTCAGATGGGCCAGCCCATCCATCGCCGCGCGCACCATGTTGTGCGGGTTCGTCGAGCCGAGGCTCTTCGTGAGAATGTCGTTGATGCCGGCGCATTCCATGATCGCGCGGACGGCGCCGCCGGCGATGACGCCGGCACCCGGCGCGGCGGGCTTCATCAGCACCTTGCCCGCGCCATGCTTGCCGACGACCTCGTGCGGAATCGTCCCGCCCGTGAGCGGCACCGACACCATGCTCTTGCGCGCGCCCTCGACGGCCTTGCGGACCGCCTCGGACACTTCGTTCGCCTTGCCGGACGCGTAGCCGACCTTGCCCTGGCCGTCGCCGACGGCGACGAGCGCGTTGAACGAGAAGCGGCGTCCGCCCTTCACGACCTTCGCCACGCGATTGATCGCGACGACGTTCTCGATCAGGTCCGAGCCTTCGCGACCCTGGTCGCCGCCACGGCCGCCATCGCGACCGCCGCGTCCGCCGTCACGGCCGCCGCCCGGTCCACCCGGACCGCCGCCGCGCCCGCCCGGGCCGCCGCCGCGGCCACCCTGGCCACCGCGTCCGCCGCCCGGACCACCACGACCGCGACCGCCACCCGGGCCGCCGCGTCCCGCTCCACCACCGGGGCCGCGACCAGCGCCGCCGCCTGAATTCGGATTCGTCATTGTTTAGAACTCCAGTCCGCCCTCGCGGGCACCTTCGGCCACCGCCTTCACGCGGCCGTGATACTGATATCCCGCGCGATCGAACACGACCTGGGTGATTCCCGCGGCCTTGGCGCGTTCGGCGATCCGCTTTCCGACCTCGGTCGCCTTCTCCGTCTTCTTCATCGTCAGGATGTCGGTGTCGCCGACCGTCGCGATGGTCCGGTTCGCCGAGTCGTCCACGAGCTGCGCGTAGATGTGCTTGAGCGAACGGAACACGACCAGCCGCGGACGCGCCGGCGTGCCCTGGACCTTCTTGCGCACCCGGAGGTGGCGCCGGTCCCGCTTGGCCGACGCTGCAGTTGCCTTAGCCATTACTTGCCTCCCGCCTTGCCGGCCTTCCGGCGAATGACTTCACCCTGGTACTTGATGCCCTTGCCCTTGTAGGGCTCGGGTGGCCGCAGGTTGCGCAGCTCCGCCGCGACCTGGCCGACCTTCTCCTTGTCCGCTCCGTCGATCACGATCGTCGTCGGCTGCGGCGCGGTCAGCTTCACGCCGGCCGGCGCCTTGTACTGGATCGTGTGCGAGAAGCCCAGCGCGAGCTGCAGCCCGAACGGCTTCACCTCGGCCTTGTAGCCGACGCCGGAGATCTCCAGCGTCTTCTGATATCCCTTCGTGACGCCCTCGACCATGTTCGCCAGCAGGCTGCGCGACAGGCCGTGGAGCGCCTTGTGATTCTCCTCGTCGGAGGCGCGCTTCACGTGCAGCGTCTCGCCCTCCTGGCCGATCGAGATGCCCTGCGCGAACTCGCGCGAGAGCTCTCCCTTCGGGCCCTTCACCTTCACCGTGTTGCCGTCGATCGCGATCGTGACGCCCTTCGGCACCGGGATCGGCAGCTTTCCAATACGTGACATCGTTGAGTTCTCCCCTTACCAGACGAGGGCGAGGAGCTCGCCGCCCGTGCGGGACTGGCGCGCCTGGGCGTCCGACATGATGCCCTTCGACGTGCTGAGGATCGCGATCCCCAGTCCGTTGCGGACGCGCGGGATCTCCGTCGCGCCGACGTACTTGCGGAGCCCGGGCGTCGAGACGCGCTGCAGCTCGCGAATGACCGCCTGGCCGCCGGCGTACTTGAGGCGCACGCGCAGCAGCTTCCGGCCTTCGTCGTTCTCGATGGTCGCGAAGTCCTGGATGAGGTTGTTCTCCTTCAGGATGCGCGCGATCTCGACTTTCATCTTCGACGCGGGCATGTCGACACGGCGGTGCTTCGCCGCGCAGGCGTTGCGAATCCGTGTCAGCATGTCGGCGATCGGGTCAGTCATGCTCATGGGTGATTTCCTTGTGCCTCTCGTTTCCGGAGACGTGGAGGTAGTGAATGGTGGAGCGGTGCGTCGCGCTTACCAGCTCGCCTTGCGCACGCCGGGGATCATGCCCGACAGCGAAAGCTCGCGGAAGCAGATGCGGCAGAGGCCGAACCGGCGCAGGAACGCGCGCGACCGGCCGCAGCGTCCGCACCGGTTGTGGGCGCGCACGCCGAACTTCGGCTTCCGCTTGCTCTTCTCGATCATGGCTTTACGGGCCATAGCTCAAACTCTTCGGTAGAGGTGTCGTGAAACGCCGGCGGTCAGCCGACCGCCTTCTTGCCCTTCTCGTCCGTGCGGAACGGCATGCCGAGCTCCTTCAGCAGCGCGTGCGCCTGGTCGTCCTTGTCCACGCTCGTGACGAACGTGATGTCCATGCCGTGGATCTGCTCGATGTCGTCGTAGTTGATCTCCGGGAAGATCATCTGCTCCTTGATGCCGAGCGAATAGTTGCCGCGGCCGTCGAACGAGCGGGTGCTCAGGCCCTTGAAGTCGCGGATGCGGGGGATGGCGACCGAGATGAACCGGTCGAGGAACTCCCACATCTTCGCGCCGCGCAGCGTCACCGCCGCGCCGATCTCCTGGCCCTGGCGCAGGCCGTAGTTGGCGATCGACTTCTTCGCCTTCTTCCGGACCGGGGCCTGCCCGGTGATCGTCGCCAGCTCCTCGACGACCGTGTCGAGGATCTTGGGCTGCTTGATCGCCTCACCCATGCCGATGTTGATCGCGATCTTCTCGAGCGTCGGCACCTGGTGCGGATTGGTGAACCCGAACTGCTTCATGAGGTTCGGGCGCACCTTCGACTCGTACGTCTCCTTGAGGCGCGGCGCGGGCACGGGCAGGTTCGCGCCGGCGTGCGGACCGCGCGCCTTCGCTTCCTTCTGCTTCGGACGCTTCGACTGCTTCTCCCCGTCCGGCTTGCCGCCCGGCGTTCCGCCGCCGACCGCCTTCTTTTCCTTCGTCGCCATAGTTGTCTCGCTGATGTCTTATCGGGCCCGCGGAATCGCGTCGCCGCTCTTCACCGCGATCCGTTCCTTGGTGCCGTCGTCGTCGATCTTCTTGCGGGTGCGCGTCGGCTCCCCGCTCTTCGGGTCGAGCAGCATCACGTTCGAGGAGTGGATGGGCGCCGGAAAGTCGACGATCCCGCTCTGCTCCTCGGCGCGACGCGCCTTGCGATGGCGCTTCACGATGTTCACGCCCTCGACGACGATCCGGCCGGTCTTCGTGTAGACGCGGAGGACCTTGCCCTCCTTGCCCTTGTCGTCGCCGCGGACGACGCGCACGGTGTCGCCCTTCGTGACGTGCAGCGGCGTGCGCTCGGCGTTGTCGGCGTGGCGCTTCCGGTTGACCGCGCGGGGGCGGTCCATCTTTCTGTGCTTGAGTACGCGCATGGTCAGATCACCTCGGGCGCCAGCGACACGATCTTCATGTACCGCTTCTCGCGGAGCTCACGCGCGACCGGCCCGAAGATACGGGTCGCCCGCGGCTCGCCCTGCTCGTTGATGATCACCACCGCGTTCTCGTCGAAGCGGATGTATGAGCCATCCTTGCGGCGCGTTTCCTTGGCCGTGCGCACCACCACGGCGCGCGCGACTTCCGACTTCTTCACCGTGCCGTTGGGCAGGGCGTTCTTGACGGCCACGATCACCGTGTCGCCAAGGCCGGCGTAGCGCCGGCGCGTTCCGCCAAGGACGCGGATCACCTGGGCGGTCTTCGCGCCCGAGTTGTCCGCCACCTTGACCATGGATTCCTGTTGAATCATCGCAGTGTCCCCTTACCGTGCGCGCGAGACGATTTCGACCAGGCGCCACCGCTTGTCCTTCGACATCGGCCGCGTCTCCATGATGCGGACCGTGTCGCCGGCCTTCGCGGCGTTCTCCTCGTCGTGCGCCTTCAGGCGCGTCGTGCGCGTCATCATCTTGCCGTAGACCGGGTGCGGCACGCGACGCTCGATCGCCACCACCACCGTCTTCTCCATCTTGTCGCTCACCACGAGTCCGACGCGCGTCTTGCGCATCGCCCGCGGGGCGGCATTCTGCTTGTTCGTGTCAGCCATGAGTCACTCGCTCCTATCGCGCCTTGGGCGCGGTGCGCGCGCGGCCCGTGTTCGGTCTGCTCTTCTCCCGCATCACCGTCTTCAGCCGCGCGATGTCCCGACGGATCACGCGCAGGCGCAGCGGATCCTCGAGAGGCTCCGTCGCGTTGCGGAACTGGAGCCGGAAGCGCTCCTCCTCCAGGTCCTTGATGCGGGACTCGATCTCGCCGACCGAGAGTTCCCGGATTTCGCTACTTAGCATCGGTCTGTCCCTCCCCTTCTCGGGCCACGAACTTCGTCTTCACCGGCATCTTGGCGGCCGCCAGGGCCATCGCCTTCAGGGCGATCTCCCGCGTGACGCCCTCGAGCTCGAACATCACCCGGCCCGGCTTCACCACCGCGACCCACATCTCCGGCGATCCCTTGCCCTTGCCCATGCGGGTCTCGGCCGGCTTCTTCGTGATCGGCTTGTCCGGGAAGATCCGGATCCAGACCTTGCCGCCGCGCTTGATGTGACGCGTCAGCGCCACGCGCGCGGCCTCGATCTGCCGGCTGGTGATCCAGCCCGGCTCGAGACTCTGCAGGCCGTAGGTGCCGAACGACACCTCGCTCCCACGATGGGCCAGACCCGTCGTGCGACCCTTGAACATCTTGCGGAACTTGACGCGCTTCGGACTCAGCATGATTCAGCGCCTCAGATCGCCGTTGAGTACGTGGAACCGCGACGGTCGTCGACCTTCTCGCCCTTGAAGATCCAGACCTTCACGCCGATGGTGCCGAAGGTGGTCTTCGCCGTCGACGTCGCGTAATCGATGTCGGCGCGCAGCGTGTGGAGGGGCACCCGCCCCTCGTGGTAGCCCTCGACGCGCGCGATCTCGGCGCCGCCGAGGCGGCCGCCGCACTTGATCTTGATGCCCTGGGCGCCCATCCGCATCGTGCTCTGCACCGCGCGCTTCATGGCGCGGCGGAACGAGATGCGCTGCGCCAGCTGCGACGCGATGTTGTCGGCGACGAGCTGCGCCTCGAGCTCCGGGCGCTTGATCTCCTCGACGTTGATGCCGACTTCCTTGCCCGTCAGGTGCGCGAGCTCGTCGCGGAGCTTGTCGACTTCAGCGCCCTTCTTGCCGATGACAACGCCCGGACGCCCGGTGTGCAGGGTCACGACGACCTTGCCCGGCTTCCGCTCGATGACGATGTTCGCGATCGCCGCGTGGCCGAGGCGCGCCTTGAGATACTTGCGCAGCAGCTCGTCCTCGCGCAGCAGCGCCGGCAGCTCCCGGCCCGCGTAGTACCGCGAGTTCCAGTCCTTGGAGACCCCAAGGCGGAAGCCGATCGGATGTGTCTTCTGTCCCATTACTTGGCTCCTCGTTCGGCCACGACGATCTCGACGTGGCTCGTCCGCTTCCGGATTGGTGTCGCCCGTCCCATCGCCGCCGGCGTGAACCGCTTGAGCGGCTGGCCCTCGTTCACGATCGCCAGGCGGATGACCAGGTTGTCGACGTCGAGCGAGTCGCCGGCGTTCCGGGCGGCCTGCTCCACGTTGGCCACCGCCGACCGCAGCGTCTTCTCGATCTGCTTGGCGGCGTGCTTCTTCGAGAACGCCAGGTAGGCGAGCGCGTCGTTCACGCTCTTCCCGCGGATCTCATCGATCACGAGGCGCATCTTGTACGGCGACTGCCGCGCGCCGCGCATGATGGCGCGGGCGGAATGCGCCGGGGTCGCGCGCCGGACGGGCTTGGCGGCCGCGGCGGCCTTCTTCGCCGCCGGGCGCTTCGCCGGAGTCTTGGTAGCGGCCATGGCTTACTTGCCTCCCTTCGCCGCCGGCGCCGACGGAGCCGCCGCCGGAGCGGGCGCCTTCTTGTCGGTCGGACGGTTGCCGGTGTGGCCACGGAAGAGCCGCGTCGGCGCGAATTCGCCAAGCTTGTGCCCGACCATGTTCTCGGTGACGTAGACCGGCACGAACTTGTTGCCGTTGTGCACGGCGAACGTGTGGCCGACGAACTCCGGCAGCACCGTGCTCGCCCGCGACCAGGTCTTGATCACCTTCTTCTGATTGGCCGCGTTCATGGCGTCGACCTTCCGGGTCAGCGCCTCCTGCACGAACGGGCCCTTTTTGACTGAGCGTCCCATGAGTGTCTCGCGTTACTGAGTGGCCTTGCCGCGCTTCCGTCCGCGCACGATCAGGCGCTGCGAGGACTTCTTCTTGTTCCGCGTCTTCACGCCTTCCTTCTTGCCCCACGGGCTGACGACGTTGCGTCCGCCGCGCGTGCGACCACCGTGCGGGTGATCCACCGGGTTCATGACCTCGCCGCGCACCTTCGGGC
>CAMLHT010000169.1 GCA_946479895.1 uncultured Gemmatimonadota bacterium | reverse complement strand
ATCAGCACGCTCGCCTTCATCCCGGCGCGCACGATCCCGTACCTCGGGCTCAACGCCGGCGTCATCTCGTACGAATTCACCCAGAAGGGCGACTTCGTCGAGCCCATCGACGCGACCAGCGCCTCGATCTACAACGACGAGCTGACCTCGAACGGAAAGAGCTTCATGGCCCAGGCGTACGCGGGGCTCGACCACCGCCTCAGCGCCCGCTGGTCGCTGGTCGGCGAGGCACGGTATACGCACGCCACGGCAAGGCTTCGCTCCGACTACTCCGAGCTTGGCAACATCCAACTGTCCGGCCTCGCGCTCAATGTGGGCGCGGCCGTTCGTTTCTAGAGGACGTCACATGCGACCCATTCTCGTTTCATCCGCGTTCCTGGCGCTGTTCGCCGCCACCGCGCCGGCGCAGTCGGCGGTCTCACCGGGCTGGTCGGCGTTCTCCGGCTGCTGGGCACCGCAGGCCGCCGAGGGCGCCGTGGTTCCGGATTCCGCCCCTCGCGTGTGCGTCGTCCCGACGGGGACGAACTCCGCCGACCTCGTGTCCGTCGTCTCCGGTAAGGTGACGGAGCGGACGCGCATCGACGCCGACGGCCAGCATCACGACGTCTCGAAGCAGGGCTGCTCGGGATGGGAATCCGCGGCCTTCTCGAGCGACGGCCGCCGGCTCTATCTCACGAGCGAGCAGCAGTGCCTCGGTGGCGTGAAGCGCGTGGCTTCCGGCGTCTTCGCGATCGCGTCGAACGGCGACTGGATCAACGCGACGAACGTCGCCGCCGATTCCGGCAACAGCGTTCGCGTCGCGCGCTATGCGGCATTTCCGCTCGTCGCGGCCATCCCGGCGGAAGTGCGGGACGCGCTCGAGCCGCGCGAAGTGGCCGACCGCACGGCGCGGATTTCCGCGCTGGCGCCGGTGACCACGAATGCCGTCATGGAAGCGGGGAAGTTCCTCAGCCCGCCGGCGATCGAAGCCTGGCTGGCGGAGCTCGAGCAGGATTTCAACCTCGACGAGAAGACGCTCATCCGCCTCGCGGACGGCGGCGTCGCGCCCTCGGTGATCGACGTGATGGTCGCGGTCTCCAACCCGAAGGTGTTCGCCGTTCGCCCGACGGGCACCGGCTTCACCCTGGCCGAGAGCGACTCGCTCGCGGCGCGGCGCGCGCTGCGCCACAACGACTGCGTGTCGCCGGTGATCGATCCCTGGGCCTGGTACGCCTACGACCCGTGCGATCCATACGATCGGTACTATCGCAGCCGCCGCTTCGGCTACGGCTATCGGTATGACCCCTACTACTACGGCTACGGCGCCTACGGCTATGGCTACGGCGGCTACGGTTACGGCGGATACGGCGGGCCGGTCGTGATCATCGTGCGCGGATCGCCCAATGATCTCGAGCGTGGCCATGGCAAGATGACGAAGGATGGCTACACCCGCGGGACTTCGACGCCGCGTGGAACCGCCGGCACGACGTCCACGGCGTCGCGTGAACGCGCGCCTCGCGACCCGGACGCTGGAACCCGGACGACGTCGAGCGGCACGTCGAGTGGCACCACTTCGACGGGGAGCAGCAGCTCGTCGGGGAGCTCGTCGGGCGGCGGATCCGGCCGGACGGCGACCCGGAAACCCCCGGCGGCCTGAACGGCATGGCTCTCTAACTCCGTGTGGGGCCGGGAGTTACGCGCCCGGCGGTTGATATATACGAATCCTCATGGTAGGATTCATATGCGAAAACTGCCGCGCCTCGAGGCGCGCCGACACGTCCAATGGACAGGGGCCTGCGATTCGCGGGGCCCCTTTTCATTCGAATGAAGCAGAGGGAGAGAGAGCTCATGGGATCCACGGCAACACAACGTCCCGAAGTCGCCATCTCTTCGACCGAGTATGATCTCGCGATTGCGCGCGATCTGGCCGAACGATTGATCGGACGACTGTCCTCAGGTGGCAAGAACGCGGTGTACCTCGGCGCGACCGCCGACGTCTCACCGGCCCGCACGAAGGACGACAACACCGCGTGGTCGAAGGCGCGCATCGTCGTCGTGCTCCATGACCGGCTGTGGGGCAAGACGCCCGCGACCGAGCTCGCCGCGAGCGCGCTGACGGCGCGCAAGGCGAAATCGACCGCCAAGTCCATCCGGGTCATCCGCCTCGACGATACCCCGCTGCCGGCGGTGCTCCGCGGCGCGGACACGCGCCAGATCGCGCAGGGACTCGACGCGATCGTCGAATGGCTCTCGGCCGGCATCACCGCCGCGGGCGGCTCGATCAAAAAAGCGAAGACGGCGGCGAAGGCGGCGGCCGTGGTCGACGAGACGAACAAGCGCGCGGAAGTGGCCGCGACGTTCCTCGGATCCTCGCGAGCCGTGGCCGTCTGCGCGCGCGAGTTCGAGCGACTCGCCGACACCATCGCCAAGCGCGCGACGTCGGCGGCCGAGAAAGTCGGCGCGAAGGCCGAGGTCCAGCGGATGCCGGATCGCTGCCTGGTGCAGATGGGCCCCGTGGCGCTGAGCGTGTCGTGGGTCCGCGAGCGGGTGGACACGCCCGCCACCGGACGCCTCATGATCGCCGAGTGGCAGGGCACGGTCGTGCGGGCGCCGCGCCCGGCGGACATGCAGACCACCACGACCGCCAATCATGGTCCCGCGCAGCTCATTCGCGAGAACATCCTCCGCGCCGACGCGACGGGTGAGCCGGACTGGCTGTGGCGTGGTGAGCCGTCGGCGGATATCGGCTATGCGTCCCGCGACCTCGCCGCGCGCTGCGTCGATTCGCTGGTGCTCTCGCTCCAGGAGCGGGCTACCGCCTGAGAATCCACCACGAAGGACACGAACAGAGGCTCGAGGGCGAACCCAATCATTCGCCCTCGAGTTTTTTTCTTCTGGGTCCTTCGCGTACTTCGTGGTTAATCCCTTCACCCCAAACCTCGCCCACCCTAGCTTCACCGCATGACGAAGTGGGTCAAGTTCCTCCTCATCGCGAACGTCGTCATCTTCTTCTTCCAGATGACGTCGCCGGCGTTCACGCAGAACTTCGCGTTCATGCCGGCGCTCTTCCTGCGGCAGCCGTGGACGATCATCACGTACATGTTCCTCCACGGGGGACTCGGGCACCTGTTCTTCAACATGCTCGGCCTCTTCTTCTTCGGCTCGCGGGTCGAGGACCGTCTGGGGTCGAACCGCTTCATCACGCTCTACTTCCTGAGCGGGATCACGGGCGCGCTCTTCGGGTTCATCTTCCCGGCCTACGCGGTGATCGGCGCGTCGGGCGCCATCTACGGCGTGATGCTGGCCTACGCGTGGTTCTGGCCGCGCGACCGGATCATGATCTACGGGATCATTCCGGTCGAGGCGCGCATCCTGGTGATCATCTACGCGATCATGTCGCTGATGGGGATGGGCGGGGGCGGCAACACGGCGCACTTCGCGCACCTTGGCGGACTCGTCGGCGCGTTCATCTACCTGTGGTACCTGAAGCACAACCAGGGGGCGCGGAAGTTCCGGGCAGCCGTGACGCCCAAGGTGCCGCAGGAGAAGCTGGTGAACTGGAAGCGCGTGGACCCGAAGTCGGTGCACGAGGTGAACCGTGACGAGCTCAATCGCGTCCTGGATAAAGTGAGCCAATCGGGACTCTCCAGCCTGACCCCGGACGAGCGGCGGTTCCTGATGAACTTCGTTCCGCCCGACGACCGTCCGCCGATGGTGTCGTGAAGCGCAGGGCGCCGGGGACGCAAACACCAGCGTAGCGCGCGAAGTTCGCGCCCTGCGCGCGCCCTGCGCGTTGCGCTGCCGTTCCGGCGCCCGTGGATTACTTTCAGTGAGCCGCCAGGGGTACCTCGAGTAGATCGAGGTTGAGACACACTCTTGGAACCTGATCCGGATTGTACCGGCGTAGGGAGCGCGGCGAGAGTCGCCCATGGTGCCTCCGCTCGTCTCCTCCGGATCGTCAGAGTCGAGGACGAGATGGCCGTTTCCACGAAGCCCGCCCCCACACAGGTGACGCCCGAGACGCCGCACGTCGGCGACTACGGAGACAACTTCCCCCACTCGACTCGCGCCTACGTCGACGGCCCGCACGGGATGCGCGTGCCCTTCCGCGAGATCGCGCTCTCCGGCGGCGAGAAGCCCCTCCGCGTCTACGACACCTCGGGGCCGCGCCAGTACGACGTACGGGAAGGCCTGCCGCCGCTGCGCGCGGAATGGATTCGCGCGCGCGGCGACGTCGAGGAAGTCGCGCGGTCGTACAAGCCGATCGACGGCCAGCGCGCCGTGGACCTGCCCGCCGGCCTCGCCCGCAGGACGCTGCGCGGCACGGGCAACGTCACCCAGCTCCACTATGCCCGCAAAGGCATCGTGACGCCGGAGATGGAGTTCGTCGCGATTCGCGAAGGGATGTCGCCGGAATTCGTGCGCGCGGAGATCGCCCGCGGCCGCGCCATCCTCCCGGCGAACATCAACCATCCCGAGATCGAGCCGATGATCATCGGCCGCGGCTTCAAGGTGAAGATCAACGCCAACATCGGGAACTCGGCCGTCTCGTCGTCGATCGACGAGGAAGTGGAGAAGCTCCGCTGGGCGACGCTGTGGGGCGCCGACACGGTGATGGATCTCTCCACCGGCAAGAACATCCACGAGACGCGCGAGTGGATCATCCGGAATTCGGCGGTCCCGATCGGCACGGTGCCGATCTACCAGGCGCTGGAGAAGGTCGGCGGCGTTCCCGAGGAGCTGACGTGGGAGCTCTACCGCGACACGCTCATCGAGCAGGCGGAGCAGGGCGTGGACTACTTCACCGTGCACGCCGGCGTGCTGCTGCGCTACATCCCGATGACGGCGAACCGCCTCACGGGCATCGTGTCGCGCGGCGGCTCCATCATCGCCAAGTGGTGCCTCGCGCACCACAAGGAGTCGTTCCTCTACACGCACTTCCGCGAGATCTGCGAGATCATGCGGGCGTACGACGTCTCGTTCTCGCTCGGCGACGGCCTGCGGCCGGGATCCATCAAGGACGCGAACGACGAGGCGCAGTTCGCCGAGCTGAAGACGCAGGGAGAGCTCAACCGGATCGCCTGGGAGTTCGACGTCCAGACGATGAACGAGGGCCCGGGCCACGTCCCCATGCACCTGATCAGGGAGAACATGGAGAAGCAGCTCGAGTGGTGTCACGAGGCGCCGTTCTACACCCTCGGGCCGCTGACCACCGACATCGCGCCGGGCTACGACCACATCACCAGCGCCATCGGCGCGGCGCAGATCGGCTGGTACGGCACGGCCATGCTCTGCTACGTCACGCCCAAGGAGCACCTCGGCCTCCCGAACCGTGACGACGTGAAGCAGGGCGTGATCGCGTACAAGATCGCCGCGCACGCTGCCGACCTGGCCAAGGGTCATCCGCGGGCGCAGGAATGGGACGACGCGCTCTCCAAGGCGCGCTTCGAGTTCCGCTGGGTGGACCAGTTCAACCTCTCGCTCGACCCGGTGACGGCGCTGTCGTATCATGACGAGACGCTGCCGGCGGACGGCGCCAAGGTCGCGCACTTCTGCTCGATGTGCGGACCGAAGTTCTGCTCGATGAAGATCACGCAGGACGTCCGCGACTACGCGGCCGCGCAGGAAGGCATGAAGAAGAAGTCGGAGGAGTTCAAGGAAGTCGGAAGCGAGATCTACGTCCCCGCGTAAGTGTCATCCCGAGCGCAGCGAGGGAACTGCTTTCGAAGCAGGCCCCTCGCTACGCTTGGGATGACAGGCGAACATGAAACCAACCGTACTCACCATCGCTGGCTCTGATCCCTCTGGAGGCGCAGGCATCCAGGCGGACCTGCGCGCGTTCGCGAAGGCCGGCGTGCACGGCAGCGCGGCCATCACCGCCCTGACGGCGCAGACCCGGTCGAAGGTGAGCGCGCTCAACCTCGTCTCGCCCGAAGTGGTGTCGTCGCAGGTCGACTCCGCCTTCGCCGACGGCGAAGTGCACGCGGTGAAGACGGGTATGCTCGGCGACGCGGCAATCGTTCGCGCGGTGGTCGCCGCGCTCATGCGCCACGGAGCGCGCAACGTCGTCGTCGATCCCGTCGCCGTTTCGTCGAGCGGCGCGCGGCTTCTCGACGAGGCGGGATTCGACCTCCTCAGGCGCGAGCTCCTGCCGAACGCCACGGTCGTCACGCCCAACCTGGCCGAGGCCGCGGCACTGCTCGGCGTTCCGGAACCCCGGACGCTCGATGAAATGCGCGACGCGGCACGCCGGCTCTGCGAGCTCGGAGCGAAGTGGGTGGTGATCACGGGCGGGCACCTGCCCGGCGGCGGCGACGTGACCGACCTCGTGACGAACGGTACCGACACGCACGAGATCCGGACGCCCCGCGTCGCGAACGCCTCCATCCACGGGAGCGGCTGCCGCTACTCGGCGGCACTCGCCGCGGCGCTCGCCCGCGGAGCGGACGTGCCCACGGCCGCGTTCGAGGCCCAGCGGTTCGTCGCCGCCGAGATCAGGGAGTCGGTGGCCGACCGGCCGCCCCTCGGCCGGCTCTACCTGGTCGCGACGCCGCGCGCCCATATGAACGGCTTCGAGTTCCTGGCCCGCGTGCGCGCGGCGGTGGATGGCGGCGTGGACATCCTCCAGATCCGCAGCAAGGAGCTCGACGGCGGCGCGTACGCGCGCCTGGCCGAGCGCGTGGGCGCGATCGCGGCGGCGGCGAACATTCCGTTCATCGTCAACGACCGCGTCGACGTCGCCGTGGGCGTGAACGCGACCGGCGTTCACCTCGGCCAGAAGGATCTCGCCGTGGACCTTGCGCGACGCATCATGCCGCACGGCATCATCGGCCGCTCCAGCCACGAAGCGGCGCACGCCCTCAAGGCGATCGAGGAGCGCGCCGACTACTTCGCGACGGGGCCGGTGTGGGAGACGCCCACGAAGCCGGGCCGGAAGGCGGTGGGACTCCGTTACGTGCGCGAGGTGGCGGCGCTGAAGCCCGACATCCCGTGGTACGCCATCGGCGGCATCGACACGGAAAACGTGCGCGAGGTCATCGAGGGCGGCGCGCGACGCATTGCCGTCGTCCGGGCGATCCTCGACGCGCGCGACCCGGCCGCGGCCGCCGCGTCGTTCCGCGCCGCGCTCGACGGCGCGCCGGCGATCAGCAACGCGGGGGTCGCATGACCGTCAACGGAAAGCGCCGCGACTACCGGCCCGGCCTGACGCTCCACCGGCTTCTCGAGGAGATGCAGGCCGATCCGCGCATGGTCGTCGTCATGCACGGCGACGAGATCTACCGCGCCGGACAGATTCCCGACGCGGAGCTGAACGAGCGTGACGTCGTCGAGGTCGTGACGATGGCGCAGGGAGGATGAGAATGCACACGAACACGGATACGCTCGTCATCGGCGGCAAGTCGTTCGACTCGCGGCTCATGGTGGGCACCGGCAAGTACAAGGACTTCGGCGTGATGCGCGACGCGATCGCCGCCAGCGGCGCGCAGATCGTGACCGTGAGCATCCGCCGCGTGGAGATCGGGGCGCCGGGGCACCAGGGAATCCTCGAGGCCATCGACCTGAGCCGCATCCAGCTGCTGCCGAACACGGCCGGCTGCCGGACGACCGACGAAGCAGTGCGCGTGGCGAAGCTGGCGCGCGTGATGACCGAGACGAGCTGGATCAAGCTCGAGGTCATCCCCGACGCGAAGTACCTGCTTCCCGATCCCGTCGAGACGCTGCGCGCGGCCGGGATCCTCGTGAAGGAAGGGTTCACGGTCCTGCCATACATGCCGGCCGACCCGGTCCTCGCCCGCCGGCTGGCGGACGTCGGCTGCGCGACGGTGATGCCCCTGGCCTCGCCGATCGGGTCGGGACGCGGAGTGCTGAACCGGGCGAGCATCGACATCATCATCGAGGAAGCGAGCGTGCCCGTCGTCGTGGACGCCGGCCTCGGTGTGCCAAGTGAGGCGGCGCAGGTCATGGAAGCCGGAGCGGACGCGGTGCTCGTGAACACCGCGCTCGCCGAGGCGCGCGACCCGGTGCGCATGTCATCCGCGTTCCGGCAGGCGGTCGAGGCCGGTCGTCACGCGTATCTCGCCGGCCGGATGCCGGTGCGCGCGCACGCGAGCCCCAGCAGCCCGACGGCCGGCGTCGTGCGCATGCCCGATCCCGAGGTGCCGGCGTAGGCGGCACGACCCGTGCGCTCCTGGATGTCGCAGCAACGGCATTCATCCAGGAGAAGCGCATGAAGGACGACAACACGAAATCGGCCGCCCCGTCGAAGACGGATTCGGCGAGCAAGCGGGACCGCGTGATCGGCGAGGGCATGACGTCGCTCGATTCCACGCAGGCTCCGCTCAAGACGTCGGATGGGCTTCCCGACTACGAGGCGATGACGGGCGGCAAGGAGCCGAGCGCCCGGCCCGCGCGCGACGAGAAGGACGAGCGCACCTCGAAGTAGAGTCACCACGAAGGACGCGAAGGACACGAAGAAACGGCTCGAAGGCGAAGTGGAAGTTCGCCTTC
>CAMLHT010000168.1 GCA_946479895.1 uncultured Gemmatimonadota bacterium | reverse complement strand
GAGGCCGATGCGGGCCATCGCCTCGCCGAACAGCTTGCGGTCCTCGGCCACGGCGATCGCGCGCGCGTTCGCGCCGATCAGCTCCACGCCGTGCTTCTCGAGCGCGCCGCTCTCGTGCAGCGCCATCGCGACGTTGAGCGCCGTCTGGCCGCCCATCGTCGGCAGGATGGCGTCGGGCTTCTCGCGCTCGATGATGAGCTCGACGAACGCCGGCGTCACCGGCTCGATGTAGGTCCGGTCCGCGAGCTCCGGGTCGGTCATGATCGTCGCCGGATTGGAGTTGACGAGGATGACCTCGTACCCCTCCTCCCGGAGCGCCTTCGTCGCCTGGGTACCGGAGTAATCGAACTCGGCGCCCTGTCCGATGACGATCGGACCGGACCCGATGACGAGGATGCGCTTGAGATCAGACCGACGTGGCATTGAGCTGGATGGGAGACAAGGAAAGCAATCGGAATCGGTGGGACGTATCAAGCTGTGGGCGGCCTGACGTGCCGGCGGCGCGGCGATTCACGAAAAAGGGGAGCCCGAAGCGGGCTCCCCTTTCGCGACTCGCGTTCACGCCGCTCAAACCGCGGCGGCCTTGCCTCGCGGCGCCCGCTTGATCTTGCCCGCGTTCAGGCAACGGGTGCAGACCTTGATCTTCTGGATCTTCCCGTCGAGCTCGATCCGTGCGACCTGGAGGTTCGGCTTCCAGGTGCGGCGCGTCTTGTTGTTCGCGTGCGAGACGTTGTTGCCGAAGGCAACGCCCTTCTTGCACACGTAGCAGATGTTCCGTTGAATGGCCATGACTCAGCTCTCCACGAGCTCGATGCGCGCCATTTCCGCCCCGTCACCCTTGCGGTGCGCGGTCTTGAGGATGCGCGTGTAACCGCCGGGCCGCGTCGCGAACTTCGGCCCGATTTCCTGAAAGAGCTTGTCCGCCGCCGCGCGCTTCTGGATGTGGCGGCCGGCCAGACGGCGCGAGTGCAGCGTGCCCGTCTTCGCCTTGCTGATCAGCTTCTCCACGAAGGGGCGGAGCTCCTTCGCCTTCGCCTCGGTCGTCTCGATCGCGCCGTTCTCGATGAGAGACGTCGCGAGGTTGCGGAGCAGCGCCAGGCGCTGCTCGCTCGTGCGGCGCAGTTGCCGCCCCTGTTTCCGGTGCCGCATTGCCTACTCCTCCATGTCGTCAGGTGCGGCCGCCGCGGCACGGCTCGGGGGCGTGCCGGCATCCAGCACACGCACCGATCCATCCGTCGACTCCTCGAACCGCATGCCGAAATTCAGTTCCTTCCGCTCGAGGAGATCGGCGATCTCCTGAAGCGACTTCTTTCCGAAGTTCTTGACCTGCAGGATCTGGCTCTCCGTCTGGCGAACCAGGTCACCCAGCGTGCGGATGTTCGAGTTCTTGAGGGAGTTGACCGAGCGCACCGACAGCTCGAGATCGTCGATCGGCGTCTTGAGCGTCGACGCGAGGCGCTGGCCGTCCGCCGACAGGCCGTCCGACCCGCCGCCCACCGGGGCCGACGAGTGCGAGCCGAAGTCGACGAAGTACTGGAAGTACGTCTGCGAGAGCGCCGCGGCGTAGCTGACCGCCTCTTCCGGCGTCACGGTGCCGTTCGTCTCGACGGTGAGCGTCAGGCGATCGTAGTCCGTGCGCTGGCCGACGCGGGTCTCGGCCACGGTGAAGTTCACGCGGCGGACCGGGTTGTAGATCGAGTCGATGCGGACGAGGTCGACCGGCAGCGAGCGGTCGACGGCATGCTGGTCGGCCTCGACGTAGCCGCGGCCCTTGTTCACGTACAGGTCGACGTTGATCTCGCGGTCGTCCTGGAGGGTGAAGAGGTGCTGCTTCGGGTCGCCGATGCGCACGCCGTTCGAGGCGTTGATGTCGGCGGCCGTGACGGCGCCGGACTTGTTCTTCGAGACCCGCAGCACCGCTTCCTCGACGTCGTCGGGGAGGGAGAGCGTCAGGGTCTTGAGGTTGCCGATGATCTGGTGGACGTCCTCGACGACGCCGGCGATGGTCTGGTGCTCGTGGACGACGCCGTCGATGCGGAAGCCCCACACCGCGGAGCCGCGGAGGGAGGACAGCAGCATGCGACGCATGGCGTTGCCGAGGGTATGGCCGAAGCCGCGCTCGAGCGGCTGGAGCCGGAACTCGGCGATGAACGGATTGTCCTCGCGCTTCGTGGCTTCCACGAGCTGCGGGCGGACGAGTCCGCGGAGATCGATGGTCTTGGACATGATGTGATAGGTGTTCTGGTCTTACCGGAATCGATCCGGTATCGCCCTACCCCGCCCTTCATACGCGGTAGGCTCGAATGGAGATGAAGGCTCCGACCTGGCGCTTCCGCTGACGCGGAAGCGTCAGGCGGAAGTTTTATCTGAACGCGCAGGGCGCCGTTGGCGCCTGCGCGGACCTGCAACACGGTACCTCTCACTACACGCGGGCGACGCCTTGCGGCCTCGCCCGCGACCCTTCAGGAGCAGATCCCTCGCTGGTGCCCGGGATGACCTTCGGCGCCGTAGCGCCTCAGGTCACTTCGAGTACAACTCGACGACGAGCTGTTCCTGCGCGGCGATCGGGATGCTCGTGCGCTGCGGGCGCTCCAGCATCCGGCCGCTGAACGACTCCTTGTCCACGGCGAGCCAGGCCAGCGCCGCGCCCCGCGCGGCCTGGTCCATCGACGACGCGATGGCCGTCATCTCGCGCGACTTCTGGCGGACGCGGATCTCCTCACCCGGCTTGACCGAATAGCTGGGGATGTCGACCGACTTCGCGTTCACTTCGACGTGACGGTGACGGACGAGCTGGCGCGCGGCCTTGCGGCTCGGCGCGAAGCCCATGCGGTACACGATGTTGTCGAGACGGCTCTCGAGCGCCGCGAGGAGGTTGTGACCCGTGATGCCCGGCATCGACGAGACCTTCTCGAACGTGTTGCGGAACTGCTGCTCGTTGAGGCCGTAGATGCGCTTGATCTTCTGCTTCTCGCGCAGCTGCTTCGAGTACTCCGACGACTTGCGGCGGCGAGCCTGGTTCTGGCCGTGCTGCCCCGGCGCATAGGGACGGCGCTCGACCGGGCACTTCTCGGTGAAGCACTTCGCGCCCTTCAGGAAGAGCTTCGTGCCTTCCCGGCGGCACTGACGGCAGCTTGGTCCGACGTAACGACCCATGTTCCTAGACTCTCCGACGCTTGGGGGGACGGCAGCCGTTGTGCGGAATCGGCGTCACGTCCTTGATCGATTTCACCTGAAGTCCAGCGGACGCGAGCGCCTGGATCGCGGACTCACGGCCGCTACCGGGACCCTGCACACGTACGTGGACACGCTTGACCCCGAGGTTCAGCGCTTCCCGCGCCGCGCCTTCCGCGGCGACGGTCGCCGCGAACGGGGTGCTCTTCTTGGAACCCTTGAAGCCGGCCTTGCCCGACGATCCCCATGCGACGGCGTTGCCGTGCATGTCCGTGATCGTGACGGTCGTGTTGTTGAAGGTCGCCGCGATGTGCGCGACGCCTTCCGACTCGATGACCCGCTTGGTCTTCTTTCCCGTAGCCATTACTTCGTCACCTTCTTCTTGCCGGCGATCGCGCGACGCGGACCCTTCTTCGTGCGCGCATTGGTGTGCGTACGCTGTCCACGAACCGGAAGACCGCGGCGATGCCGGATGCCGCGATACGAGCCGATGTCCATGAGACGCTTGATGTTCATCGAGACTTCGGTGCGGAGCGCGCCCTCGACCTTGAAATCCCGGTCGATGATCTGGCGCAGCTTGTTCACGTCCGCATCCGTCAGGTCGCGAACCCGGAGGTTCTGATCGACACCCGACTTCTCGATGATCTTGCGCGCGCGGCTGCGGCCGATGCCGAAGATGTACGTCAGTCCGATCTCGACCTTCTTCTCACGCGGGAGATCGACGCCAGAAATACGAGCCATTTATCAGCCCTGCCGCTGCTTATGCTTGGGGTTACGCTTGCAGATGATCCGCATCACGCCATTCCGCTTGACCACTTTGCAGTGCTCGCAGATGGGCTTCACGCTCGTCCGAACTTTCACAAGGACTCCACGACCAACCGTTCCGAAGAAAAAACCTCAGGGGAGACCCGAACAGTAATCAGGGTCGGAAACTGATGCAAGTGAGGCAGTGACCGCTGCTTAGGCCCCGGCCTGCTCGATTTCCCCGTTGATCCGGTCCATGGCGACGGCAGGGTCCGCCGCACCCGTCACCGCCCGGCCGAGAATGATGTATGACGCGCCCGCCTCGACCGCCCGGGCCGGCGTGACCACCCGGGCCTGATCCTGAGTCGCCTCGCCCGCCGGGCGGACGCCCGGAACCAGCAGGGCCAGCCGGTCGCCGAACCTCGCCCGGACCGCCGCCGCCTCGTGCCCGCTGCACACGATGCCGTGAGCCCCGGCCCCCGCCACCATCCCCGCCAGCCGCAGGACTTCCGCTGCCGGATCCACGGTCGGACGGCCCCACGACTCGGCCACCTCCGCCCCGGTGAGGCTGGTCAGCACCGTGACCCCGAGAATCCCTACCTTCGCTTGGTCGCCGGCCGCGCCCACCGCCGCGGCCAGCATGGCCGAGCCGCCGGAGGCGTGAACCGTGATCAGGCGCGCGCCCAGTGACGCCGCGGACCGGACCGCGCCCGCCACGGTGTTCGGGATGTCGTGGAACTTGAGGTCGAGGAAGACGTCGGCCCCCTGCTCCCGCACCTGGCGCACGATGTCGGGCCCGGCCGCGGTGAACAGCTCGCTCCCGATCTTGTAGAAGGAGCACCGCTTCCCGAGCCGGCGCGTGAGGTCCAGCGCGGCCGCCGCCGTCGGATAGTCGAGCGCGACGATCGGGATGGTGCGGTGATTCATGCCGGCCACTGAAGCGTTCCCCTGATTTCCGATAGTGAGCGTACTCCGCGTTCCCGGCACCACTTCTCCATCCCGCGGACGATCCGTTCCGGCGTGCGCGGATCGCGAAGCGCGGCGGTGCCCACGCCGACCAGCGACGCGCCGGCGACGATGTACTGGAGCGCATCCTCGGCCGACGAGACGCCCCCGACGCCGATCACCGGAAGGCCGACGGCCTTCCGCACCTTCCACGTGGCGAGCACTCCCACGGGCAGGATGGCGGGACCGCTGACGCCGCCGCTGCCGAAGCCGAGCGCCGGCCGTCGCGATTCGAGGTCGATGACCAGCCCCGGGATGGTGTTGATGACCGTGATGCCGTCGGCGCCGGCATCCGCGGCGATCTTCGCCGCGCCGCCGATGTCCGTGAGCGTCGGCGCCAGCTTCACGAAGATCGGGCGCTTCGTCGCCGCGCGCGATCGCGCGACCACCTCCGCGAGCGCCTTCGGGTCGGCGCCGAACTCCACGCCCCCGGCCTTGGTGTTCGGGCAGCTGACGTTCAGCTCGTAGCCATCGAGCGCCGGCCGGCCGGCATCGATCGCCAGGTCGAGGCGTTCGATGATCTCGGGAAACTCCTCGACGGCGAATCCGATGATGTTCGCCAGGCGGCGGGTGCCCCGGTGGTGCGTGGCGAGCCACGGGAGATGGTCGGCGCACACGGCAGCCACGCCGGGGTTCGCGAGGCCCACCGCGTTGATCATTCCTCCCGCGAACTCGGAGACCCTTGGCGCCGCCGCGCCGGGCCGCGGCGCGAGCGAGACGGCCTTGGTGACGAACCCGCCCACGCGGTCGAGATCCACCACGCCCTCGAGCTCGTGACCGTACCCCGCCGTGCCGGAAGGGAGGATGATCGGGTTCCGGAAGGACAGGTCACCGACGGAGACGCCCAGCGGCCCCGTCGCGGTGGTCATCGCTGGGGGGCTCCGGACTGGCCGCCGGACGCGCGCTTCTCGTACGCGCGCAGGTACGACATCGTCGCGTCGGCGATCGTCCTGGCGATGGCGTCCTGCTTGGACGGATCGGCGAGGAACGCCGCCTCGTCCGGGTTGGTCCCGAATCCGATTTCCACGAGCACCGAAGGCATGAAGGACGTTACCAGCACCCGGAAGCCCGCCTGCTTCACGCCGCGGCTCGGCCCGGGATGGACGCCTTCCAGCGACTTCTGGATCGTCGCGGCGAGCTCGCTCGACTCGCGCAGGTGCTCGTTCTGCTTCATGTCGCTGAGGATGAAGCTGAGCGGATCCTCCTTCGACAGGTCCGGCACCGTCTCGAATCGAACCGAGGCGTTTTCCATCTCCTCGACGCGGAGGTCGTCCTCGGTCCGGGCGTCGGAGAGGAAGTACGTCTCGAAGCCGCGGGCCGCGGACGGATTCTTCCAGCTCGGGTTCGCGGCGTTGACGTGGACCGAGATGAAGAGAGCGCCGCCCGCCTCGTTCGCGATCTTCCCCCGGTCGGAGAGGTCGATGAGCGTGTCGCGGGTGCGCGTGTAGACGACGTCCACCCCGCGCTTCACCAGCGCCTTGCCGAGCTGGCGGGCGACGGCGAGGGTGATGTCCTTCTCGTAGATCCGCGGCCCGCCGCGGGCGAGCGGGCCGGTCATGCCGCGGTCCGGGCCGCCGTGGCCGGCGTCGACGACGACGATGGGGCGCGCCTTCACCGGCCGCGCGGCCGGCGCCTTCTGCGGGGCGGCCGCGGCCATCTGGAGCGCGAGCGCGAGGACGCCGATCATCGGGACCTCAGGGCGCGCTGCACCTCGCGGTCAGCGTCCCGCTGCCGCTCCGTGTCGCGCTTGTCGTGAAGCTTCTTTCCCTTGCCCAGTGCCAGTGCCACCTTCGCCACTCCCTTCTTGAAGTACAGCTCGAGGGGGACCAGGGTGAGCCCTTCGCGCTCGACCGCCCCGATCAGACGACGGATTTCCTTGCGGTGAAGCAACAGCTTGCGGGTCCGGGTCGGCTCGTGGTTGGTGTAACCGCCGCGCTCGTAAGGGGAAATGTGCAGGTTCAGCAGCCAGATCTCCCCGTTCTTCACTATCCCGTAGGCGTCGGAAATGTTCGCCTTCCCCTCCCGGAGGGCCTTGACCTCGGTCCCGGTGAGGACGATGCCGGCCTCCCAGGTGTCGATGATGGCGTAGTCGTGACGGCCCTGCCGGTTCTTCGCGATCGTCTCGAAATCGGAATCCGGCCTGGTTGCCTTCGACATCGCTCGGTACGGGAATGACAGGGGCCGGCGGGGCGCGCGGCTCGCGCAAGTTAGGCGCGGCATGTCCGTGCAGCAACACGATATGCGTTGACTGCGCGCGCTCGCGCGACTAGACTTTTTCGTTCTGCCGAAGTGGTGGAACTGGTAGACGCGCTGGCTTCAGGAGCCAGTGGGTGCAAGCCCGTGTGGGTTCGAGTCCCACCTTCGGCACTGACAGATGGAGAAGCCGCCCGTTTCGACGGGCGGCTTTTCTTTTTCCTACCGTCCGCCCACCGACGACGGCGGAAGATTCTCGGGGAGCTGCGCGGTCCCGAAGGCGGCGCGAAGGGATTCGTTCGCCTCGGCGGCGTACGACGTCAGCAGCTCCCCGCCCCGCGCGACGTCGTCCTTCGCGTCGCGAAACGCGCCGCCCGAAAACGCGAAGAGCGTCTGGCCGAGCCGCGTCGCGACCGGAGTTCCCGACGCGCGTGAATCGAGGCCGTCCCGATAGGCGCTGATGCGCGCGTTGAACTGCCGCTCGGCGATCTCGATGGTGGAGGCATCCACGCTGCGATCGCGGGCCATCGCGTCGGCGAGCGTCCGGGCCACGGCGGATCCCGTCTTGTCGTCCAGGGCATCCCGCTGCGCGACGATCAGCCCCAGCGCGCGTCGGGCATAGCGGAGCTCCCAGCGCGCGTGGTCGGCGTCGCCCCGGGTCGCGGTGCGCGCGAGCCACTCGACGTCGGCGTCGGCCGGCTCCCGCATGAGCGACGCGACGTAGGTGTCCGCCTTCCGCTGCAGTTCCCGGTCGTCCCGCCAGCGGCCGAAGAACATCGTCAGCCCTGGAGGACCGGAAGCCGGCGCTCGTTGTCGTCGGCCGGGCGGAAGCCCACGCGCGACCTGACGACGACCTCGTCATGGAGGAGATCGGCGAGCTTCACGCCCTCCAGCACGTCGTCGATCTGCTTCTGGAGCAGCATCCACACGGGCCGGATGCTGCAGGTGTGCGACGAGGAGCAGCGCTCCTCGCCGACCGGATGCGTCACGCAGTGGAGATCGAAGGTCGACGCCTCCGACGCCTCGATCACGGCGCGGATCGAGACCTCGACGGGTGGCTTCGCGAGCTCGTAGCCGCCGTGGGCTCCGCGCGTGCTGCGGACCAGCCCGGCGCGCCGCATCCGGAGGAGGATCTGCTCGACGTAGTCCACCGGCAGCTGCTCGCTCGACGCGATCTCCCGGCCGCGAATCGGCCCCTCGCTCGCGCGCCGCGCGAGGTGGAGGGCGCAGATCACGCCATACTCGGCAAGAGTGGTTATCCGCACGTCGAGAAGATAGTGGGAATGTGAGTGGGAGTGGGAATGGGAATGGGATGGGGGGAGGCTGAGGCCGCGAATCCCGGGGGGCAATCTCCCATTCCCATCCCCACTCCCATCCCGGCGCTATCCGCCGGCGCTCATCGGGCCCTTCGCCCCGCCGGGCACGCCGATCTCCGTCATTTTCTTCA
>CAMLHT010000167.1 GCA_946479895.1 uncultured Gemmatimonadota bacterium | reverse complement strand
ATCGACCAGAGCCCGATCGGCCGCACGCCGCGCTCGAACCCGGCGACGTACACCGGCCTCTTCACGCCGATCCGCGAGCTCTTCACCGAGCTGCCGGAGGCGAAGATCCGCGGTTACGGCCCGGGGCGCTTCTCGTTCAACGTGAAGGGCGGGCGGTGCGAGGCGTGCCAGGGCGACGGTCTCGTGAAGATCGAGATGCACTTCCTGCCCGACGTCTTCGTCCCCTGCGAGGTCTGCAAGGGCAAGCGGTACAACCGCGAGACGCTCGAGGTCCACTTCCGCGGCAAGTCGATCGCCGACGTGCTCGACATGACCGTGTCGGACGCGCTCGAGTTCTTCGAGAACCAGCCGCGCATCCGGCAGAAGCTCCAGACGCTCGACGACGTCGGCCTCGGCTACGTGCACCTCGGTCAGTCGGCCACCACGCTGTCCGGTGGCGAGGCGCAGCGCGTGAAGCTGGCCACCGAGCTCTCGAAGCGCGACACGGGCCGGACGCTCTACATTCTCGACGAGCCGACCACGGGCCTGCACTTCGAGGACGTGCGCCTGCTGCTCGACGTGCTCCACCGGCTGGTGGATCGCGGCAACACCGTGCTGGTCATCGAGCACAACCTCGACGTCATCAAGACGGCCGACTGGATCATCGACCTCGGCCCCGAGGGCGGCACGCGCGGTGGCACCATTGTCGCGGCGGGAACTCCGGAAGACGTGGCGGCGGTTCCCGGCAGTCATACCGGCCAGTACCTGAAGCCATTACTGAGGAAGCGGAGAAAGACGGCGTAATGGTTTCCCTACTCGACATCATCGGTCCGGTCATGGTCGGGCCGTCCAGCTCCCACACGGCTGGCGCGTGCCGGATCGGCCTGCTCGCGCGCTGTCTCGTCGGCGGAACCCCGCAGCGTGCTTCCATAGAGCTGCATGGCTCCTTCGCCCGGACCGGCGAGGGCCACGGGACCGACAAGGCGATCGTCGCCGGGCTGATGGGATTCAGGCCGGACGACGAGCGCATTCGTGATGCGCTGGGCATCGCCGAGCGGGAGGGACTGGACTATCGCTTCGAGAAGACGCGGCTCGGCGACGACGCGGTGACCCATCCGAACACCGCGCGCATCTCGATCTGGCACGGCAACGACGAGGCGCAGCTCATCGGCTCGTCGCTCGGCGCCGGCCGGATCCTCGTCACCGAGATCGACGGATTTCCCGTCGAGGTGACGGGGAACTACCACACGCTCGTGCTCATCGCCGAGGACGTCCGGGGATCGATCGCCGCCATCGCGACGATTCTCGCCGAGCGGGGCGTGAACATCGCGCACCTCAAGCTCACCCGCAAAGAGCGCGGCGGCGACGCGTTCATGGTCATCGACCTCGACGATCCGCCGGCCGCCGGCGTGATCGACGAGATTCGCGCGCTGTCGTGGGTCCGCTGGGCCGTCGCGCTCGACAAGGTCTCGGCGTAGTGAGGGCGGGCTGGCTGCTTGCGAGCGCTGTCCTGCTCGTCGCCAGGCCGCTTGCCGGGCAGGCCCGCGATCGCCGGCTGGTGCCGGATCCGGCCGTCAGGGTGCGCACGTTGCCGAACGGTCTGCGCGTCTACATCCAGCGCAACGATCTTCCCGCGCATGGAACGGAGCTGCGCCTCGTCATTCGAGGCGGCACGCTCGCCGAGCCCGAGGGACGTCGCGGTTACATGCACCTGCTGTCGCACCTCACGGCCGATACGGCGATCGTCCGTCGGAACGAATCCGTGTATCGCGTCGTCACGGGAGATAACGCCCGTCAGCTCGACAGCGCGGTCGCGGTATTGGCGTCCCTCGCGGCGGGCCGGCCCATGGATGGAGGCCGGGTCGCCGCGGCTCGCGCGCAGGCTGTCGCCGAGTTCGACCAGCCGATCCCCGCGGCACGCCGCCTCGACGAGCTGGCGGGGCGCCAGCGTTTTCCGGACTCGCCGGCGAGGTGGAATACGCTGCTGGGCGATCGCGTCGACGTCGCCTCCGCGACGGCCGCGCGGGTCGCTGCCTTCCACCGGCGGTACTATCGCCCCGACCGCATGGCCGTGGTCATCGTCGGCGACGTCGATGTCGGGCGCGCCGAGGCGCTGGTGCGACGCCACTTCGGAAGGATCCCGGCACCGGCTTCGCGAGCCCCGCTGCCGCGGCAGCGGCTGGGCTCGGGCTTCGCGGTCGTCTATACGCGGGACACGATGTCAACGTACCCGACGGTGACGTTCTCCTTCGTGCATCCGTGGAAACCCGTCACGACCGAGTCGGCCTATCGCAAGGATCTCTCGACGGTGATCTATGCCAACATGATCACCTATCGTGGTCTGTCAATCTTCCTGAATCCGGCGACGTGCGTGCGTTACGCGACGAAGTTCATCGAGCGGTTCCACTCGCGTGACCTGCAGACGTCCAACTACGGGGCATTCGCGCTTCCGCCGTTCGGCTTCGAGGATGCCATCGCTGCCGTGGCGCGCGAGACTCATCGCATGCGCGAGCACGGTTTCGAGGCATCGGAGTTCGATTCCGTGAAGGCGGCCTCGCAACGCGTCTACGACCGGACCACCGACGACCGGGCGCCGCGGCCGTCCGCGGCGCGCGCGGAAGATCTCGTCTCGGCATTCGCCGACGGCGAGCCCGCCCTCGGACTTCCGGCGCAGATCGAGCTCGGACGGCGCCTGACACCGGGCATCACGCTCGAGCAGGTGAACGCCATGAACCGCGAGATGACCACGCCCAACTATCTCGTCGTGACGATGGCGAGCCCGCGCCAGCCCGTGCCCGTTCCCTCGCCCGCGCGCGTCCGCGAGATTCTCGATCGTGAGTGGTCGGCGCCGATCGCGCCCGGCCGTCCGCCCATCCAGCTCTGCAACTCCAGGTAGCGCATGTTCCGATCACTATCCGCCGCGATCGCGGCCGCGGAGTCAGCAGGCACCACGCTCGCCGCCGTCGCGCTCGAAGCCGAGTCGAAGGACTCGGGCCGCACGATCCCCGACATCCGCTCGCAGCTGAAGCGCGCGCTCGACGTGATGCGCGACGCCATCGAGAAGGGCGAGAAGGGCGACCTCTACTCGGCCTCCGGGCTGGTCGGGGGCGACGCGGCGAAGCTGCGGACCGGCCCGGCCGGCCCGCTCGCCGGCACCGTCTTCCGCGACGTCCTCCAGCGCGCCCTCGCGGTGCAGGAGGTGAACGCGGCGATGGGCGTGATCGTCGCCGCGCCGACCGCCGGTGGCGCCGGCGTCCTGCCGGCGGTGCTCACCGGCATCGCGAAGGCAAAGAATCTTGATGATGAAAAGCTCATCGACGGCCTGGCCTGCGCCGGTTTGATCGGCGCGGTGGTCGCCGAGCGCGCCTCGCTCTCGGGCGCCGAGGGCGGGTGCCAGGCCGAGACCGGCGCCGCGGCCGGAATGGCCGCCGGCGCGGCGACGGAGATGCTCGGCGGCACGCCGCGCCAGGCCGGCATGGCCGTCGCGCTCGCGCAGCAGGGCACCCTCGGCCTGGTCTGTGATCCGCTGGGCGGGCTGGTCGAGCTCCCGTGCGTGTTCCGCAACGCGACGGGTTCCGCGATCGCCCTGGCCGCGATCGAGATGGCGCTCGCCGGGATCGAGTTCGCCATTCCGGCCGACGAGGTGATCGACACGATGGGCGAGATCGGCCGGGAGATGGACGTCCGCTATCGCGAGACGGCCGGCGGCGGGCTCGCCGCGACGCCCACCGGCCGCAAGCTGGCACGCGAACGGCTCGTCCAGATCAAGCGAGCGGAGTAGCCCTGGTCCCCCTGAGCGAAGCGTCGGGAGTGCTCTCTCCTTCGCTTCGCTCAGGATGACAGCCCGGTGCCCAGCCAGTAACTTTCCCGGAGCGCCGCCGTAGAGACTGTCCCAGACTAGCGAGGCTCGTCGCGATGGTTACCAAGGAAGACATCGAAGGCTTTCTCAACCGGCTCGACTCCGGCGGCGTGAGTCATTCGGAAGTGGAACCCGGCATCTGGGTCATGAAGCCGGGCGGCGCGCTCGATTTCGACGTCATCGTGCACTTTTCGCCGCCGGTCGTCGTCATCAGCGTCAAGGTCATGGCGGTTCCCTCCGACAAGCAACTCGAAGCCACCCTCAATCGTCGTCTCCTGGAGCTCAACGCGTCCGACCTGGTGCACGGCGCGTACGGGATCGAGGAAGACAGCATCGTCATGGCCGAAGCACTCGAGCTGTCCCATCTCGACTTCGAGGAGTTCCAGTCCGCCTACGAAAGCATCACCGTCGCTCTCGCATCCCACCTGCGCGAGATCGGCACCTACCGCGAGGCCCGGTAAGCAACATGGGAATCTTCGATCGCTTCTCGACGCTCCTCCGCTCGAACATCAACGATCTGATCTCCCGGGCCGAAGACCCGGAGAAGATGCTCAACCAGATCCTGGTGGACATGCGCTCGCAGCTCGTCAAGGCGAAGCAGCAGGTCGCGGCCGCCATCGCGGACGAGAAGCGGCTGCGCGACCAGGCCGACGCCGAGATGAAGCAGGCCGCCGACTGGAACAACAAGGCGATGCTCGCCGTGCGCGAAGGCCGCGACGACCTCGCCAAGCAGGCCCTCGTCCGGAAGAGCGAGCACCTCTCCCACGGCCAGCAGCTCGAGGCCACCTGGGAGTCGCATCGCGCCGAGACCGAGAAGCTCAAGGACCAGCTGCGCGGCCTCAACGACAAGATCGAGGAGGCGAAGCGCAAGAAGAACCTGCTCCTCGCCCGCCAGCGCCGCGCCCAGGCCCAGAAGCGCATCGCCGAGACGATGTCGTCCATGTCCGAGAACTCGGCCTTCGACGCCTTCTCCCGCATGGAGGAGCGCATCGAGCAGAACGAGCGGCAGATCAAGGCCTCGGTCGAGATCGAGGAGGAATTCTCCGGGGACGCGCTCCAGTCGCAGTTCAAGGCGCTCGAGAAGGGCGCGGTCGGCGCGACCGTCGATTCGCAGCTCCTCGCCCTCAAGCAACAGATGGGTATGCTTCCTGCCGGTAGCTCGCCCGACAAACGGCAGATCGGCGCGGGCCAGCACGACGAGGAAACCGTCAACGCCGACATCGAGGAAACGGGGCACAAGAAATCGAGTTGACGACGACGACCAACGGGCGGTTCCGCTACGCCCCGATCCTGACGGCGACGGTCCTGACAGTCCTGGGGTTATGGCTGTTCAAGTCCGTCGCTCAGGTGTTTCTGCTCCTCTTTCTCGGCATCCTGATCTCCCTGTACCTCGGGGCGGTCGCGGGCTTCGTCGAGCGGAAGTCGCGCATGCCGAGCAGCGCGGCCTTCGCGATCGCCGTGGTCGGCTCCCTCGGGGCGCTCGTGCTGCTGGGCTGGATCCTCATCCCGCCCGTCGTCACGCAGACCCAGGCCCTCATCAACGCGCTCCCGGGCTTCATCGCGAGCTGGGAAGCGGGCCTCGACAACCTCGCCGTCCGCTTTCCCTTCCTGAAGGACGCGATCGGCACCGGCGACAATCGCATCATCACCGCGGTCTACGAGCGCGTCTCCACGATGTTCGGCGACGTCGTGCCGCGGGTGTTCAGCCTCGTCCACGCGGCCATCGACGTCTTCGCCGTCGGCGTCATGGGCATCTACCTGGCGCTGCATCCCGCGCTCTACCGCGAGTGGCTCATCGCCCTCTTTCCGCCCATCCATCGCGACCTCGTGCGCGACGTGCTGGGCGACCTCGCGAACACCCTGCGCGCGTACATCGTCGGCCAACTGATCGCGATGGGCGTGCTCGCCGCCCTCACCGCGTTCGGCCTGTACCTCCTCGAGGTCCCGTTCTGGCTGCCCTTCGGCATCTTCACCGGGCTCGTGGCGATCGTGCCGTTCTTCGGCACGCTGCTGTCGACCATCCTGCCGGCGGTCTTCGTCCTCAGCGGCCCGCCGTTCCATGGCATGACCGGCGCCGGTCACGCGACCCTCGTCATCCTCCTCGGCGTGGTCATCCACCTGTTCGAGGGCAACGTAGTCGCGCCGCTCGTGATGTCGAAGAAGGTCGACCTCCCGCCGGTGCTGACCATCATGTCGGTGCTGGTGATGGGCAAGATCCTCGGCCCGCTCGGCCTCATCGTCGCCGTGCCGACCCTGGCCGCGGTGATGGTCGTGGTGCGCCGGATCCTCATCACCCGCATCTACGAGGGGCAGGGGTTCCGGAAGACCGCGCGCGAGCGTCCGCTGCTGCTGCGCCTCCCCGTGCCCGGTGGCGGCGTGCTGATTCCGCTCGGGCCGCCCGTCGACGTCGTGAGCCTGGCCGAACGCGAAGGTCTCACCGGCGCGAACTAGGTCCGCGGCGCGTCGAAACGGTTCCGGAGATCCGCCGGTGCCGGTGCAGAGTGGGCCATGTCACGCGACATGGCCCATCCCGGTTCCCTGGAGCTGCGTGGAGTCTCCCGGCGGTTCACCGCCGGCGCCGGCTCGTGCACGGTCGCGGTCACCGCGCTGCGCCGGGTGTCGGTGGAGATCCGCAGCGGTGAGGTGCTCGTCGTCGCGGGGCCGGTCGGATCGGGGAAGACCACCCTGCTGCTCTGTGCCGCCGGGCTGCTGCGCTGCGACAGCGGCAGCGTGATCGGCTCGGCGCGCCGCGCCGTCTATCGAGACCTCACGCTCCCCGCCCGGCCCATCGATCCACTCGTGCCCGGGGCCGTGCTGCTGCTCGACTCCTGCGATGACCTGCCGGATCTCGCCCGGTACCGCGCGACGCGCGTGGTCGCGCAGGCGCTCGCGGTCGGAGCCGCCGCCGTCGTCGCCGCGCGCGAGGCAGCGGCCGCCCTCGCCCTGGTCCCGGCGGACGCCACGATTTCCATGGTGCACCTCCGGATGGGCGAGACCTCGGCCCGCGAGCTCGCGCCACGGACCAACCGCGTGGCCGAAGCGCCGGTGGTGGCGGCGCGGTGAGCGCGGGATCGCCGCCCCGGCGACCCGCCTAGATTTGACCCGATGTTCACGCTCTACAACAGCCTGACGCGGTCGATCGACCCGTTCACGCCGGAGGACGGCAGGACCGCGCGCGTCTACAGCTGCGGGCCGACGGTCTACAACCCGGCGCACATCGGCAACTTCCGCACGTTCCTCTTCTCCGACCTGCTGCGGCGCGCGCTGCGGCTGGCCGGCTGGGACGTCCGCCAGGTCATGAACATCACCGACGTCGACGACAAGATCATCAAGCGCGCGGCGGAGCAGGGAAAGACCATCACGGAGGTCACCGAGCCCGTGACCGCGGTGTTCCAGGCCGATCGCGAATATCTCCGGATCGAGCCGGCGGAAGAGTACCCGAAGGCGACCGCGTTCATCCCCCAGATGATCGCGCTCGTGCAGACGCTCGTGGATCGCGGGATCGCCTACCAGGCGGAGGACGGCTCGGTGTACTTCGCGATCGATCGCTTTCCGGGATACGGCAAGCTCTCGCGCCTCGACAAGCGCGAGGTCCGCTCGGGCGCGCGCGTGGTCCAGGATGATTACGCCAAGGAGAACGCCCAGGACTTCGCGTTGTGGAAGGCGGCGAAGCCGGAGGATGAGGCGACGGGCGCGGCCTGGGATTCCCCGTGGGGGCGCGGTCGTCCCGGCTGGCATCTCGAGTGCTCCGCCATGGCGATGGATCTCCTCGGCCCGACGCTCGACATCCATTGCGGCGCGGTCGACCTCATCTTTCCGCACCACGAGGACGAGATCGCGCAGTCCGAGGCCGCGACGGGCAAGCCGTTCTCGCGCTGGTGGTGCCATGGAGCGTTCCTCAACATCGAGGGCGCGAAGATGGCGAAGCGCCTCGGAAACACGACGACGGTGCTCGGCATGCGCGAGAAGGGCGTGTCGGCCGCGGCGCTGCGGCACTTCGTGTTCACGACGCACTACCGGAAGGAGCTCAACCTCTCCGACGAGTCCCTCGAGGCCTCGATGAACGCGGTGCGGCGCATCGGCGACTTCGCCGATCGTCTCGGCGCGGCGGCGGGCGGGACGCCGGAGCTGGGCCTGGCGGCGGCCCGGGCGGTCGAGGATTTCAAGGCGGCGTTGTTCGACGACCTGAACGCGCCGAACGCGATGGCGGTGCTGTTCACTTTCGTGAACCGGGCGAACGCCGAGCTCGACCGGCGGGGCACCGACGCGGCCGCGCTGGCGCAGGCGCGGGAGGCGTTCGCGACCATGAACGGCGTCCTCGACATCCTGCCGGACCGCGAGCTGGCGGACGCGGGCCTGTCGGCCTGGGTCGAGGAGCGTATCGCGGCGCGGAAGGCGGCGCGGGGGGCGCGGAACTTCGCCGAGGCCGACCGGATCCGGGGGGAGCTGCTGGAGAAGGGGATCGTGATCGAGGACGGCCCGGCGGGGACGAGCTGGAAGCCGTGGTAGCGGAGGAGGGAGGGCGGAGGGCGGAGGGCGGAGGGCCGGACGACGTTGAGGCGAGGTTGAGGATCGGCGAAAATCTCCACTGGCAGACTCCGCCCTCCGCCCTCCGCCCTCAGTCTCCTAAGTCGGTGTGTCCTCGCTGGTTGACACTATTCCCGGGGCTGACTATCCTACGTGTCTCGCGAAAATACGGCCTTCTGCTGACGTAGCTCAATTGGCAGAGCACCTGATTTGTAATCAGGCGGTTGCGA
>CAMLHT010000166.1 GCA_946479895.1 uncultured Gemmatimonadota bacterium | reverse complement strand
CGGAAGAGCGTCGTGTAGGGCAAGAGGGTCTAGTACGGTGGGGGTCGGGGTGGTCGCTGGGGGGGGGCACCCCGCTTGGTTTGCCCCCCCCCTCTGGGTTTCCTCCGCGAACCCCTGCGAACCTCTGCGGTAAAAAACCCTCCCGAGAAGTCTGTCCCTTAGATCGTGTCGTTCCCCTCTCCCCAGTTCCGCATCTTCCGCGCGGTGTCGGGGCTGAAGATCCGGATGACCATGTAGATGACCAGGCCGATGATCGCGATCTTGACGGCGAACCACAGGAGGCCGCCGAGGATGCCGAAGAGGAACCCGAAGATGCCGAACACCATTCGCAGCGCGAACAGGCCGAGCACGGCGAACAGACCGATGGCGAAGATGGTGCGGATCATGGGGATGGTCTCCCGGAAAAAGGACTGACGGCGACTATGGCTGGCTTACGGGCATCCGCCGGCAGGTGTTTCACGCCGGGAATCGCTGGAATCGTGCCGGGCGCGGCAATGTAACTCCGCCGGGACAGGGCGCTTGTCGCGTGCCCTTGCCACACCGGATGTTTGCGCTCGAAACCGTTCGCGGACGCCGACTCCGGAGCCCCGGACCCAGCTAACCCTCAAGTCCGTTTTCACCGGTTAAAGGTCGGTTCCTACCCTATCCCTGACCAGGTAGATTTCGCCCCGCAAGTTGGCCTCAGACAACAAGACACGGGCTGTCGGGCTCCCTCGGGACGGCCGCCCCCGGAATCATACATGGGCGATACGCTTTACCAGATCAGTGGCCGGCACCGCGTCGAGCCGCTGCCCGACCGGAAGCCCCCGTGGCTCAAGGTCCAGGCTCCCGGAGGCTCCAACTATCTCCGGCTCAAGAACCTGATGCGCGAGCTGGACCTGCATACGGTCTGCGAGGAAGCGCACTGTCCCAACGTCGGCGAGTGCTGGCAGCACGGCACCGCCACCTTCATGATCCTCGGCGACGTCTGCACGAGGAATTGCGCCTACTGCGCGGTCGCCCACGGGCGACCCCCGAAGTTCGACCCCGCCGAGCCGGAGCGCGTCGGCGAGGCAGCCGCGAAGATGAGCCTCCAGCACGTGGTGCTCACCTCCGTGGACCGCGACGACCTGCCCGACTTCGGGGCATGGGCCTTTGCCGAGACGATCCGGCAGATCCACGCGCGCGTCCCCGGGTGCTCGGTGGAAGTCCTCGTCCCCGACTTCCAGGGCCGCGAGTCGTCCATCCGCACGGTGCTCGAGGCCGAGCCGGAGATCTACAACCACAACACCGAGACCGTTCCGCGTCTCTACAAGAAGTGCCGGCCGGGCGGCCGTTATGCCCGCGTCATGGAGATCTTCCGGACGTCGAAGCGCATCGCGCCGAACATCCCGACCAAGACCGGCATCATCCTCGGCATGGGCGAGACCATCGAGGAAGTGCTCGCCACCATGCGCGACCTGCGCGAGGTGGACGTCGACATCCTGACGCTCGGCCAGTACCTCCGCCCGTCGGCCGACCACATTCCCATCGACCGCTACGTGACGCCGGATGAGTTCGCGCTGCTGAAGCGCGAGGGCATGGCGATGGGCTTCAGGCACGTCGAGGCCGGCCCGCTCGTCCGCTCGAGCTATCACGCCTGGGAGCAGGTCCAGGCCGCGGGCGTCTAACCCTCTTGTCATCCCGGGCGTAGCGAGGGACCTGCTCTTGCTCCGAAAAGCAGGTCCCTTGCTGCGCCCGGGAAGACAGATCGAAACATGGCAAAAAAGAAAAACGACACTCCGTCCAACAACTCCGATCGCGACCTGAACTTCGAGCTGCTGCGGTCGATGCTCCTCCAGCGCCGCTTCGAGGAGCGGACCGCGGAAGCCTACGCCCTCGGCAAGATCGGCGGCTTCTGTCACCTCTACATCGGCCAGGAGGCGGTCAGCACGGGCTCGCTCTCGGTGCTCCGCCCCGACGACTACGTGATCACGACGTATCGTGACCACGGCCAGGCGCTCGCGCGCGGCATCGCGCCCGGGCCGATCATGGCCGAGCTGTTCGGCCGCTCGACGGGATGCTCGCGCGGCAAGGGCGGCTCGATGCACATCTTCGACCGCAACACGAACTTCCTCGGCGGCCACGGCATCGTCGGCGCGCACGTGCCGCTCGCGACCGGCGTCGGATTCGCGATCAAGTATCGCGGCGGCGACCAGGTCTGCGTCTGCTTCATGGGCGAGTCGGTGGTGAACACCGGCGCGTTCCACGAGGCGCTGAACATGGCGGGCCTGTGGAAGCTGCCCGTCGTGTACGTGATCGAGAACAACCGCTACGGCATGGGCACGGCGCTCGAGCGCGCCTCGGCCATCCACGACATCTACGAGCGCGGCTCGGCCTACAACATGGCCAAGGCCACGTGCGACGGTCAGGACGTGTTCGCGGTGCGCGCCTGCGTCATCGAGGCGGTCAATCGCGCCCGCACCGACTCGGCGCCGACGCTGCTCGAGGTCCGCACCTACCGCTTCATGGGCCACTCGATGTCCGACGCGGTGAGCGGCACCTACCGCCCCAAGTCCGAGCTCGAGGAATGGCAGAAGCGCGACCCGATCGTGCTGCTCCGCATGCACATGCAGGAGAACGGACAGCTGACCGACGAGCAGATGCACGAGCTCGACGAGAAGCTCAAGCAGGAAGTGCAGGAGGCGTGGGACTTTGCCGACAACAGTCCCGAGCCGCCGCTGGAAGCGCTCTACGAAGACATCATGGTCGACACGACCAGCGACTCCTACACTCAACCCATCGCCGGATAAGCTGTCATCCTGAGCGCCAGCGAGGGATCTGCTCCTTTGCAGTCACAAGCGGATCCCTCGCTACGCTCAGGATGACGCGAGATGAATATGCCAGTCATCACATACAGGGACGCCCTCAACGCCGCGCTCCGCGAGGAGATGCACCGCGACGACCGTGTCTTCCTCATGGGCGAGGAAGTCGCGGTCTACCAGGGCGCGTACAAGGTTTCCAAGGGCCTGCTCCAGGAGTTCGGCGAGATGCGCGTGGTGGACACGCCCATCACCGAGCTCGGATTCGCCGGCGTCGGCGTCGGCGCGGCGATGGTCGGCCTCCGGCCGGTCATCGAGTTCATGACCTGGAACTTCGCCGTCCTGGCGCTCGACCAGATCATCAACGCCGCATCGAAGATGCTCTACATGTCGGGCGGCCAGTACAACTGCCCGATGGTCTTCCGCGGCCCCAACGGCGCCGCGCTCCAGCTCTCGGCGCAGCACTCGCAGGCGTTCGAGTCGTGGCTCGCCCACATGCCGGGTGTGAAGGTCGTGACGCCGGGCACGCCGTACGACGCCAAGGGCCTGCTCAAGAGCGCCATCCGCGACGACAACCCGGTGCTCGTCCTCGAGGGCGAGATGCTCTACAACACCAAGGGCGAAGTCCCGGACGAGGAATACCTCATCCCGATCGGCAAGGCCGACCTGAAGCGCGAAGGGAAGGACTGCTCGATCATCACGAACGGCAAGATGGCGCTCGTGGCGATGACGGTGGCCGACCAGCTGGCGAAGGACGGCATCCACGTGGACGTGGTTGACCTCCGCACCGTGCGCCCGATGGACGTCGAGGCGATCAAGGCGTCGGTGGAGAAGACCAACCGCGCCGTCGTGCTGGAGGAAGGCTGGGAGCTCGCGGGCATCGGCGCGCAGGTGGTGGACTACATCCAGCGCGAGTGCTTCGATGCATTGGATGCCCCCGTGGTACGGGTGCACCAGGCCGACGTCCCGATGCCCTACGCGAAGAATCTCGAGCGGGCTGCCAAGCCCGACGCGGCGAAGACCATCGCCGCGGTGCGCAAAGTCATGTACCTGGACTGATCAATGGCCACCAAGGTGTTCATGGAGGCGCTGTCGCCCACGATGGAAGAAGGGCGCATCGCGAAGTGGAACAAGAAGGAAGGCGACGCCGTGAAGTCGGGCGAATCGCTCGCCGAAGTCGAGACCGACAAGGCCATCATGGAGCTCGTCGCGCGTGGCGACGGCGTGCTCCGCAAGATTCTCGTGCAGGAAGGCGAATCGAAGCCGGTGGGATCGCTCGTGGGCGTCATCGCCGCGGCGGACGAGAACATCGATGCCCTGGTGGCGAGTGGGGGTGGGAGTGGGAGTGCGCCGGCGAAGCCGGCCCAGCCTGCCACCGAGCCCCCAACCGAAAAGCCCGCTCCCGCCGCTGCCCCTGCAGCCCCGAAGCAGGCGTCGCCTGCGGCGACTCCCACTCCCACCCCCACTCCCACGGGCCCGGTGCGCTCCTCCCCTCTCGCCCGCCGCATGGCGCGTGAGAGTGGCCTCGAGCTCTCGGGAGTCACGGGGTCAGGTCCCGGTGGCCGGATCATCCGGCGCGACGTCGAAGGCGCGATGGCGAGTGGCGGAGCGAAGGCCGGTGCCGCCGCTCCCGCCGCGAAGCCGGCGCGCCCGCCGCGCGAAGGGGATTTCCAGGACCAGCCGCTGACCCAGATCCGCAAGACGATCGCCCGCCGGCTCTCCGAGTCCATCGGCCCGATCCCCACCTTCTACCTGACGTCGGAGTTCGACCTCTCGCGCGTCACCGAGATGCGCGCGGCGATGGCCGAGATGGGCGACGAGTTCAAGGTGTCGGTCAACGACATCATCCTGAAGGCGACGGCCACGGCGCTGGCGCAGCACCCCGAGGTCAACGCGCACTGGCTGGGGGACAGGATCCGGCTGCACAATCGCGTGCACCTCGGCATGGCGGTGGCGACCAACGACGGCCTGATCGTGCCCGTCGTCTTCGACGCCGACCAGAAGTCCATGAGCGAGATTTCGGCGGAGTCGAAATCGCTCGCGAAGAAGGCCCGGGAGCGGAAGCTGAGTCCCGAGGAGTACACGGGGTCGACCTTCTCCGTCTCCAACCTCGGGATGTTCGGCATCGACCAGTTCACGGCGATCATCAATCCGCCGGAGGTCGCGATCCTCGCGATCGGCACCGCCGAGGACAAGGTCGAGGTCGTGAACGGCGAGTTCGTGGTGAAGAAGAAGCTGCGCGTGACGATGAGCTGCGACCATCGCGCGGTGGATGGCGCGGTCGGGGCGGAGTTCCTTCGCACCCTGCGGCGGATGATCGAGAACCCGCTCATGCTGGTGTTCTGATAGAACGGAAGAGCTGAGGTGGGAGTGGCGTGATCCTCGTCACGCTCGGTGACGCCGCCGTTCCCACCTCGTTCGCGCGCTGACCAGGGCACCACGATGCGGCGGGTCTACGAAACCGATCGCCAAGAGGGGGCGCGCGATGGTGAACGAGTGACGTATCCGGCGCGTGATCCTGCCCGGCAGTGGCTGGAAAAGCACAGCCGGCGACCGTGACACGAAGGGGCCTTCAGTCGTCTTCATGACGTCGACGCGGACGAATTCCTGGCCCCCACCCGGACCGCGTCCCCGTTGCAGTTCCTCCGCTGGATCAACCCCCTCGTCCGGATCGCCGCCGGCGTGATCGGCGCGCTCGCCGTGCTCGAGCTCGCGGTGCGCGTCGTCGCCAGCCCCGGTGCCGCGCCACGCGCCGACGCGGCTGCCGACAGCTTCGCGAGCGACATCATCGAGCGGCGCCAGATCGATGAGGGGTTCGCGATCAGCCATTATTCCGTGCACGGGGCACGACTCACGAGTCATGCTTCCCTTGCCGACGGCCCGACGGCGGTGGTGATTGGCGACTCGTACGTGCTGGCCGAACAGGTGGCGGATCGCCACACGATGGGGGCGCGCCTCGAGGAGCTTGCGCGCGAGGCTGGCCTGCCGCTCAACGTGCGTCAGTACGGATGGTCGGGCGCGTCGCCGGCGCAGTACCTGTACGTCGCCGGAGAGGTCATGCGCCGCTGGAACCCGTTGCGCGTTTACGTCGTGCTTTCCTCCAACGACTTTGACCGTAACGCCCTGCTCTTCGCAAGTCCGCGCATTCGCGTGCCGAGGCCGGACTCCGTGCGCCTGGTGGGTGAACCAGTACGCCCCGGCTACTCGCGGCCCACGCGGGCGTCGGTGCTGATGATGCTCGCCCGGCACCGGTGGATGGTGATCCAGGGGCGAAGCGCCCGTCGCGCCGCCGCCGGACGCGGGGGCGTCGCGACCCCCCCGCCGATGCCTGAAGTCGCGACGATGGAGACTCCCCCGGATTCGGCCGAGTACGCGCGCACACCCGAGGCGGTCGTGCACGCGCTTGGCCGCGCCTTTGGTCCACGGGTCACGCTCGTTTACCTGGCCGAGACCGGCCTCCGCGGCGATTCGACGCCGGAAACGAGCGAGGCGCTCATGCTCGGCGCGTGCCAGCGCTTCGGGGTGGACTGCGCCTCGACGCGCGCCTCGATGATCGACGCGCGACGCCGCGGCCGCGTCGGCCATGGCGCCGGCATTGCCCCCCTCGGCAATGGGCACCTCAATGCAGCCGGCCACGACGTGGTCGGACGCGTGCTGTGGTCGCGCCTGAGCGTCACGGGGCGCTGAGCATGTCGTTCATCTCCGTTTGGTTTCCCCCGTTTCTCGTCGCCGTCCTGCTCGGCCTGAGTCTGCTGCCCAACATCGGCTCGCGGCACGCGTTCCTCCTCGTCGCCAACCTCGTCTTTTACGCGGCCGGGACGCCGTGGTTCATCGTCGTGCTGCTCGTGCCGAGCGTCGTCGACTACTGGTGCGCGCTCCGCATGGAGGACAGCGCCGATCCTGTCGCACGGCGGCAATGGCTGGTGCTGAGCCTCGCGGTGAACCTCGGGGTGCTCGTCTACTTCAAGTACACCAGCTTCCTGATCGACAACGTGGCCGCCCTGCTCGGACGCGCGGCCGCCCCGTTGGTCGTCGCGTTACCGGTGGGAATCTCGTTCTTCACGTTCAAGACCATGAGCTATACCATCGACGTGTACCGCGGCGTCATTCCCGCCAGCCGCAGCCTGCGCGACTACACGATGTTCGTGTCATTCTTTCCCGAGCTCGTGGCCGGTCCAATCGTACGGGCGTCGATCTTCATGCCGCAGATGGGACGCACCCTGCGCTGGTCGTGGCGCCGCGTCAGCGGGGCGGTCCCGGTCGTTCTGCTCGGCCTCACCAAGAAGCTGTTGGTGGCCGACCGCCTCGCCGTCTTCGTCGACGTGGTGTTCCAGAGCCCGCAGCTCTACTCGCGGGGCACGCTGGCCACGGCGGTGGTCGCATACGCCATCCAGATCTACTGCGATTTCTCGGGGTACACCGACATCGCGATCGGCGTCGCGCGCATGATCGGCTTCGATCTCCCGGAAAACTTCGACCTGCCGTACCTGTCGAAGTCGATCACCGAGTTCTGGCGGCGTTGGCACATAACGCTCTCATCCTGGTTGCGGGACTACCTCTACATCCCGCTCGGCGGCAATCGGAAAGGGCCTCGGCGCACGTATGTGAACCTCGTGCTCGCGATGTTGCTCGGTGGTCTCTGGCATGGCGCGAGCTGGAACTTCGTGCTCTGGGGCCTCTATCACGGCGTCGGTCTGGCGGTGCACAAGCGGTGGCGGGAAATGCGGGGAACGCGGCCCACACGTGTCGCGACGACGATCCTGGCGTGGGCCGCGACGTTTGCGTTCGTGTGTGGGGGCTGGATCCTGTTTCGCGCCCAGACCCTCGAAGTTGCCGTGACGATCTTCGCGCGCCTGTTCGGCCCTGCCACGGGCGGGATCGAGTGGTTCTTCCCCCCGTTCTGGATGCTGCTTCCGTTGGTCATCGCAGCGCACGCAGCGGGCCGATCCCTGGTGGGGGCACGCGAAGCTGGCGTCCGGGCGCACGCGCTCAATCACGGCTACATGCTCCGGATGATGCCGCGGGGCGCGGGCGGGATCGCGTTTCTCGTCACGGCCTGGCTGGTGATTCTCTACCTGTTCGTGCCGATGCAGCGCTCGCCGTTCATCTATTTCCAGTTCTGAGGCCGCGGCGCCCCCGGACGGCCCTCCCCCGGACGGACGATGTGGTTATTCTCCACAGCACTGCCGCCCGGCCGGGCCGGACGCGGCGCGATACCGACCTCGTCCCGTTTCTTCGAAATGGCTTCTTTTGACGTGATCTTCATCGGCGGCGGCCCCGCCGGCTATGTGGGCGCGATCCGTTCCGCCCAGCTCGGCCTCAACGTCGCGATCATCGAGCGCGAAGGCCTCGGCGGCACCTGCGTGCTGTGGGGCTGCATTCCCGCCAAGGCGCTCCTCGAATCGGCGTCGATCGCGACGAAGGTCAAGCACGCGGCCGACTTCGGCGTCAGCGTCGGCGACGTGAAGTACGACTACTCCGTCGCGATGAAGCGCTCGCGCGCGGTGAGCGCGCAGAACTCGAAGGGCGTCGAGTTCCTGATGAAGAAGAACAAGGTCACGTACATCAAGGGCACCGGAAAGCTGACCGGCAAGAACACCGTGACGGTGAAGACCGCCGACGGAAAGGAAGAGAAGCACGACGCGAAGAAGGGCGTCGTCATCTGCACCGGCTCCCGCGTGAAGGGCCTGCCGCAGATCGGCCTCGAGCTGAACAGGACCACGGTCCTCTCGTCCGACGAGGCACTGACGCTCGAGAAGGCGCCGAAGACGATGGCGATCATCGGCGCCGGCGCGGTCGGCTGCGAGTTCGCCGACGTGTTCAA
>CAMLHT010000165.1 GCA_946479895.1 uncultured Gemmatimonadota bacterium | reverse complement strand
CTCATCACCGGCGAGCGGGGAACGGGGAAGACCCTGCTCGCCCGCGCCATCCACTCCGCCTCGCGCCGGGCGGGATCGCTCGTCGAGATCGATGCGTCGGCGCTGCCGGCGGAGCTCCTGGACGCCGAGCTGTTCGGCTATGACGATGCCGTGGCGGCGACGCGCAAGGCCGGCGCGCTCGAGCAGGCCGCCCAGGGCACGGTCCTCATCGACGAAGTCGCCGCGCTCAGCCACACGGCCCAGACCAAGCTGCTGGGCACCATGACCCGCGGCACGCTGCCCGAGCCGAACGGCGGCCATCGCCTCGAGCTCAGCGCGCGCATCATCGCCACCACCGCGCACCCGATGGCCGTGCTCACGCGCGAGGGACGCTTCAGCGAGGCGCTGCACGAAAAGCTCCGCCATGCGCAGATCGAGCTGCCGCCGCTGCGCGAGCGCCGCACGGACATCCCGCTCCTCGCCCAGCAGTTCACGGCCCAGTTCGGGGGCATGCGGGCGCCGCGGCTCTCGCCCGAATCGCTCGCGGCACTAGAGGAGTATTCGTGGCCCGGCAACGTCCGCGAGCTGCGGACGGTCATCGAGCGCGCCGTCAGCACCGCGAACGGATCGGAGATCCGAGCCCAGACCCTCGTCGAGCTGCTCGCGCCGGGGGCCCGCGTCGGCTCGCCGATGCGCCTGGCCGACCTCGAGCGCCGCCACATCGAGTCCGTCCTCCAGCAGACGCAGTGGCATCGCGGCCGCGCCGCCGCGCTGCTGGGCATTTCCATCAAGACGCTGTATCGCAAGATTCGGGAATACGGATTCACCCCTCCCACGAACGATTGAAACCGCATGCGCATTCTCGTCATCGAGGATGATCCAACCGTCGGCCAGTACATCAAGCGCGGCATCGAGGAGCAGCGCTGGGCGTGCGACCTCGTCGTGGACGGCGAGTCCGGCGAGTCCCGGGCGACGTCGGAGGCCTACGACCTCGTCATCCTCGACATGCGCCTGCCCAGGAAGAGCGGCCTCGACGTGCTGAACGCGCTCCGGAGCAGGGGGTTCGAGCGCCCCGTGCTCGTGCTCACGGCGCAGGACGCGATCGACGCCAAGGTCACCGCGCTCCGCGCCGGCGCCGACGACTACGTCACCAAGCCGTTCGCCTTCGAGGAGCTCCTCGCCCGGGTCGAGGCGCTCGCCCGCCGTCCGCGCTCGATCGCCTCGCCGATGCTCACGGTCGCCGACCTCACCCTCGACCAGGCGACGCGCGAGGTCCGGCGGGCCGGGGAGCTCATCGACGTCACGCCCAAGGAATACGCCGTCCTCGAGTACCTCATGCGCCACCCGGGCCGCGTCATGAGCCGCACGCTGATCACCGAGTACGCCTGGGGCTACAACTTCGATCCCGGCACGAACATCGTCGACGTCGTCATCAACCACCTGCGGAAGAAGATCGACGCGAAGCACGCGAAGAAGCTGATCTCCACCGTGCGCGGCGTCGGCTACATGATCAAGGCATAGGGCAGGGCCCGATGGCCTCCACCCGCGTCCGGTTCACGGTGTCCTACGTCGCCCTCACCATGGCGGCCGTGATCGTGTTCGCGATCGCGCTCTATGTCGCGCGGCTCCGCGTCGCCCAGGACGAGCTCTACTCGCAGTCCATCCAGTTCGCCGACGACATCATCCGGGACATCCAGCTGTCCCGCCAGCGCGGCTATCCCCTGATGGTCGTGGACTCGACGGACCCCGGATCGATGACGATCAGCCCGCAGCTCCGGCAGTACCTGGAGCTCCGCCCCGGCTACTTCATGCTCGTCGGGAGCGACAGCACCTATCTCTACAACTCGGCCCTCGTCCGGGCGCTGCCCCCGACGGACGGCGATTCGCTGCTGCAATACGCCCGGCGGGTCTCCCCGCAGCAGGTCGCGCTGGTGCCGCTGGTCGCCGATTCGCTGAACGTGCACTCGCTCTACCTGCTTGGCCGGCGGGCGGGGCCCGGGCTGGAGCCGCTGATCAGCCAGGTCATCGTCGGCATTCCCGACCAGTTCGTCCAGCTGTCGGGCCAGCTCCTGGTCGGGACGGTCTTCGTCATCCTGCCGTTCATCCTCGTGGGCGCGAGCATCGTCGCCTGGTTCATGGCCGACGGCGTCTTCGCGCCGATGCACGAGCTCACCGAGCAGCTCGAGGCCATCACCGACGGCCGCAGCCTCCACCGTCGCCTGCCGCCGAGCCTGGAGAACGACGAGCTGGGCCGCCTGACCACCACGATCAACGCGATGCTGTCGCGCCTCGAGCTGTCCTTCTCGGCGCTCCGGCGCTTCACCGCCGACGCGTCACACGAGCTCAAGACTCCGCTGGCCGTGCTCCGCGCCGACGTCGAGCGGGCGATGCACCCCCGGACGACGAAGGACGACCGGATGGTGGCCCTGGAGGAGTCACTCCAGGAGGTCACCCGGATGTCGGACCTGGTCGACAGCCTGCTGACCCTGGCCCGCGCCGACGAGGGCCGCTTCGAGCTGGCGACCGAGGAGGTCCGGATCGAGCCCCTGCTGCACGACGTCTACGAGACGGCCACGATCCTCGGCGAGACCGCCGGGCTCTCCATCTCCATGCCGTCGATCGACGACGCGGTCGTCCATGGCGAGCGGACCCGCCTCCGGCAGCTCCTGCTGAACCTCGTTACGAACGCGATCAAGTACACGCCGCGGGGCGGCAAGGTGGAGATCGCCTCGCTGCTGAAGGGGCCGGGGGAGATCGCCATCACCGTCCGCGACACGGGAATCGGCATCTCGGCGACCGACCTGCCGCACATCTTCGACCGGTTCTGGCGGGCCGATCGCGCGCGGTCGCGGGCCGCCGAGCGGAGCGGGTTCGGCCTCGGGCTCGCCATCTCGCAGTACATCGCGCATGCGCACGGCGGGAGCCTCACGTCGCAGTCCCGGCTCGGCAGGGGCACCCTCTTCACGCTGGTGCTGCCCGTCGCCGACGGCTCGGGGTCGAACCCTGACAGGAAATCCCTCGCGCCGGAGCCGGCGAGGGCGGGCTCGCGAAAAGGTGATTCTAACATCGACTTCACGGATTCTTAATCCGCGAGGCATTCCACCACGTTCCGGCTGGCTTAGCTTGACCGTCGAGAGTTCTTGCGAGCACTTGGTCAAACGCAGATTCCACGGTCAATGTTCAACAACCTCATCGAATCCCAGGCCAAGGCGCAGAAGCGAGCGGGAGGGACGCTGTTCAGCTTCGTCCTCCACGTCGCGCTGATTGCCGCCGCCGTCCAGGGCACCCTCTCCGCGGGCCAGAAGCTCGAGAAGGCGAAGGCGGAAAAGGTCGAGTTCGTCCAGGTCAAGAAGGAAGAGCCGCCGCCGCCGAAGGAGCAGCCCAAGGTCGAGGTTCCGCCCGACGTGGTCGCTTCGCCCCAGCCGCCGAAGGGTTTCCAGATCCTGAGCGCGCCCATCAAGATCCCTGACGTGATCCCCGACATCGACCTCTCGAAGGCGGCGACGCGCGAGGAAGACTTCACGGGCAAGGGCGCCGTCGGTGGAACGGCTCGCGGCGTGACGGGCGGCGTGGCCGCCCCGCTCAACTCCGACCAGCCGCTCTTCGACTTCCAGGTCGAGAAGCCGGCCTCGGCGAACCCGAGCAACCAGCCGCCGACGTACCCGAACCAGCTCCGCGCCGCCAACATCGAAGGCCAGGTGGTCGCGAAGTTCGTGGTCGACACGACGGGCCGCGCCGACATGAAGACCTTCGAGATCATCAAGTCCGATCACGAGGCGTTCACCTCCGCCGTCCGGAACGCGCTGCCCAACATGCGCTTCTTCCCGGCCGAGGTCGGAGGCCGCAAGGTCAAGCAGCTGGTCCAGATGCCGTTCATGTTCTCCCTCGTTCGCTAAGCCTCTTCCCCTCACACTCACACCCGCACTCGGAGCACTGTTTTTATGGATATGTCACTGAAGGGCATGTGGTTGCAGATGGGCATGTTCGCCAAGGGCATCGTGGTTGTCATGGCGATCATGTCGATCTACTCCATCACGATCATGGTCTCGAAGTGGTGGGCGCTTCGCCAGGCGCAGCGTGAGAGCCGCAAGTTCGCCCCGGAGTTCTCGCAGTTCCTCGAGGAGGACAACCTCACCGAGGCGATCCGCCTCGCCGAGAGCTACAAGAAGTCGCACGTCGCGATCGTGCTCGGCGGCGCCCTGGGCGAGGTGAAGCCCCTCATCGCCGACGGCTCGGTCACCGTGGCCGACATCAACTCGGCCGAGCGTGCGGTCGAGCGCAACATGCTCCTCGAGATCACGAACCTGAAGCGCGGCCTCGCGGTGCTCGCCACCGTCGGCGCCACGGCGCCGTTCGTCGGCCTGCTCGGCACCACGATGGGTATCGTGAACGCCTTCACGGGCATGTCCGCGACGGGCTCGGGCGGTCTGGCCTCGATCGGCTCCGGTATCGCCGAGGCGCTCATCACGACGGCCTTCGGTCTCATCGTGGCCATCCCGGCGGTGTGGGCGTACAACTACTTCTCGACCAAGATCGACAACCTCACCGCCGAGATGACGTACGTCTCGAAGGAGATGATCGATTACCTGATCAAGGGCGTGTCGGGCGAGTTCGGCCGCTCGCGCTTCACCCGTGAGTTCAACGCCGCTTCCGGCTCCGGCCCGATCTCCACTTAAGCAGCGTCCCCGATCTGGAGGGAAGGCAAATGGCAATGTCGAGTGGGGGCGGTGGCGGCGTACAGTCGACGCCGAACGTCACGCCGATGATCGACGTCATGCTCGTGCTGCTGATCATCTTCATGGTGGTCACGCCACAGCTGCTCGCCGGTTTCACGGCGGAGCCGCCCCGCGCGGTGAACCTGAAGGACCATCCGGAAGACGCCGAGAACGATCACGTGCTCGGTCTCGACGCGGACGGCCGGATGTACCTGGACAAGAAGCTCTACGACCCGAAGGACATCGAGGGGCTGATCAAGGAGATCTACACGGCCCCGGGACGCGAGGACTTCGTCATGTACCTTCGCGCCCACAAGGACCTGAAGTACGAGAAGGTGCAGGACGCGATGGAGATCGCCATGAAGAACGGCGTGCGCGTCATGGGCCTGATCGGTGAGCAGGAGCCGGGCACGACATCGAGCGTGGCCGGCGATACCAAGGCCAACGCGGCCCCGCCGGGCGGAGGACACTAACCATGGCAATGGCTGCTGGTCCCAACAAGGGCCTGGAGAACGACATCAACGTCACGCCGATGATCGACGTGCTGCTGGTGCTCCTCATCATCTTCATGGCCGCCCTGCCCACGATGCGAAAGGCGATCGACGTGCAGCTCCCGGATCCCAATCCGACGGTGCAGCCGGCGAACGCGAAGTCCGACCAGATCGTCCTCGAGGTCAATCCGGACGGCAAGTACTTCATCAATTCGCAGGAAGTCACGAAGACCGACCTGGGCGCCAAGCTCAAGTCGATCTATGACGGACGCCCCGACAAGGTGCTGTTCGTGAAGGGCAATCCGCAGTCGCCCTACGGCGACATCATCAACGCGATGGACGTGGCCCGCGGGTCAGGCATCCTGATCATCGGCGTGCCGCCCAAGGATACGCCCGGTTCGAAGTAGTTACCCGATGAGCGAAAGGCCCGGCTCGGTGAGCCGGGCCTTTTCGCGTTCATGGGCCGGAAATCGCGCGGACGGAAAGGAACCTTATGGGTGCTTCCGGTCGTATTCATTTAGGTGATCACCACTCCCAGATTGCACTCGATGATCTTCACGCGGGTCGTATCCGACGAGCTGTTCGAGCGTGCCGGGGCGAAGAAGCGCCGGCACGCCTGGCATCGCCCCGGGGCGCTGCCGGCCGTCGGCCTGCCGTTCGATCATCGGAGGCGGCGCGCCGCGACGGCGGTCTCGGCCCTGCTGCACGCGCTGCTCGTCTGGGTTCTGCTCCAGCCTCAGCCGCTGACCAACCTCAATCCCGACCTCCAGATCATCAATCAGGGCGGCGGTGGGCCAGGCCCCGCCGGGGGCGGCGGAGGCGGCACCCGCGGGACGGGGGGCGTGAAGTACGTGCGCGTGGCTCCTCCGCCGACGGCGGTGACCCCGCCAGTGGTGGCGCCGATCGCTCCGCCCGTCGAGAAGCTGGTGGAGCCGCCGAAGCCGGTCCTGCCCGAGCCGGTCGTCCCGAAGGTCGAGATGCCGAAGGTCGCCACGCCGGATCCGAAGGCCGAGGTCAAGGCCGAGTCGCCGGTGGTCGGAACCGGGGGCGGCACGGGGAACGACGGGACGCGTGGCAATGGTCCGGGCACGGGCGGCGGAGTAGGGTCGGGCATCGGGACGGGCAGGGGCTCGGGCGTCGGTCCGGGGACCGGCGGGGGCGCGGGCGCGAACTACATCCCGACGCTCATCGAGATGCCCATTCCGCCCCAGCCGGTGCCGTCGAAGGTCAAGGGCGCGAAGGTGATCGTGAACTTCGACATCGACGAGCGGGGGAAGATCGTGAAGGTGGAGTTCACCCCGACGAGGGACGGGGGCTACAACCGGAAGCTCGATGAGCTGTTCAAGACCTTCCGCTTCCGGGCAGCCGTGACCCCCGAAGGGGTGCCCATCGCGGGGAAGTACCAGGTCGTCATCGACCTCTAGGGCGTCACTGGCACGGGAGCGCGTAAGTTCGTATTATTGCGCGGTTTGCCACGCAAACCTCCCTCGCCCCGAGGGATTCCGAGACCCACCCGCACCATCCGCTGGCCGCGCCCTCACCGACGCGGCCATTGTGCGATGGAATCGAATTCCCCCCTGGAGAACCAGACATCATGAAGTTGATGGAGAACCTGGTCCGTCGTTCATCGGCCGTCCTCCTCGCCCTCGCCGCGATCGTCGTCGCGCCGCTGACGGGCGCCGCGCTCTTCGCGCAGGAGCTGCAGCATACCGGCGGTGAGGCGAACCTCGTCGTCCCCGACCTCAGCACCGCGACGTTCATGGGCTTCAACGGCCGCACGCTGCTCATGTTCGGCCTCGTCGTCTGTGCCCTCGGCCTCGCCTTCGGCCTCGTGATCTACAATCAGCTCAAGAACATGGCGGTGCATAAGTCCATGCTCGAGGTGTCGGAGCTGATCTACGAGACCTGCAAGACGTACCTGATCACGCAGGGCAAGTTCATCCTGATCCTCGAGGTCTTCATCGGCGCGGTGATCGCCATCTACTTCGGCGTGCTGCAGCACTTCACGCTGACGAAGGTCGTGGTCATCCTGCTGTTCAGCCTCATCGGCATCGCCGGCAGCTACGGCGTCGCCTGGTTCGGCATCCGCGTCAACACCTTCGCGAACTCGCGCACCGCCTTCGCCGCCCTGCGCGGCAAGCCGTATCCCTGCTACGCGATTCCGCTCAAGGCGGGCATGTCCATCGGCATGCTGCTGATCTCGGTCGAGCTGGTGCTGATGCTCGGCATCCTGCTCTTCATCCCGGGTGACTACGCCGGCGCCTGCTTCATCGGCTTCGCGATCGGTGAGTCCCTCGGCGCGGCCGCCCTGCGCATCGCCGGCGGCATCTTCACGAAGATCGCCGACATCGGCGCCGATCTCATGAAGATCGTGTTCAACGTGAAGGAAGACGACGCCCGCAACCCGGGCGTGATCGCGGACTGCACCGGCGACAACGCCGGCGACTCGGTCGGCCCCTCGGCCGACGGCTTCGAGACCTACGGCGTGACGGGCGTCGCGCTCATCTCGTTCATCCTCCTCGCGGTCAAGGATCCGACGGTCCAGGTCAAGCTGCTCGTCTGGATCTTCGTCATGCGCATCATGATGGTCGTCGCCTCCGGCGTGTCGTACCTGATCAACGAGGCGCTCGCGAAGGGCAAGTACCAGGGCGCCGACAAGATGAACTTCGAGGCGCCGCTGACCTTCCTCGTCTGGCTGACCTCGATCCTCTCGGTCGCGCTGACCTTCGTCGTCTCCAAGGCGATGATCCCGGATCTCGGCGACGGCTCGCTCTGGTGGAAGCTCTCGGCGGTCATCACCTGCGGCACGCTCGCCGGCGCGATCATTCCGGAGCTGGTCAAGATCTTCACGTCGACCGAGTCGGGCCACGTGAAGGAAGTCGTGACGTCGTCGCGTGAGGGTGGCCCGTCGCTCAACATCCTGTCCGGCCTGGTGGCCGGCAACTTCTCGGCGTTCTGGCTCGGCATCGCGATCATGGGCCTGATGGCCATCGCGTACCTCGTCAGCCTCACCGGCGGCAGCATGGCCGCCCTGATGGGCGCCCCGGCGGTGTTCGCCTTCGGCCTCGTGGCCTTCGGCTTCCTCGGCATGGGCCCGGTCACGATCGCGGTCGACTCCTACGGCCCGGTGACGGACAACGCGCAGTCGGTGTTCGAGCTCTCGACCATCGAGCAGAACCCGGCCGCCTCCGGCGAGATCCAGGCCGCTCACGGCTTCACGCCGAACTACGAGAAGGCCAAGCACCACCTCGAGGAGAACGACGGCGCGGGCAACACCTTCAAGGCGACCGCCAAGCCGGTGCTCATCGGCACGGCCGTCGTGGGCGCCACGACCATGATCTTCTCGATCATCGTCGGCCTCACGAGCGGGCTCACGACCAACCTCGAGAACCTCTCGATCCTCCACCCGCCGTTCCTGCTCGGCCTCATCACCGGCGGCGCCGTGATCTACTGGTT
>CAMLHT010000164.1 GCA_946479895.1 uncultured Gemmatimonadota bacterium | reverse complement strand
CACCGAGATCCAGCGAGCCGGTTAACAGGTGTCCACGAAACTGGGGGAAGTTCAGCGAAGTCTCCCCACGCGCCCGGCTTGTTGTTTCCGCGTTCATCTGCGTGATCCGCGCACCAAACCCTCGGTCAGGTGAATGACCGCCTTACATCCACTGCTCATCCCCACTCGGCCCGTAGATCGACGGCACCTTGCCGCCCGCCGGCCGGATGTACGTCGAGAGCTGGCCGCGGTGATGGATCATGTCGAGGAACATCATCCACGCGAAATCCATCACCCGTACGTCGCCCATCTTTCCCGGCCCCGAGGGGAACTGGATCGTCTCGTCCATGCGCGCGTCCGGCGTCGCGGCGAGCGCCTTGAGGTAGCGCTTCGCCGAGGCCTCGTAGGCATCGATGATCTCGCCCATCGTCGCCGGCATCTTCGGCAGCTGGCCGAACTGGATCGGGCCCGCGAGCGCCATCATCGCCAGCTCGTTCTCCTGCACGAAGGTCCAGGCGAGCTTGAGCGCGCTGGTGGAGCGCTCATGCGGCGTGTACGAGGCCTTGTCGGCGGGGAAGGCGCGCAGGACCCTGAGCGTGGTCGGCAGCTCGCGCTCGAAGTTGCGGATGAGCTGCGCCTTTTCCGAATGGGGAGCGGACACGATTCTCCTGTGGTGACGAGGGTCAGGCCGACTTCATGAACGCGCAGCCGGCCTGCTGGGCGCGGATCGTCGCGAACACGCCCGATGGCTGGAGGATCACGCCGGGCGCGAAGTTGGCGTAGATATCCGCGCGCACCTTCTCCGGTTCCTCGCCCACGCGCTTCGCGATCTCCCGCGCCTGCCGATTCGCCGCGAGGTTGCAGGCCAGCAGCGTCGCGCCGCGGCCACGCAGCGTCGCGAGCTCGCCGCTCCACGGATTCTTCTTCTCCGCGTTCGGGATCTTCAGCTCGGTGCCGATCCCGTACTTCTCCCACATCGCGTCGTTGAAGGCGAGGACCACGCCCTTGTGGCGCAGGACGAGCACGGCCTGCATGTCGGCGTCGCTCGCGTTGTAGACCTCCTTGAAGCCCATCAGGAATACCGACGCGTTGGTGAAGACCATGCCGTCGTTGACCTCCGGCGCGTCGAACACCGTGCGGTACTTGCCGGTCAGCCGGTCGATCCACGTCAGGTCCCACTCCGCCGCCGCGGCCGGCTGGCCGCTCGCGCGCGCTTCGGCCGGAAGGATCGCGGAGAGCGCGAGGGCGCCGGTGGCGCCGACGGCCACGTCGGTGATGAAGCCGCGGCGGGTGACGTCTCGGAAAGTGGATGAGTTTTCCATGTGCAGGCTCGGGGGTTGTGGGCGGCGAACCGGGGGGCACGCCGTTTCAGGAATATGACACCCGGGGCGGGCGGCGCGCTCCCACCGCCGGTATCGGAGCATCGTACCGGCCGCGCGTCGTCCGGCGCCCCGCCGCGCGATCCCCTTGCGGCCACCGAAACCGCGATCCACTATATCCGTAACGGATATATCAGCAACGGATCGTATGGCCGCCCTCGACGCGCACGCCCAGCTCCCGCTCACACCCGTCGTCCTTCACCTCCTCCTCGCCCTCGCCGGCGAGCGCCAGGGCAAGCACGGCTACGCCCTCGCGCGTGAGGTCGAGGAAGTCTCCGGCGGCCAGATCCGCGTCGGGCCCGGGACGCTCTACGGCTCCATCCAGCGGATGATCGACTCGTCGCTGATCGAGGAGTCCGCGCGCCGCGCCGCCGAAGGCGACGATCGCCGTCGCTACTACCGCCTGACGCCGTTCGGCCGGCGCGTGCTCGAGCTCGAGCTGGCCCGCCTCGCCGCCGTCGTCGCGATCGCCCGCGACAAGAACCTGCTCCCGGCCCTCGCGTGACCCGCGCCGCGCGTGGCACGGGAGCCGGCGAGCGCGTATTCCGCGCCCTCCTCCTCGTGTACCCGGCGGCATTCCGCGCGCGCTTCGGCGAGGAGATGGTCGACTTCTTCCGCGAGCGCCGCGCCGAGCAGTACCGCAACGGCACCCGCGGCGTCGTCCGCCTCTGGGCGCATCTCGTCGCCGACATCGCCGTCAATGCGCCCCTCCTTCACGTGCACGCGATCGCCGCGCGCACGCACGACCTTCAGCCGGCGACCTCCCGCGACGTGCCCTGGTCCTCACCCGAGTATCCCGCCGAGACCCGACCGATGGAGACATTGCTGCAGGACGTTCGCTACGCCGCGCGCACGCTGCTGCGCCGCCCCGGATTCGCCGCCGTGGCCGCGCTCACCCTCGCCCTCGGCATCGGCGCCACCACGGCGATCTACAGCGTCGTCAACGCCGTCCTCGTCCAGCCGCTGCCCTGGCCGCAGCCGGACCGGCTCACCATGGTCAATGGAATCCGCGACGGCCGGCAGGCGGGCGTGGTCTACCTCGACTACCTCGACTGGCGCGCGCGGAACCGCACCTTCGCGGAGCTCGCGGCCATCCGCGGCCAGAGCGTGAACCTGACCGGCGCCGGCGCGCCGGAGCGGCTCATCGGCACCTTCGCCACCGCGAGCGCGTTCCGCATGCTCGGCGCCGTTCCCGAGATCGGCCGCCTGTTCACCGACGCGGAGACCGAGGTCGCCACGCGTCAGCCGGTCGCGGTGCTCAGCCACGGGCTCTGGCAGAGCCACTTCGGCGGCCGCGCCGACGCCCTGGGCCGGACCATCGTCCTCAACGGGCAGCCGTTCACCATTGCCGGCGTGCTGCGCCAGGGATTTCAGGGCCCGTACGGCGCTCCCGACGTCTGGATGCCGATCGGCTACTACCCGAACAAGGGAGATCTCGAGACGCGCGGGCAGCCGGGCGTCGGAGTCGCCGGGCTGCTGAAGCCGGGTGTCACCGTGGCGCAGGGCCAGGCCGACATCGAGGCGATCAGCGCGCAGCTCGCCGAGCAGTTTCCGGCGACGAACGCGGGGCTGACGGTGAGCGTCGCCGACATGAAGGAGCAGCTCGTCGGCTCGTCTCGCACCGAGCTCTATGTCGTGCTCGCCGCCGTGGCCATGGTGCTGCTGATCGCCTGCGCCAACGTCGCAAACCTCCAGCTCGCGCGCGCCGCCTCCCGCCGCCGCGAGCTCACCGTCCGCTCCGCCCTCGGCGCGGGCCGCGGCCGCCTCATGCGCCAGCTCGTCACCGAGAGCCTGCTCCTCTCGGTCGCCGGCGGAGCGCTCGGCATCGGCATCGCGTACGCCGGCGTGCGATGGCTCGGCGCCGTCGTCCCGGACTTCCTCACCCTGTTCGGGGAGATCAGCCTCAATGGCGCGGTGCTGCTCTTCGCGATGACGGTGACCATCGGCACCGGCCTCCTGTTCGCGCTGCCGCCGGCGTGGCGCGCGAGCCGGGTGCGGCTGAACGATGCCCTGACCACGCGCGTCGAGGGCGCGGGCCGCGCGATGCGGGGGAGCCCGCTCGTCTTCGCCCAGATGACGCTCTGCGTCGTCCTCCTCGTGACCGCGGGGCTGCTTGGCCGCAGCCTCGTCGCGATCACCCGCGTGAACCCGGGCTTCGATGCCGCCGGCGTCCTCACGCTCCAGTTCCGCCTGCCGGCCACGAAGTACGATACCGACGAGAAGATCGCGGCGACCTTCGACCGCATGCTGGCCGAGCTGAGGGCCGTGCCGGGCGTCACGAGTGCCGCGCTGGTGCGCGCGACACCGCTCAACGGCAATGGCGAGCGCGTGCCGTACCAGCTCGACGGCCGCGGGACGACCGACCCGAAGCGCCTGCCGATGCTGCACCTGAACCTCACCACGCCCGGCTACTACGAGACGATGCGCATCCCCCTCGTGGCCGGCCGGGACTTCACCTCCGATGACCGCCTGGGCGCCATGCCGGTCGTGATCGTCAACGAGCAGCTCGCGAGGAAGATCGCGCCCGCCGGCCCGGCGCTCGGCAAGCAGGTGAAGCTGCCGGACGGCGACTCGATGAAGTGGTTCACCGTCGTCGGCGTCGTCGGCAACGCGAAGCAGTTCACGATCTCCGAGCCGCAGCTCGACCAGGCCTACCTGCCGGTCGCGCAGCGCCCGCTGATCTTCACCGAGGCGGTGGTTCGCACGAGCGGCGACCCGGCGCGCCTCGTGGCGCCCGCGCGCGCCGCGATCTGGCGCGTGGACGGCGAGCAGCCGGTGTGGCGCATCCGCCCGCTCATCGACTCCATCCGCGGCCAGCTCGGCCAGCGGCAATTCATCCTCCGCCTGCTCGGCGGGTTCACCGCGCTCGCGGTGCTCCTGGCGATGATCGGCATCTATGGCGTCACCGGTTATGCGGTTGCCGGACGGACGCGGGAGATGGGAATCCGCATGGCGCTGGGCGCGCGAGCGGGGCAGGTGGTGCGCCTGGTCATCCGGCAGAGCATGACCACGATCGGGGCAGCGATCCTCGTGGGACTCGCCGTCTCGGTGGCGGCGGCGAAGTTCATCGAGGCGCAGCTCTACGGAGTGCGGGCAACCGATCCGGTGGTCTATGCGCTCGTGCCCCTGGCTCTCGCCGCGATCGCCCTCGTCGCCTGCTGGCTGCCGGCGCGCCGAGCCAGCGCCATCGATCCGGTCACGAGCTTGCGCGAGTAGCCTCGCGGGCCGTCAAGGCACCAGGGCCAGCGACCTGACGTGCACCGGCCGCACGGCGTGAAAGTGCCGGCGGTCCGTCGTCAGCAGGTGCCGCGCATCGAGCCGCTCGGCCATCGCGACCACCGACGCGTCGACGAAGCCGAGCCCGAGGTCGCTGTACCGCTCGACCAGCTCCACCGTCCGCGTGAGGTCTTCCGGCAGGAACGGCTCGGTCTCCATCTCCTCGTCCACCAGCGAGCGCAGGAACGCGGACTCGGCCCGCGCGCCGATGCGCTGGTGGAGCAGGTACGCGACCTCCGGAATCACCGTCACCGGCACGACGACCCTCGCCCGGCTGGTCTCCCACCAGGCCACCACCCGCTCATGCCATGCATCGCTGCGATCGACCAGCGCGTAGAGCGGGCCGGTGTCGGCGAGCACCATCACGGGTGCGGATCGCTCCAGAGCAGCTCGTCCACCCGCTCCGCGCCATCGCTCATCCCGCTGGCGAACTGGCCGGCGATGGCCGGCACCTTCGCGGGGGTGGCATTGCCGGCGAGGTAGGCGGCCACCGCCTCACGGACCAGGTGCGCCGTGCTCACCCCGCGCCGGTCGGCCAGGCGCTGGAGACGCTCGAGGAGCTTCTCGTCGAGAAAAAGGCTGGTCCGCTTCATGTCATACATATTACCTCCGAGGTATGCCTACGTCAAGTCCCACCGTGCCTGCGCGCCTCGCGTCCCGCGGGGCTGGAGGCCAAGTTTGTCGTGGTTGTCCGCTGCGGCCTTCCTTCCTTTTGCGCACCCCAATGAGATCACCGACCCTGCTCCGGAGCGTCATCCTTTGCGCTCTGGCCGTACCCCTTTCTGCCCGAGCCCAGGGCACCCTGACGTCCGATCAGCTCGCCGACATCAAGGTGCGGTCGATCGGCCCCGGCCTCGTCACCGGCCGCATCGCGGATATCGAGATCGACCCCCGCAATCCCAGCACCTGGTACGTGGCCACGGCGTTCGGCGGCGTGTGGAAGACCGTGAATCGCGGGGTGACCTTCACGCCGATCTTCGACGACGGCGGGACGTTCAACAACTGCTGCATCGTCATGGACCCGAAGAGCTCGGACGTCCTCTGGCTCGGCACCGGTGAGAACCACAGCCAGCGCAGCGCGCACTTCGGCGACGGCGTCTACAAGACGACGGATGCCGGGAAGACGTGGAAGCGCATGGGGCTCGAGAGCTCGGAGCACATCGGCAAGATCGTCATCGACCCACGCAACTCCGACGTCGTGTACGTCGCGGCCCAGGGCCCCCTGTTCTCCGCGGGAGGCCAGCGCGGCCTGTACAAGTCCACCAACGGCGGCCTGACGTGGGACGCGGTGCTCACCATCAGCGAGAACACCGGCATCACCGACGTCATCCTCGATCCGAAGAATCCCGACGTTCTCTACGCCGCGGCATACCCGCGCCGCCGGCATGTCGGCCAGGCGATCGGCGGCTCGCCGGAAGGTGGCCTGTACAAGTCGACGAACGCCGGCCGCAACTGGACGAAGCTGACCAACGGGCTCCCGAACCGCGACGTCGGCCGCGCCGCGCTCGCGATCGACGCGCGAAAGAATCCCACCGAGATCTACGCGCACATCGAGGCGCAGAACGCCGAGAATGGCTGCACGCTCTCGGGCTTCTACCGCTCGACCAACGGCGGCGCATCGTGGACCCACTATGGAAAGAACGCGGCTCCGGCCACCGGCGGCCGCGGTGCCGGCGCGCCGGGCGGCGGGCGTGGCGGCGCTCCGCCGGACAGCTCGGAAGGCGCACCCCCGGGCGGCCGCGGGCGCGGCGGTCCGCAGTGCCCCAACGGCAACGAGAACTGGTTCACCGCCGGACTCGGCCAGTACTACTCCGAGCTGTTCGTCGACCCGCATCGGCCGGGCACGATCTACGAGGTGGACACCAACCTCCGCCGCTCGACCGACGGCGGCGCGACCTGGTCAACGGTTCCGTGGGACCAGGGCCAGACCCCGCCGGCGATCCACGTGGACCATCACGTCGTCGAGTTCGATCCCACCGATCGCAATCACATCCTCGTCGGCAACGACGGCGGCGTGTACGAAACCTATGACGAAGGCGCCACCTGGCGCTTCTTCGCCAACCTGCCGATCACGCAGTACTACCGCGTGGGCATCAACAACGCGAAGCCGTTCTATTACGTGTGCGGCGGCACGCAGGACAACTTCTCGCAGTGCGGCCCCTCGCGGACGATCTACAGCTGGGGCATCCGCAACTCCGACTGGTTCAACATCGTCGGCGGCGACGGCTTCCAGGCGCGCGGCGACATGGAGGACCAGTACACGTTCTACGGCGAGTCGCAGGACGGCGGCATCCAGCGCTTCGACATGCGGACGGGCCGCACTCAGTCCATCCGTCCGGCCTTCGGCACGGCTTCGTCCGACGACGCCGGCCAGCTTCCGCCGCCGCTCCCGCCGCGCGACACATCGGTGCGCGCGCGTCCCGACTCCAGCCAGATCGGCGCCGGCGGGGCGCGGGGTGGGCAGGGTGGAGGCCGGGGGGCGGAGGGCGGAGGCGGAGGGCGCGGCGCCGGTGGTGGTCGCGGCGGGAACCAGGATCGCTACAACTGGGATGCGCCGTTCATCATGAGCCCGCACAGCGCGACGCGCATGTACTTCGGCACCCAGTACCTCTACCGATCCGATGACCGCGGCGACAACTGGCGACGCATCAGCCCCGACCTCTCGCGCAACTTCAATCGCGATACCCTGCCGATCATGGGCAAAGTCTGGCCGGCCGGCTCGGTCGCGCTGAACGCGTCGACCACCGCGCTGTCGAACATCGTCAGCGTCGACGAGTCGCCGCTGCTCGAGGGCCTGATCTACGCCGGCACCGACGACGGCCTGCTCCAGATCACCGAGGACGGCGGAAGGACCTGGCGCCGCGTCGAGGATTTCCCCGGCGTGCCGAAGTTCACCTACGTCGCCGACGTCATCTCCTCGCCGCGCGACGTGAACACCGTCTACGTCGCGCTCAACAACTGGCAGCGCGGCGACTACAAGCCGTACGTCGTCAGGTCCGCCGACCGCGGCCGCACCTGGACGAACATCTCCGGCAACCTGCCGGCGAAGCACGACGTCTGGGCGCTCGCGCCCGATCACGTGAACCCGAACCTCATCTTCGCCGGCACGGAATTCGGCCTCTTCGTGACGGTGGACGGTGGCGCGACGTGGACGCAGCTCAAGGGCGGACTCCCGGTCACGCAGGTGCGTGACATCACCATCCAGAAGCGGGAGAACGACCTCGTGCTCGCGACCTTCGGCCGCGGCTTCTACGTGCTCGACGACTACAGCGCGCTGCGCGACATCACGCCGCGCACGCTGGGCGAGGACGCGCGGCTCTTCCCGCTCCGCCATGCCTACAGCTTCACGCCGGGCGGCAACGCGAATCCGGGCTCGGCGGGCATCAGCTGGATGTCCGGCAACTGGAACACGCCCAATCCGCCGGTCGGCGCGTGGATGACGTACAACGTCGGCCGCGACCTCGGGGCCGACACGCGCCTCGTGCTCACGATCACGAACAACCAGGGCACGCAGGTGCGCCGCTGCGAGGTCGACAAGTCGGTCGGCCTCAGGCGATTCGTCTGGAACCTCAACTCCGACCCGGGCATCACGTTCAGCGCGAACAACCAGGTGATCCAGGGTGCCGCACCGGCCGGTGGCCGTGGCGCGGGCGCGCCGGCCGGCGCCGGTGCACAGGCCGATACCAATCGCGCCGCCACCACCACGACACAGGGGCCGACACTCCAGTCGTGCACGGCCCCCGCGCCGCAGGGCGGCTTCGGTGGCGGTGGCCGGGGCGGCGCGAACAACGGCGTTCGCGTGCCGAACGGCATCTACCGCGCGCAGCTCGGCAGGATGGTGAACGGCGTCGTGACGCCGGTGGGTCCGATCCAGAGCTTCGAGGTCAAGGCGCTGCTCGAGCCCCAGCCCTGGTAACACGCTGTCATCCCGAGCCCGCTCGTCGCTGCGCTCCTCAGGGTAAACTCCGCGAGGGATCTGCTCATGGCCGGAACGGGGCGCACGTCGGTGGGCCCCGGTTTGCTTCGGCCC
>CAMLHT010000163.1 GCA_946479895.1 uncultured Gemmatimonadota bacterium | reverse complement strand
TCGTCGCCGATGGCCTTGCGCAGGAACCCCGCGACCTCGTCGGCCACGATGCCCTGGAGTGACGCGAGCTCCGTCGTATCCACCGTGATCGCCTTCGTGTCGTAGGATGCATCGGACACGGCATCCGCGACGTCGATCGTCACCTTCGCCTTCGCCCCTTCGCGCGCCACCGAGCCGCGCACGATCGTGCCGACGCCGAAGAGCGCGTGGACGCTGTCCCCGGCGATCGCCCGGCCGCGCAGCTCCCGCACGCCGTTGGCTGGCACGACGCTGATGGCTGGCACGTCCTCGAGGCGATCGATCAGTGATTCTGTCAGGCCGTCCGCGACGTGCTGCATCGCGCCGCCGCTTTCATCCTCGAAGTACAGCACCGCGACCCGATTGGCATCCGGCGCCGCGTCCCGCGCCAGGAACTGCCGCGCGGCGATCGCGCCCCCGGCGACGATCCCCAGCACGACGACGCCGACGATCAGCCAGTCGCGCCACCGGCTCTCCTTCCGCGCCGTCTGCACGCGATACCGGGCCGTGTACTTCGGGAGGGTGGACGTCGTCGCCGGGATCTCGCCGAGCACCGCGCGCTTGAAGTCCTCCATCGTCTGGAAGCGATCCGCCGGCGTCTTCTGCATCGCGCGGCGGATCACGGCATCGAGCTCCTCGGGCACCGCGTGCCGCATCACCCGGATCTCCGGCACCGTCGCGAGATGGTGCTGGGACATGATCTGCATCGCGTTCGCGCCGACGAAGGGCGGCTGGCCGGCCAGCATCTCGAACAGCGTGCACCCGAGCGCGTAGATGTCGGCGCGGGCATCGGCCGGCATGCCGGCGGCCTGCTCGGGACTCATGTAGGCAGCGGTGCCCACGGCCATGCCGGTCGCCGTCAGCTTCTCGGCACCGGCCTCGGCGAGGCGCGCGATGCCGAAGTCCGCCACGAGGGCGTGCCCGTCCTGGAGCAGGATGTTCTCCGGCTTCACGTCGCGGTGGACGATGCCGTGCGCATGGGCGTACCCGAGCGCCTCGGCCACCTCGCACGTGATCTGGATCGATTCGTCGATCGACAGCTGTTGCTCGCGATTGAGCTTCTGCCGGAGCGATTCGCCCTCGACGAAGGGCATCACGTAGTAGAGCAGCCCCTGGGTCTCCCCGGAGTCGAAGACGCCGAGGATGTTCGGGTGGGACATCTGCGCGGCGATCTTCACCTCGCGCGTGAAGCGCTCGGCGCCGACCGTCGGCGTCAGGTCCGGGCTGAGGACCTTGATGGCGACCTTCCGACCGTGGCGCTCGTCGTAGGCCAGGTACACGGTGGCCATTCCGCCGCGCCCGACCGCCTGTTCAACGCGGTATCGATCGCCGAGGGTCGATCTGAGCGTTTCGAGAGTCTGGTCCATAGGCGTGACAGGGTCGGATCATAGAGAAACATCTGATCAGACGCCAGTACACCTCCCCCGGGATCACCTGCCCGGGAAGCGCGGGCGGGCGGGGGGCGCCATGCTCGTGAAGGGCATCCGGCCGAGGAGAATCGCGAGGTTCACCGCGACGAACGACTTCTCCAGGTTGGCGTTTCCGAGAACGGAGAGCGCCAGGTGGGGAAATCGGCCGGAAACGAAGAATGCCTCGCCGGCAAGGCCCGCGGTCGTGTACTCGTCCGCGGGCGCGGAGCCGCGGGACCCGGTCACGAGGCCCGCGCCCAGGGCGTATGAACCCCAGTTGCCGTCGCAGCAGATCCGGCCGCGCCCGATGAGGATACCCAGCTCGGAGACGCTTTCGTCCTGCTGCCCGTTCCACGTTCCGCCCATGTTGGTATGTCCGTTCCAGCGGGCGCGAAGCAGGCGGTCGTTCTTCATTCGCGAAACGTCCATCTGGGCCATGAATCCGGCCGATCCGACGCCCAGGCCCAGGCCGCCCCACACGGCGGGTGTCGTTCGCGGGGCGATCACCGGAGGGGCGAACAGCGGGACGCAGCCGGTGCTGAACGCCCCGAGGGATGCGGTCGCAAGAATTCGCGCGAGGGTAAGCGTCACCCGATATGGGGTGATGCTCACCGCCACCCCGCCTTGGTCCACGCCACCACCGCGCAGGGACGATTGAACGGATTGAACCCGAACTGCGTCGCCAGGTCCATGGGCATCTCGTTGGTGCGGTAGACCTCCATGGCGGCAATGTCCTGGGGCTGGAGGGCGTTCAGGTGCTCGAAATCCGTGCGCACGCGATCGACGATGACCACGGCGGTGCATCCTTCGATCCGGCGAATGCCTCGCGCGCGGGATCCGCCGATCACCACCGAGAGGCCGCCGCCATAGCTGCGCTCCGTCCGGACGGAGGCCATGGTCGCGAACACGCCTTCGATGCGGAGGTATTTCCCGATCTGGGTCGAATCGCGGAAGTATCCGCTGCCTCGCCGGCGCCGGTCGTCGAAATCGCGCTTGAGCTGTTCCCGCGCCGCCGAGGCGCGGACGACGACCGAATCGAGCCTGACGACGCGTTGCACGTCGAGCTCCACGTCGATGGTGTCGTTGCCTCCGACGTTGAGGATCTTCGAGACGGCCGTGAAGCCGATTCCCTGGACCTCGATCTGCTGCGTTCCCGCCGGCACGCTCCGGACGATGAACTGGCCGTCATCGGCGGTGCGAACCTCGGGCGAGCTGCCGACGACGACGCGCGCATTCGGCACCGGCTTGGCGTCCGAGACCACGCGTCCTCGCACGACTCCCCGCGCGGCGGCGGCGGGATCCGGCAGCGCGAGGTCCTGGCGCCGGACCGGCGAAGTCATCGACAGAACCATGTCCAGGCTGGTGGCCTCGACCGACCCGCGGAGTGAGTGAAGCCGCACACCGTTGCCGAGCGGGACGCCGCAGAGCACGAAGGAGCCGTCATCAGCGGTCGTCGACTCCAGACGCCATTCCTTGCCGCCGACGGTCCTGCCCTCGCTGCGCAGGTCGATCCAGGTCGCGATGATCGGGGCGCCCCTGACGGGCGTCTTCGTCGCCGCGTCGAGCACGGTGCCGAAGACGAACCCGCTGTCCTGCGGCGCCCGCCCCGGGCAGACACGGCTCCACATCGTCATGATCGACGGGGTGGCGATGCGCACTGGCGCCATGTTCTCGCTCACGACCACCGTCGTCGTGATGCCGCCGAGCCCGAGCGAGTCGAGCTGGTCGTGCTGCATCGTGGCGCGGTAGGTGCCCGGGGCGACCGAATCGAACTCGAAACGGCCGAGGGAGTCCGACAGCGTGCTGCGCGATCCGAGCGTGATGAACGCCGCGCGGATCGGGAGGCCGGTGAGGCTGTCGAACGTCACGCCGCTGACTCGCACCGCCTGGCCGCGCGCGATGGCCGGAAGCAGGAGGGAAACGACGAAAACCAGTTTCGACAGCGCGGGCTGAATGGTCGCTCTTCTGGCGGTTCGAATCATCGACGGCGTGGCAGAAGGAAGACTTGCTTCACTATCGGCTCCGGAGCCGATCATGGCGGTCCGCACGAAGTCTACAACGGCTCAAGGGCGTCCCACCGTTCACAGCAGCCCCACCATGAAGGCGACGAGCCCTACCACGACGTGGATGAGCGCGACTCCGGCCAGGCTCCGGGACACGAGATAATAGCTGCCGAGCAGGAGGCTGAAGGCGAAGGTGACGACCACCGCCGCGACGCCGAAGTGGATGTGCACCAGCGAGAACATCAGGCTCGCCACGAAGTTCGCTCCCTGCCGCTGGCGGAACGTCTGGTCGCCGAAGATGGTGAGCAGGACGCCCAGGAGCACCCCGCGCACCATGAACTCCTGCAGGGCGCTGTGCAACGCGTACAGCGGGCCATACCTGAGGAAGTAATCCGGCCGGAACTTCCCGGCGATGGGGTATCCCGTGGCCCACAGGCCGCCCAGGATGAGCGCCACGAGCGCCACGGTGATCAGCGAGGCCCGCCGGAGATCCGTTCCGATGCCGCGGGTCGTCAGCCCGAAGACGTGCAACGGATACTTCGCGCGCCAGACGGTGAAGATCGTCGGCAGCACCATCGTCCCCAGGTATGCCCAGGCGAACGCCGGCGAGTACAGGTCGACGTTGCCGCGGTCCGTGACCCACTTGTTGACGAGCAGGCAGATGCCGAACAGGACGATGACGAGGATGAGAAAGCGCGCGTATGCATGGCGCTGCGCCATCAGCGCCAGCGTTTCCTCGAGCTGCCTGACGTAGCTCAGGTTCGCCTGGGAGAGTCGCTCCTGGTTCATGCGGATGACGTTCCGCATGAGTCGCTCGCGGATCGTCGCGACTTCTCCCGCGGCATCGAGTGACGAAACGTCGATCGTGCGAACGCGGGTCGGGGTCGCGGCCGCCACCACGCGGGATATGGCCGGCGTCCCGGCCAGCGCCGACAGTTCGCCGAAGACCGCGCCCTCCTCGAGCGTCGCGACCGTCACCATGTCGGCCGTTCGCGCGGCGGGAGCCTCGATGCGCACGCGTCCCTCGACCACGACCTGGAGACCCGGGCTGACGGCGCCCAGCTCGATCACCACGTCCCCTTCGCGATAGGCCTGCTCGCGCGACGCCGCGGCGAGCCGCTCGACCTCGGCGGGGGTCAGGCCGGCCGTGGCCGCATTCGCCGCGATCGCGGCTTCGACGGAGCGGGAAGGCGCGACCGCCGTCATGCGATCCTGCCTCGCCAGGCGAACCACGCCGCTTCGAGCCCCATCATGTAAGGCACGGGAGACTTCTCCTGCATCAGCAGTTCGGTCGTGCCGAGCGAAAGGAGGCGCGGCAGGAGGTCCGGCCGCAGGTGGACGCCGTCATGCCGGAACCACCGCGGCCAGAAGTGACGGTCGAGCGCCGACACCGGCGCCAGCGGGGCGGGCGGGGCCGCGTCGAGCGTGTAGAAATCGATGACCGCGATGCGCCCTCCGGGAGCGAGATGCCGTGTCGCGGTATCGAGCGCCGCGCGCCAGCCCGACATCATCGAGAGGGAGAACGAGAACAGCACGAGGTCGAAGCGGCGGTCCGCGTCGAACTTCTCGACGTCGCCATGGATGCACCGCACCCGCTGGCTCGCCGCGAACCGCGCTCGCGCCACGTCGAGCAGCGGCTGACACAGGTCCACGAGCACGAGGTCATCCAGCGCGGCCACCGAATCCCACGCGTGCGCCCAGTGTCCGCCCGTACCCGCGCCGAGGTCGAGGACCGCCATGCCCGGCGTGAGGGGCAGCGTGCGCATGAACTCCCGCCGGCCGGGCAGCAGGCGCTCGCGGAAACGGTCGTACGACGCTGCCTGCGGCCCGTAGAACTCGTCCAGCTGCTCCGCGGCCGTTCCATGCCGCGGCTTTCCGCGGAGCATGCGCCAGAGGACGGGGAGATCCGCGACGGCCGACATGTCAGCCGGCGAGCGCCAGGGCATGCGCAGGCGCTTCCGCCACGTGGAAGCTCGCGTAGGTATGCACACGATCCCCGGCGCCGAGTCGGGCGGCGCCCTCCGGGTCGAACGCGAGCCACTCCCGCAGCGGCATGCGCTGCGGTCCGACCCTCACCGAGTCGAGGTACGGCGGATCCGTGTGGGCGGATCTGAACAGCACGCGTGCGCCGGGCGCCAGGCGGTCGTGCAGGGCGTCCCACTCGTCCTGGAGCAGCTCCGGATAGTAGGAGGACATCCAGTCCATGTGATCGAGCAGCACCGCGCGCGTCAGCGGCGGACAATCGGGGCGCTGCAGGTACTCCGTCACCGAGCACGTATGAAGCTCGAGGCGGTCGAGCAGGCCATCCCTGAGCGCGGCGATGTTCTCCGGCTCGAGATAGCGAGGCCGGCAATCCTCGCCGTACTCGCCAAGGGCATAGGCGCGCCAGAAGTAGTTGTCGTGGACCGGCACGGTGCAGAACAGCCGGTCGACCATCTCCTGGATGGCGCCGGCGACCCCGAATGGCGACTGCGCGGCAACGAGGTGGCGCTGGGGCATCGGCACGCCGAGCAGGGAGAGGGTGACCTGCCGCCCGAGCAGCCACCGGATCATCGGCGTCCAGAGAAACGGCCTGACCTCCGCGAGGTAGTGCGCGCGCTGCGCGCCGATGTCGCGCTTGGCGAACAACGCCCGGACGCCGCGCTCGAGTCGGGGGTTCAGGCGCAGCCAGAGCCGCACCAGCCGGGCGAAGAACCCGGAGAGGCCATGCGAGTAGAACGGCCCGCGCTCGCCCATGAACCAGGCGATGTGGCGATCCCAGTAGTCGGCGGCGAACGTGGAGAGCTGCCGCCGGAGGTGCCGGGCGTAGAGCACGCGGGCGCGCGGATGCCGTCCCTTGCCGAACAGGAGGAAGACATCCTCCGCGTCGAGTGACCGGATCGCGGCGACCTTGAGCTCGAGGAGGGCCGTCTGGCGCGGGTTGATGTCGACCGCGATCACGCGCCCCGGCTGCTCGAGGAGGTAATCGAGCACGTTGCACCCCGCGCTCGTGATCATCAGCACCGTGTCTTCCGGGCCGAGGTCCAGCGCGGCGCGGTCGACGGCCGGATCCTCCCAGCACTGGTTGTAGATCAGGTTGCGGGAGGTCAGGAACCTGAACAGCGCTTCATCACACCGTTCGGCCAGGCTCAGGGGCGGACGCGCCAGTTGGTTCACGGCGATCTACGGAAGGTGGCGGGAGGAAGCGGAGAAGATACGCCGACCTGCCCACCGCCGCACGAGGCGACGCCGCAATGTTCTGCTTCGCGGCGCAAGGGAATGGTCACGGCCCTGGCGCCGATCGTCGGTATCGTCGCGCCATGCCAAACGACGAACTGCTCGAGGAGAAGCTCACCGAGTCGATCATCGGTGCCTTCTACGAGGTTTACAATCGACTGGGCTACGGATTTCTGGAGGGTGCCTACGTCCGCGCCCTCCAGATCGAGCTCGGTTACCGAGGACACGACGTCCAGCGAGAGGTCAAGGTCGACCTCTACTACCGCGGCATGCACATTGGCCGCCAGCGCATCGACCTCCTGATCGACGACAGGATCGTCGTCCAGGTCAAGGCAGCCGACGAGATGCCGAAGATCGCCCTGCGCCAATGCCTCTCATACCTGCGAACGTGCTCGCTGCAGGTGGGCCTGGTCCTGAACTTCGGGGCAGAGCCGCGTATCAAGCGCGTCGTGTCGCACGGAGCGGCCCTGGGGCCGAACACGGAAGTGGTGTTCCCCACTGAAGGCGGTCCGGATCCCGGACCAGATGAGGGATTCGGCGAAGGCGGCGGGGAGGCAGGCACTCCCGCATGAGCAGAGGGTAAACACGGAAAAGTCCGATCAGATCTGATCAGATCCGATCGGACTTTTCCGTGTTGAACCCCTGGCCAGGAGAGACCCAGGCCTCTCCCGGACCAGCCTTATTTGCCGGAGTTCAGGTCATTCCAGTTGAGGATCGAATTGAACCCGAGGATGAACGTGCCCTGGGTCTGCCACCGCCAGAACGGACGGATGGCGAACATCACGACATGCCCCTGGCCGATCGGCTCATCCACCACCGCCGCCCGGTTCGAGAGGTTCTCGCCGCCCGAAAGCACGCCGGAGAGCAGCATGTCCTTCGGCGAGGAGGGGAACGTCATGATCACCCGCGGACCATCCGGCACGGGGTTCGCGATCGCCGGTGGCGTCGGCCACTGCGCGAGCGGCTCCCACACCGCGTGGGGGACCCACGTGGCCATGGGCTGGGTGTTCTGATAGACCGTCTGGCCGCCGCGGCCACCGGCGCCGCCGCGTCCACCGGGGAACCCGCCCGCCGCACCGGCGCCGCCACCCTGCGCCATCTGCGCCGCGCGGCTGCCGGGCCGCAGCTCGTTCACCTTGCCCTGCGCCGGGAGATCCGGCGTCTGCGGAATGCCGACGTCCATCAGCGAGCCGCCGCTGAAGTAGATCGGCATCTGGTTGACCTTGAGCCCGTACGTGATCGGGCTGGCCATGTCGTACAGCACGCCGCGGAGGATCGTCCCGCGATTCACCAGGCCCGGATTGTTCGTCACCAGCTTGATGCCCGGCGTGAGGTTCTGTTCGGGGAAGATCGTCGCCGTGTTGCCCTCGGTGATGATCGTGCCGCCGTCCTGCACGAACTGCTGGAGCATCCTGAACCCTTCCGGTCCGAGGCCGCCACGCACGTCATCCGTGGAATCGGGGAAGCCAAGTGCCGTGTACTCCGCGGTCCGCTTGTAGGGAACCGGCTGGCCCGTCGTCGGCTGCGCCGTGCCGATCGCGCCGCCGTGCGGCCAGAGGATCACGTCGAACCGGTCGCGCAGGCGTCCCATCTTCGGCACCGCGTTCTCGCCGAAGTAGGTGTAGGGCACCTTGTAGTAGTCGAGCGCCGCGCGGACCCAGCCCTCGTCCTGCGTGCGCGTCCAGCTGTGGATGTAGCCGATGCGCGGCACGTCGAGGTCGTGCGTCTTCACCGCCGCCGGAACCTCGGCGACCCAGCCGGTGAGTCCGAGCTCGCGAAGGGCCGGCTCGAGCTGCGCGCGGTTGGCGTTGCGGATGATGAACGACCCGGCGCCGAACTTGTGGCCGGCGGCGTCGAACGACGTTTCGGCCGCCTCCATCTTCACGCCCGGGAAGCGGAAGCGGAACGTCATCAGGTTGTTGTCGCCGGCATGGTCGACGACCACGGTGCTGCCGGCCTGCCCGATGATCCCGCCCGGCGCCGTCACGTGGCCCTTCACCATCGCCATCGGCTGCTCGTGGATGCGCGTGTCACCGATCTCGTGGATGACCA
>CAMLHT010000162.1 GCA_946479895.1 uncultured Gemmatimonadota bacterium | reverse complement strand
GGGAAAGTCACCCGCGCCGCCGATCGCCCGACCACGCCTGGCTCGCCAGGCCGTGCATCACCGTCCCGAAGTGCAGCCCCTTGATCGCGAGGTTGAACGCCTTCACGAGATAGGCACCCGGAAAGTGGTGCAGCTGTCGCTGGCGAACGAAGTACTCCCGGCTCCACCGATACACGGACTGGAGCTCCTCGCCACTCGCCACTCCCTCGCGCACGCGCCCCTCCACTCCCCGCGCCCACTCCGCGATGTCCTCGAGACGCTGTCGCGGGTCGCTGCGCACCATCGCTTCGCGGGCGCGCTCGACGAGCGCCGGGAGAGCAGGCCACTCCCGCCCGGCGACCCAGTCGCGACCCGCGGCCGGGAGTGAGCGCATCCGGCGCTCCAGGTCGGCGAGGGCGCTCCGCGCCGCGCGGACTCGTGCCGCGTCCCTGCGCCAGCCTCTCCAGAGCAGGCGGAAGTAGTCCAGCCGCGGCCCGTGGAGGACGCCCTGCACCCAGAGCGAATTGAGCGCTGCCCGGAAATCCTTTCCGTGCGCGTTGCGGCCGTGAAAGATGTGCGGCTCGAGGCGCTCGAGCAGGGCCCGCGAGCGCGCAAACATCGCCTTGGGCGCGAACAGCGACTCGAGGATGTCGTAGTATCCGCGCCTCATCTCGTCCACGCTCATCCGCCGCGGCTCGAACTGCACCTCGTCGTCCGTGTTGTTGCCCGAGTACTCGGCCTCACGCAGCCGGCCCTCGGCGCGGAGCCGCTCGCGCAACGGCGTGTGCGGGATGGGTGTCAGCATGCCGGTCATCGCCGAGGGGATCGCGACGCGCGTGGCGAACGACGCGATCGCGCCGGCGGTATCCCTCGTGTCCTCGTCGGAGCCGAAGATGAATCCAGCCATGACCTCGATCCCCGCAGCCTGGATCCTCCCGACCGTCGCCGCGATGTCGACCTTCGTGTTCTGCTTCTTGTTCATGCCGCTGAGCGCGGCGGGGTCGGGGTTCTCGATCCCCAGGAACACCTCGGTGAAGCCCGCCTCGCGCATGAGCGGCAGGAGATGCCCGAGCTTCGGCGACCCGAGATCGAGGCTCGCCTGGGTGTAGAAGGAGAACGGGTAGTCGCGCTCGCGCTGGAAATCGATCATCACGCGCAGGATCGCCTCGATCGCCGCGGGATTGCCGACGAAGTTGTCGTCGACGGTGAAGATCCCTCCTCGATACCCCATGTCGTACAGCGCGCCGAGCTCGGCCCGCACCGACTCCAGGGTCTTGGGACGCGTGAAGCCCCCGTTGAACTGGATGATGTCGCAGAAGTCGCAGCGAAAGCGGCAGCCCACGGTCGTCTGGATCATCATCGAGCGGTAGTCGCCGATGTCGATCAGGTCCCACCGCGGCAGCGGCATCGTGTCCAGGTCCCTGAAGATGCTGCGATCGTTCAGCGCCCTGCGGGACCCCGGCTCCTGCGCGGCGATGGCGTCGGGAATGAGAAGGACGGGTGCGGCGTCGGAATGCCGGCGGCGTTCGCCGTGCAGCAGCGCGTCGATCGCGCCGACCCACTGGCCGCCTTCGCCCCAGGCGAGGATGTCGAGTCCGCGGTGCAGTATTTCGTCGGAGCGGGTCGCCGGATGCAGGATGTGGTCACGAAAGCTCGACGGGTACGGGCCGCCGATCACCCACGGGGTGTCGAGGCCCCGCGCGGGGCCGGCGAGCAGCTCGACGAGCGATCGCTTCTGCACCGACATGGCGCTCACGAACACCGCGTCGGCGGCCGCGATGCGGGCGCGCAGCTCCTCCGTCGCAGGCCTCTCGACGTTCAGGTCGAGCAGCTCGAACGACCACTCCGGCGGCATGAGCGCCGCGAACGTGAGCAGGCCAAGCGGCGGGAACGGCGCCTTCGCGCCGACCATCCGCATGACGTGACGAAAGCTCCAGAAGGAGCTCGCCGGAAACGCTGGATACAGCAGCAGTCCGTTCATGCCGCGCTCGCAGGGGCCTCGCGTAACATTGTGAGGCCTCCCGGCATTTGCGTGAGCGGGGGAGTCCCTACATGCTCACGCCCCTAATCCCGACGCCGGCACTGTGCTCTCGTGCGAGCTCGAGCACAAAAAAAGGCGCCCAGCCCTGAGCGCCCTTCCCAAGAACGAATACTAGCCGGGCCGGGGCTTGCATCAAGCCCGGCCGCCCGCTGCATAGTGGGCGCCTATGAAAAACCACTCAGTGCTCATCGTCGGCGCCGGGCCGACCGGACTCATGCTCGCCGGCGAGCTCGCCCTGGCCGGCGTGGACGTCGCGATCGTCGAACGATCCCCGGCGCCCGACCTCCTCCGCCCCCGAGCCCGCGGCATCCTCGCCCGCACGATCGAGATTCTCGACCAGCGCGGGATCGCCGGCCGCTTCATCTCGCAGGGACAGAAGCACGAGGTCTCGATGTTCTCCGGCGCGCGGTTCTCGGCGGACCTGCCCACGCGACACAACTACGTCCTCGGCCTCCTCCAGAAGCACCTGGAGCGCATTCTCGCCGAGTGGGTCGCCGAGCTCGCGGTGCCGGTCCACAGGGGCGTCGAGGTCGTCGGCTTTACGCAGAATGAATCCGGCGTGGACGTCGACCTCTCCGGCGGCCAACGCACGCGCACGCAGTATTTCGTGGGATGTGACGGCGGGAGGAGCTTCGTCCGCAAGACGGCCGGCATCGACTTCCCGGGCTGGGATGCCACGACGAGCTGGCTGATCGCCGAGCTGCAGACGACGGAGGAGCCGGCGTGGGGATTCCGCCACTACGACGGAGGGACGCACGCGATCGGCAAGGGCGAGGGCGGGGCGGTGGGCATGGTGCTCATGGAGCCGCTCGGCCGCACGGCCGCGCCGACGCTCGACGACCTGAGAAGGGCATTGCTCCCGGTGTACGGCACCGACTTCGGGATCCACAGTCCCGTCTTCATCTCGAGCTTCACCGACATGACGCGCCAGGCGGCCGAGTACCGGAAGGGCCGGGTGCTGATCGCCGGGGACGCCGCCCACATCCATGCACCGATCGGCGGCCAGGGCCTGAACCTCGGGATGCAGGACGCGGTGAACCTCGGCTGGAAGCTCGCGCAGGTCGTGAAGGGCCAGTCACCGGACGACCTGCTCGACACCTATCACGCCGAGCGGCATCCCGTCGCCGCCCGCACCCTGCGCACGTCCATGGCCCTCGTCGCCCTCGGCCGGCAGGACGCGCGCTCGAGGGCGCTGAAGGAGACTCTCGCGCCCGTCCTCGCGATGGAGGAGCCGAGCGAATACCTCACCGCGATGACTGGAAGCCTCGACGTCCACTACGACCTTGGCGCAGGACATCCGCTGCTCGGGCGCCGCATGCCGGACGTCGATCTCGAGACGCCGGACGGATCGCTGCGCGCTTTCGAGCTGCTGCATGGCGCGAGCCCCGTCCTGCTCAACCTCGGCGCGCCGGGCCGCTTCGACATCGGGACGTGGGCCGATCGCGTTCAGGTTATCGAAGCAACGGCATCGGGCGCGTGGGAGCTGCCGGTGATCGGAACGGTCGCCGCGCCGACGGCGGTGTTGATACGGCCCGATGGCCACGTTGCGTGGGTGGAGGGTGCCAACGAGGTCGGGCTCGACGACGCACTTGCGACGTGGTTTGGTCGCGCGGGTTGAAAGAGGTGTAGTTCGCGGATTCCGCCGATGAACGCGGAAGAAGCGACCCGCTAACCCGCCGGGCCCCATCGCCCTCGCTAACGAAGACGATTTGCGGAATGGAGCCGAAGATGACAAGGTGCACCGCCGTTTGGCGCTCACCTTCATCCCGCCCTCATGAAATCGTACCCGGTCGTCCCCGCGCTGCTGGTCCTCCTCGCGGCGAACAGCTTCGCCCAGGCTCCCGCCTCGAAAACGACCTTCACCGGCGACGTCGGCTACGTCTCCGCATCGGGCAACACGAAGCTCACGACCCTCAGCCTCGGTGAGAAAATCGGCCACACCCGCGGCAAGCTCGTTCTGTCGCAGCTCGCGGCGTACGTCTACGGAAAGGCCGATACCGCCGAGACGGCGAACCAGCTGCGCCTCGCCGGGCGCGCGGACTACGAGTTCGTCCATCGCGTCGGTGTGTTCGCGGGCGTCGCGCACGAGCGGAACCGCTTCGCGGGGTTCGACGCGCGCACCGACGAAATCGCCGGTCTCCGCTGGCAGGCGATCGTGGCGCCGATGGACTCGATGAGCCTCGACGCCGGCGGCGTCCTCACCCAGCAGTCCAACGTGGACGGCACCTCGCAGAGCGATCCGTCGGCGCGCGCGGCGGCGAACTACAAGCACCTCTTCAGCAAGTCCGCCTACTTCCAGGAGATCGCGGAGTACCTTCCGAACCTTCAGGAGACCGGCGAGTACCGGTTCAACAGCGAGTCCTCGATCGTCGCGCCCGTCTCGACGCACATCGGGCTCAAGATGAGCTACTCGCTCCGGTACAACACGGCGCCGCCGGCGAGCTTCGGGAAGGTGGATCGCGTCCTCACCACGGGCGTGCAGATCACCTACTGACCGACGGCTCGCCAGAGCCTACGGACGCCAGGTCGCCAGGTCGGCCACGACGCCGCGATTCTTCGGCGCCGGCACTTCGGCCGGCGTCCCGACGTTGATGACGGCGACGATGCGCTCGCCCTCGCGAACCCCGGCGGCCGCGCGCGCCGCGGGGTCGGACATGATGGCGCCGGTCTTGATCGCCGTGCCGAGCCCCATCTCGACCGCGGCGAGCATGAGGTTCTGGATGGCCATCATCGTCGCCGCGTAATCTTCCTCGCGCTGCTCGGCGTCAGTCGACTCGACGACGGCGACGGCGATCATCGCCGGCAGCGCGCGATGCTCGGCCGAAACCGTGTTGCGGACTTCGGCGGCCTTGACCGGATCCGGGAGCTTCTTCGCCTTGCGCTCGCCGAGCGCGAGACCGTACGCTGCACGGGCCTCGGGGCCGAGGACGTAGAAGCGCCACGGGTTCGTGAGGCGGTGGTTCGGGGCTTTCGTCGCGAGCTCGATGAGCTGCTCCACCTGCGGGCGCGAGACTGGCGTATCGGTGAATCGCTTGATCGTGCGCCGGGCGTTTATGGCTTCGGATGTCTTCACGGCGGAAAGGTAACAGCATGAAGGGAGCGTTCCTTGTTGGCACGTCACTCGCCGCGCGAGGGATGAGAGCGGTGACGGTGACGGCCGTCATCACGGCACTGGTCGCGAGCCCGGCCCGTGTCGTCCGGGCGCAGGAGAAGCCCACGCTGGGAACGCTGGCGTCGGGCGACACACTCCGCGTCTGGGCAGTCGCGCCGCGGCTGAACGGCGCCCGCGGAATCCTCGACAGGTTCCGCGACGACACCCTCACCATGCTCGACCTGAATCAGCTCGCGGGACAGCGTGAAGTGCTGGCGCGGGTGCCGTATTCCTCGCTGACGCGGGTGGACGTGCAGCGGGGGAAGCATCGCTCCGCCGCGCGCATCGCCGGCGGCGCGCTCGTCGGGGCGGCAGGCGGCCTGCTGATCGGCGCCACGCTCGGGCCCATCATCGAGTGCGGCAGTTCCTGTGGCACCGGCGGCGACCTGGAGGGAGTCGCGGGTTTCGTGCTGGGCGGCGCGGCGGGAATCGTCGTCGGCGGCGTCGCCGGCGGATTCATCGGGGCCAGGTTCCGCGTCCCGAAGTGGGAAGCGGTGCGACTGGTCCGCCGGTAGGGAGCGTCAGCCGGCGGGAGTCACTCCCGCCAGACCGACGCCTTCTTCGCCCACGAGCTGTCCTGATACTTCTCGCTGAACCGCCGCGCCGTCTCGCCCAGCGCGCCGGCGTCGTTGGTGCCCTTGTAGCGCGACACGCCTTCCCAGTAGACCGCTTCGGGAGCCGCCTCGGTCTCCGGCGCGTCCGCCACGACGCGCTTGAACCATCGCTCGGCGTCGGTGAAGCGCTTCGTCTTGTAGGCCAGGTGGCCGAGTCCCAGCTCGAGCTGGGCGAGGAACGAAGCGGCGTCCAGCGCGCCCTCGATGCGGTGGCGCTCGTTGCCCTCGGGATCGAGGATCAGGATCGTCGGCGTCCAGCTCGCGTCGAAGCGGTCGGACAGGCGCTGGAACTCCTCGGCCTGGTCGCGAACGTGGACGCGAACGGGAATGAAATTGTCCGTGATGAACTTCGCGACGCGCTCATCAGGATACACCTCGGCATCCAGCCGAGCACAGCCGCTTCACATCGGCGCGGCGCTGAAGTCGAGAAGAATGGGCTTCTGCCCCGACTTCGCTTCGCCGAGGACCTTGTCGAGATCGTGACGCCAGGTGATGGACACAGCGTGCTCCCGTGATGAAAGAGGAAGAGCAGGTCCCTCGCTTTGCCCGGGATGACACCGCCTGTCATCCCGAGCGCGCAGCGCGATGGGCCTGCTCTTCATCGTTGCACGTTGTGTTCCGATCCTACATCGCGCCGAAGCAGTAGAAGAGTCCGGCGCCGCCGGTCGCGACGAGATTCTGCTGGCTGCATCCGCGGGACATGTGGGCCGCGTTCCACGAGGAATTGCCGCCGCCGCTCCGATCGTGATGGCCGACCATCGCCGCTCCCGTCGTGGCGTTGCTCGTCCAGTTGGAGCAATTCCAGTCGGCCGTCCCGGCGAGCGCACGTCCGAACGAGTCGGAGCCCGTGAGGATGTCGTGCTGGTTCGGCGTGTCGCCGCGTCCCTTCACGGGCTGCCCCTTCTCGTCGAGCGCGAACTCCTTGTTGATGGAATTGCGGTCGCGCTGGATGTCGCCATGCAGGTCGGCGACGCTGGCGGCGATGAGCGCCCCCTTGGCGTTGTGCCACGGGCCGCTGCCGATGCGATCGCGCGCGTTGATCGGCTTGCCGTCCTGGGCGATGGCGCTGAGGTAGGCGCGCCACACGCGGCCGCTGGGAAGGACGGCGCCCGCGGTCTGCGCCAGCCGGGCGCAATACGCATCGGCGCCGGCGAGCCCGCCGAGGTTCGCGCCGTCGCCAGGACCGACGCTGGTGATGAAGAAGGTCATGGGCTGCGCGGGCTGCTGGGCGGCCGGCGCATTCTGCGCGAGGGCGGCCGTGCTGCCGGCAAGCGTGGCGAGACAGACGAGACGAGTCACTCCGAGCATGGGTGGTACTCCGGGTGAGGGGTGAGAGGGAAAAGGTACCCACTCCCACCCCCACAGATGTTTGTGGCACCTCCTGAACTTTCATCCGTATACTGTCCCATGCCGCTGACCTACCGTGTCGACAAGGACAGTCACATCGTGCGATCGCAGGGCAGTGGGGCTCTCTCGGTGGAGGACCTCCTCCAGTACTTCGCGGCGTCGCGGGCCGACCCGGAGTTCGAGCCATCGATGCACCGCCTGATGGATCTCCGCGAGGTCACGCAGCTTCCGTCGTCGGCCGACGTCCGGTCGCTCGCCACATTCGTCCGGACGAAGGCGCCCACGGAGACCGCGCGCATGGCGATCCTCGCCTCGTCCGACCTCGCCTTCGGCGTCTCGATGATGTTCAAGGCCTTCGTCGGCTACGGCGAGCGGCTGCTGGTCGTGCGCGACGAGGCGGAGGCAAACGCCTGGCTGGCGACCGGAATCCCGCCGGCCTGAGCATCAGCGGTCCCCCGGACGCCGGGGCTGTGCATAGGTCTTGCTAAATCCCGGGCAATCCGGCCGAGGCTGCCGGCCACCCGAACCTTGCAGGATTTCATGCGCGCACGGCCCACCCTGTACGTAGCGGTTCTTCTAGCTGCACTCACCCCGGCCATTCTCCCGGCCCAGTCCGTCGGGAAGATGCTGGAGAACGATTTCCGGAACTTCGGCGGCGACATCTGGGCGGTCTGGACGTCGCCCTTTCGCGCCAGCTCGAAGGACTGGCTGACCGCCGGGATGGTGGTTGGGGCATCGGCGCTCGCGTCGCCGCTCGACGACAACATCGACCGCTGGATGGTCACGAACGAGAAGAACGCCGCGTGGGGCGCGATCAAGGAGCTGCGGGAAGGCGGCATCGCGTTCTCCGGCAAGTACGTGACACCGGTCGCGGCCGGCGCGCTCGTGTACGGACTGGCGACCAAGAACACGAAGATCCAGGAAGGGCTCTTCGGATGCCTCGCCTCGTACGTCTCCGGCAGCGTCGTCCGGAACTACGTGTTCTACTATCTCATCGGCCGCGAGCGGCCGGACTCCAGCCGGACCGACTCGATCACCTCGCCGCCGGCGGCGCAGGGCGACCAGTACAACTTCACGGTCCCCGGCAAGTCGGAGTGGGGGATGCACTCGCTCCCCGCGGGGCACGCGGCGAACATCATCGCCTGCGCGTCGTTCCTGAACAATCGCTTCGACATGGGCCCGGTCGTCGAGCCCGCGCTGTACGCGCTGAGCGCCGGCATCGGCGTGGGCCGACTGGTCGACCGCCGCCACTGGACGTCGGACACGATGCTCGGCATGGCGTTCGGCTACGCGATCGGGCGCGAGATCGCGCACCGGTCGTCGGCGCGCGCGGCGGCGAGCACGTCGCTCGGGGGCGCGGCAGCGGCGGCGATCCTCGACGGCGCGTACGTGTCGCCGACGGGCAAGGGTCTCACCATAGGCTGGCAGCGCACGTTCTGAGCGCTCGCGTGTGACGCTTGGGCAGTTTGGAGCGCTCGCAGGGTGAGGCCGGGCGTGATGCTCGGGGAGTTTGAGCGCTTGCGGGGTGAGGCCGGGCGTGGCGTTCGGGCAGTTTGAGCGCTCGCAGGGGTGAGGCCGGGCGTGACGCTCGGGTGCGCGGTATCCATAACTGGATAATCGTCCCTCATTGAATGCTTCGAT
>CAMLHT010000161.1 GCA_946479895.1 uncultured Gemmatimonadota bacterium | reverse complement strand
AGGTGCAGGCGGCGCTGCTCGAGGCGATGCAGGAGAAGCAGGTCACGATCGGCGGCACGACGTTCAAGCTGGAAGAGCCCTTCCTCGTCCTCGCGACGCAGAACCCGATCGAGCAGGAGGGCACATATCCGCTGCCCGAGGCCCAGGTCGACCGCTTCATGCTCAAGCTGCGCGTCGGCTATCCGTCGCGCGACGAGGAGAAGGAGATCATGAAGCGCATGGCCGGCGGCGAGGTGATCCCCATCCAGCACGTCGCGACGCCCCAGGCTATCATGGAAGCCCGGGCACGGATCGCCGAGCTGTACATGGACGAGCGGATCATGGATTACATCGTGGACATCGTCCACACGACGCGCGAGCCGGCCAGCGCGGGACTGCAGGACCTGACGGCGCTGATCGAGTTCGGCGCGAGCCCGCGCGCGACGATCTCGCTCGCCCAGGCGTCCCGCGCCCACGCCTTCCTGCGCGGCCGCGCCTTCGTGACGCCCGACGACGTGAAGGCGATCGCGCCGGACGTGCTCCGCCATCGCGTGCTCACGACCTACGAGGCCGAGGCCGAGGAAGTCACGAGCGACCAGATCATTCAGAAAATCCTCGGGAAGATCGAGAGCCCCTGAGGAGGGCGGAGGGCGGAGGATGGAGGCCGGAGGCGACCTGACCGCCTTCCCTCCGACCTCCGCCCTCCGGCCTCCGTCCTTTTATGCCTTTCTGGCGTCGTTCCAGCAACGCCCTGAGCGTTGAAGCGGTGCGCGAAGCAGCGCGCGTGGACACGCACGCCCGGCCGAGTCGCCCGATGCGCGTCGTGCGCAGCGCCGACTCCGGCAAGCCGGCCACGGTCCCGCCGGAGATCCTGCGCCAGGTCAAGCTGCTCGAGCTGCGCACCCGCGGCCTCGTGAACTCGCTCTTCGCCGGCGAATACCGCTCTGTGTTCAAGGGGCAGGGGATGGAGTTCGCCGAAGTGCGCGAGTACGTGGACGGCGACGAGGTGCGGTCGATCGACTGGAACGTCACCGCGCGCATGCGCCGGCCGTTCGTCAAGCGCTACATCGAGGAGCGGGAGCTCACCGTCATGCTCGCGGTGGACGTGTCCGGCTCCGAGCGGTTCGGCACCCGCCGCCGCTTCAAGAGCGAGCTCGCGTCCGAGCTGGCCGCGGTGCTCGCGATGGCGGCCATCCGCAACAACGATCGCGTCGGGACGATCATGTTCACCGACCGCGTCGAGCACGTCGTGCCGCCGCGCAAGGGCCGCCGCCATGCGCTGCGCGTCATCCGCGACCTGCTCGCGTTCGAGCCGTCCGGCCGCGGCACCGACGTCGCCGAGGCGACGGACTACCTGAGCAGGATGCTCCACCACAAGTCGGTGATCTTCCTGGTCTCCGACTTCATGGACGAAGGCATCGAGCACCCGCTCAAGATGCTCGCCCAGCGGCACGACGTCATCGCCGTCACGGTCCGCGACCCGAGCGAGTCCGAGCTTCCCGACGTGGGCCTCGCGCGCTTCATCGACCCCGAGACCGGCGCGACCATCGACGTCGACACGAGCGATCCGGAAGTGCGCGCCCAGTATCTCAGGACGGTCACCGCCGACGCCGACAAGCGCCGGCGGCTCCTGCGGCGTCTCGCCATCGACGAGATTCCCGTGAGCACCGACCAGTCGATCATGGACCCGCTGCTCAAGTTCTTCCGCACCCGCGAGACGAAGGCGCGCCGCCGATGATCCGCCACGCGCTGCGGCTTTGCCTGGCGGCCTCCGCCCTCCTGCCTCCGGCCTCCCTCCTCCGGGCACAGTTCCCGGTGGACGTGCGCGTGAACATCGAGAAGGACTCGGTGCGGGTCGGCGATCCCTTCCGGGTCTTCCTCAACGTCACCGCGCCGCTGGGCTCGACCATCGAATTCCCGGCGGCGCTCGATTCGACCGGGACGGTCCAGTCGATCGACCCGCGCGCCGTGTTCTCGCAGCCGGACAGCGCGAACTTCTCGCAGAACGCGGTCTACCGGGTCGCGGCCTGGGACATCGGCCGCCAGCCCATCCGCCTCGGCGACGTCGTCGTGCGTTCCGGAAGCCAGGTCCGGACGATCCCGATCGTCGGCCGGTCGATCTTCGTCGTCTCGGTGCTTCCCGCCGACAGCGCATCGCGCATCCCGAAGCCCGCGCGGGCGCTGTTCGAGGATCCGTTCATCCCGTGGTGGGTCTGGGCCCTGCTCGCGGCGATCGCCGCGCTGCTCCTCGGCTTCTGGTGGTGGTGGCGCCGGCGCAAGCGCGCCGGCGCGGTGGCGGAGGTCGTCGATCCGTATGTTCGCGCGCAGCGGGACTTCGACCGCATCGAGCGCCTCGGCCTCGTCGAGGCCGGGGAGCGCAGCCGCTACGTGGCGCTCGTGGTGGACGTGCTGCGCGAGTACATCGCCGAGCGCGTCGCCGGCGCGCCGCTCGCGCTCACCAGCACCGAGCTGCTCGCCGCCACCCGGCAGGCGCGCACGCTGCCGCACGACCGCCTGATGCGCATCCTGAACGAGGCCGACCTGATCAAGTTCGCGCGGCGGCCGGTGAGCGTCGAGCGCGCGCGCGACCTCGGCCGCGAAGCGCAGGCGCTGGTCGAGCATGAGCATCGGGCGTCCCAGCCGACGCCGTCCGAAGCGGCGCCTGCGGCGCCGCAGGGACGGGCCGCATGATCGATCTCGGCCCGATCCAGTTCGTCTCGGGGTGGGCGCTGCTCCTCCTTCTCGCGCTGCCCGTCTGGTGGATCTGGCGCCAGCGCCGGCACCGGCCGGCCATCGTCTTCTCGCGCACGCCGGCACTCGCGAAGGGGCCGAAGGCAGGACGCGGGCTCGCGTTCATGCTCTTCCTGCTCCGCAACCTGCTGCTCGTGGCGGGCGTCGTCGCCCTCGCGCGCCCCCGGAGCGGCGCGCGGGCCGAGAACGTGACGAGCGAAGGCATCAACATCGTCATCACCATCGACCTCTCGAGCTCCATGCTCGCGCAGGATTTCCAGCCGCAGAACCGGATGGAGGTCTCCAAGGAGATGGTGAAGCGCTTCATCCTCCAGCGGAAGGCGGACCGCATCGGCATCGTTGCCTTCGCGGCCGAGGCGCTCACCCAGGTGCCGCTCACCACGGATTATCCGGTCGTGCTCGCGGCCGTCGACAACCTCGCCGCCGGCCAGCTCGAGGACGGCACCGCCATCGGCACCGCCATCGTGACCGCGGCGAACCGGCTGCGCGACGCGCCCGGTCGCTCGCGCATCATGGTCCTGCTCACCGACGGCGAGAACAACCGCGGCGCGGTCGATCCGCGCACGGCGGCCAAGGCCGCGGCCGCGTTCAACATCCGCATCTACACGATCGGCGTCGGCACCGTGGGCATGGCGCCGGTGCCGGTCGGCATGGGCGTCTTCGGGCTGCGCTTCGAGAATCGCCCGGTGAAGATCGACGAGCCGCTGATGACGGAAGTCGCGACGACCACCGGTGGCCGCTATTTCCGCGCGCGTGACGGCCAGGCGCTCGAGCGCATCCTCCAGCAGATCAACACCCTGGAGCGCGAGCCGGTCCAGACCCGCTCGTACGTGCGCTACACCGAGCTTTTCCGCTGGCCGCTGACGCTGGCGATCCTCGCGCTCGCCGCTGAGCTGCTGCTCACGGCCTGGAGGGGACCGCTGCCATGAACGGGCTTGCCGTCTCCTTCGACAACCTGTGGCTCCTGCCGCTGGCGATTCTCCTTCCGCTCGGCGCCATCGTGCTGCTCCGGCGGTCGTATCGCCTGCGCCGCGAGCGTCTCGAGCGGCTGGGCAACGCGGCGGTGGTGAACCGGCTCGTGCCGGCGTCCGTCCTGCGCGCGCCGACCTGGCGCATCGTCCGCCTCGCGTCGGCCGGCCTGCTCATCGGCGTCGCCGCGGCCGGGCCGCGCTGGGGCACCGAGCGCACGACGATTCGCACGCGCGGCATCGACATGGTGCTGTCGCTCGATGCCTCGCTGTCCATGCTCGCGCCGGACGAGCGGCCGAACCGCCTCGAGCGGATGAAGCAGGAGGTCCGCCGGCTGCGAGCGATGTCGCCCGGCGACCGCGTCGCGCTCCTCGCCTTCGCCGGCCGGAGTTACGTGCTGTCGCCGCTCACCATCGACGCCGGCGCGCTCGACCTCTTCCTCGACAACCTGAATCCCTCGGTCGTCGGGCAGGCCGGCAGCTCGCTGGCCCGCACCATCCGCCAGGGCGTCGACCTGCTCAACCTCTCGAAGAGCGGCGCCGACCGCGCGATCATCGTCATGAGTGACGGCGAGGCATTCGAGGCCGTCGAGGAGGTCGTTGCCGAAGCCAAGCGGGCGAAGGAGCAGGGAATCAGCGTCGTCACCGTCGGCTTCGGGACCACCCAGGGCTCGACGATCCCCGTGAAGGAGAACGACACCGACACGTTCAAGAAGGACGAGAACGGCCAGACCGTGATCACCCGGTATTCGCCCGAGTTCCTGAAGGCGGCGGCCGATGCCGCCGGCGGCACTTTCATCGAGGCCGGCGCGACCGACAAGGCCGGGCTGATCAAGAGCGCGCTCTCCACGCTGCGCACGCAGGCGCGCACCTCGCTCGGTGGTGAGGACCGCGTCCTTCGCTATCAGTGGTTCCTGCTTCCGGGCCTGCTGCTGCTCCTGCTCGACACGATGCTGTCCGAGCGCCGCGGCAAGGCGCGATGGCAGCCCGCCGCCGCGAAGACTGCCGCCGCCGTCGCGGCCTTCGCGATGCTTGGCGGATGCGTCCGGATCAACCGCAACGCCGAAGGCGTCAACGCCTTCCGCGCCCGCGACTACATGGGCGCGGCGACGCGGTTCAAGGCGGCGATGGAGAAGGGCGACACGACCGGGCACACGCTCTACAACTACGGAACCTCGCTCCTGAACGCGGATTCCCTCACGCAGGCGGCCGAGGTGCTGGCGCGACTGGCCGACACCCGTGAAGAGGAGCTGCGATACCGGGCGCTGTTCAATCTCGGGCTCGCCCACCTCGAGCAGGGCCTTGCCGCGCAGGGCGACGCGCGCGGCGAGAAGCTCGATGCGGCGCTCGCGACCTACAAGAAGGTCATCCTGATGCGCCCCGACGACGTGGACGCCAAGTGGAACTACGAGCTCGCCCTGCATGAGAAGAAGGGCGGGGGCGGCGGGGGCGGCGGCGGTCAGTCGCAGAACGCGGCCAACGCGCCCTCGGGCCAGGACCAGAATCCTCAGCCGCAGGGCGGCATGGGCCAGCGGCAGGCGGAGCAGCTGCTAGGCAGCGCGGCGCGCGAGGAGCGAGACGTGCAGGCGAAGAAGCAGAAGCAGAATCGGGTCGAACCACCTCCGGGCGGAAAGGACTGGTGATCGCGCTGATCGGCGTCGTCGCGCAGCTGGCGATCGTCGCCCACGGGCCGGAGACCACGAACGCCTGTCAGCCGTTCGAGCTGACCGTCGCCGTGCGCGCGCCGGGCCTGGTCGTCCCGCAGATCACGGCGCCGATCCTCGCCCCGTTCGACATCCTCTCGTCGTCGCCCAGCCCGCAGGTCACCATCGAGGCCGGTGCCCAGGGCAGCGTGCTGGCCGAGTTCCGGTACAAGCTCACCACCGACCGGACGGGGACCTTCACGATCCCGCCGTTCGAGGCGCGACTCGCCCAGGGCGTCGCCCGATCCCGCCCCCTGCGCATCACGGTCACCGGGCCGCGGGCCGACAACGTCCCGAGCATCGTCACCCGCGCGCGCGTGGACACGGGGCTCGACGTCAACTTCCGGGCGATCGCGTCACCCGACACCGTCTACGTCGGCCAGCAGGTGAACTACGAGGTGGCGGTGTTCCTGAACGAGACGGTCAGCGACCGCCTGCGCCGGAATCCGAACTTCTATCCGCCGGACATCCGCTCGATGCTCGCGTACGACCTGCCGTCGCTGAAGACGCCGCCCCGCCGGCGCGTCGGGTCACGGTGCTTCGACGCGCTGGTCTACCAGCGGGCGCTGTTCCCCCTCATCGCCGGCAAGTTCGTCATTCCCCCGTCGCAGCTCGTGTACGCCCTCTCGACCTCGGCGGGGTTCTTCAGTCGCGAGGAGACGCACGACGTCCAGACCGACCGCGCGCAGGTCATCGCGGTGGATCCGCCGGTGGCGTCGCGCCCCGCGAGCTGGACCGGCGCCGTGGGCGATCTCCGCGTGCGCGCCCGGCTCGATACCACCGCGGGCCGCGTCGGCGATCCGCTGCTCCTCACCGTGCAGGTCACGGGGGCGGGCAACGTGAAGCTCTTCCCGCGCCCCGACGTGGCGATCCCCTGGGCATCCATCGTCCGCGGCGACGAGCGCGTCCGCGTGGACTCCCTCTCGTCGCGCATCCGGGGATACAAGGAGTTCGACTGGGTCCTGACGCCCAGGGTGCCGGGTGAGCTCGACGTGCCGCCGATCCAGTACTCGTACTTCAATCCGGATCAGCGCCGGTACATGACGGCCGAGTCGCCGCCGGTCAAAGTGCGTGTCGCCCAGGGCACCCTCGCCGCGTCGGACACCGTCCATACCGAGGAGCAGCTGTCCATTCGTCCGCGGTACCGCGGGCCCGCGAGCGTGCCGATGCACCAGCACTTCGCGTTCTGGCTGCTCGTCGCCGCGTCGCCGCTTCCGCTGATCGGGCTGGGCACGCGCGAGCGCCGGCGGCGTGTCATCCGCACGGAGTCGGCCTCGGCCCGGCTCGCGCGGATCGGGGCGTCCGGCGGCGGGGCCGAGCCACGGACCCCGCCGCTCGTCCGTCGCGCCTTTGGTGAGGCGCTGGGCGAGCGCCTCGGTCTGCCGCCCACCGTGTTCACGCGCCCCGGCGCCCTCGCGCGCGCGCTGCGTCGCTCCGGTGTCTCGCGCGAGGTCGCGGATGCGTGCGAGCGCCTCATGCGGGAGCTCGACGGCGCCGCGTACTCCCGCGATCGCACGCTTGCCGCCGACGCCGCGGCGCGAGCGGCGCAGCTCTTTGCCCGCGCCGACGAGGAGGCACTGCCGCGGCAGGAGATCCGCCTCCCGCTCTCGGCGCTCGGGCTCGTGCTCTTCGCGGCGCTCGGCATCGGCGCCGCCGTCGCCGCGCCGACGACGATCGAGGTGTTCGACCAGGGCGTGGCTGCCTATGCGCGGCAGGATTACCGGCTGGCCCAGGACGCGTTTCGCGAGGTCGCCCGGCAGGAGCCACGCGCCGCCGATGCGTGGGCGAACTATGGCACCGCGTCGTGGGCCTTCGGTGACACGGCGCGCGCCGTCGTCGGATGGCAGCGGGCGCTCCGCCTCGAGCCGCTCGCGACGGATGTGCGCGACCGGGTCGAGCTGGCCCACGGCCTTCCGGTCACCAGCGCCGGCTACGTCCCGCCGGTGCCGCTGTCGGTCATCGGGGTGTTCGGGCTGCTGCTCTGGGTGAGCGGATGGGGCATCGCCGCCTTCCGCATGCATCGTGGGCGCCGCAGCCTGCCGGCGATCACCGCCTGCATCATCGCCGGCGGCGTCGCGCTGCTCGGGACCTTCGGACTCGAGGAGCAGCTGACGGGGAAGCACATCGCCGTCGTGCGCGAGGCCGCGCAGCTGTACGCCGAGCCGATGCTCGGCAGCGAGCGCGGCGCCAACGCGCTGCTCGGCGAGGTGATTCGCGTGAAGGCCGTGCGCGGGGCGTGGTCGATGGTCGTGCTGGACGACGGACGCGACGGATGGATGGATTCCAGCGCGCTGATCCCCGTGGACCCGAGAGGTTCGGTGGTCGAGTAGCCGGGCCCTTAACTTTCCCGGGTGACTAATCGGATCCAGGTCCTTCCCCCGGCCGTCGCCGACCAGATCGCCGCCGGCGAAGTCGTCGAGCGGCCGGCTTCGGTGGTCAAGGAGCTCGTCGAGAACGCGCTCGATGCCGGCGCGACGACGGTCGAGATCGAGGTGCAGGACGGTGGACGCGAGGGCATCCGCGTCAGCGACGACGGCATCGGCATGGAGCGCGACGACGCCGTCCTCGCCCTCGAGCGCCACGCGACCTCGAAGATCCGGCGGGCGGAGGACCTGGTGGGCGTCGGTAGCTTCGGATTCCGCGGCGAGGCGCTCCCGGCGATCTGCTCGGTGTCGCACCTCGAGATCGAGACGGCGCCCGCCGACGGGGAAGGGACGCGGATCGAGGCGAGCGCCGGGTCCGTTCTCCGGGTCGACCGCGTCGCGCGTCGCCGCGGCACCACGATCCGCGTGACGCGGCTGTTCCACAATGCGCCGGCCCGGCGGAAGTTCCTGAAGGGCACGAGATCGGAGTGGCGCAGCGTGAGCGAGATGCTGACGACGCTCGCGCTGACCCGGCGCGACGTGCGATTCTCGCTCAGCAACGATGGAAAGAACGCGATGGTGCTGCCGCCGGCGCGCACCCTCCGCGATCGCATCGCGGCGGTCTTCGGCGGCGGCATCGCCGCCTCGCTCCTCGAGGTCGAGGACGTCGCGGGAACGATGCACGTCAGCGGTCTCGTGGAGCGCCCCGGCGACGTCGGGACCGTCGCGCGGCGGGTCCACCTGACGATCAACGGGCGCGCCATCCGCGACAACGGCATCGTCCGCGCTGCCGAGGCAGCCTATCGCAGCACGATTCCATCGGGCGTCCGTCCGACGCTCTTTCTCGAGATCGTCCTGTCGGGCGGCGACGTGGACGTCAACGTCCATCCCGCCAAGGCTGAGGTCCGCTTCCGCGACCGCTGGTCGGTCGAGCGCGTCGTCGAGACGGCGGTGCGCCGCGCCCTCGGCACCATGGACGCCGCAGCACCCATCGGCATAATGTCCTGGCCCCGCCCGGCTCCATTCGAGCCGCAATCGGTCGGCATCGAGACCCTCCGTCCAGCCGACAACTCGCCCGGCTTCCTCACCCCGGGCGGAATCCCAGTGA
>CAMLHT010000160.1 GCA_946479895.1 uncultured Gemmatimonadota bacterium | reverse complement strand
CATCCACACGACGCGGCCGGCTTCGACCCGATCGGCGATCCACGGGAGATTGCCGAGCTCCTGGCCGCCGGCGCGGTGGCCGTCGGCGAGTGCGGCCTCGATTACCACTACGACCACTCGCCGCGCGACCAGCAGCGCCGGGCGTTCGCCGCCCAGCTCGCGCTCGCGCGCGACGCGAGGAAGCCCGTCGTTGTCCATACCCGCGACGCCGAGGCCGACACGGCGGCCATGGTGCAGGAGGCCGGCTCGTCGGGCATCGTCGGAGTGCTGCACTGCTACACCGGCTCCATCGCGCTGGCCGAGACGGCGCTTGCTGCCGGCTGGTACGTCTCGTTCAGCGGCATCGTCACCTTCAGGAGCTGGACCGACGAGGCGCTCCTCCGGCTGCCGCCCGACGATCGCCTGCTGGTCGAGTCCGACTCGCCGTATCTTGCCCCCGTCCCGCACCGCGGCAAGCGGAACGAGCCGGCATGGGTCTCGTTCACCGTGGCTCGCGTCGCCGCCGCGCGCGGGAGCACCGCCGGGCAGCTCGGGGAGATCACCACCGCGAACGCGAAGCGGTTCTTCAACTGGTAGTATTCTGCAACCTCCAACCCGCCAACCAGTCGATCCAATCGTGTCCAATCGCATCGTTCACACCGACAAGGCCCCCGCCGCGATCGGCCCCTACTCGCAGGCGATCGTCACCAACGGCCTGGTGTTCACCGCCGGCCAGATCGCCCTCGACCCGGCCACCGGACAGGTCGTCGCCGGCAGCGTCGCCGAACAGACCGAGCGCGTGCTCCAGAACCTCGGCGCCGTCCTCGAGGCGGCCGGGACCGGCTGGGCGAACGTGATCAAGACGACGGTCTTCCTGAAGGACATGCGGGACTTTCCGACGGTCAACGAGGTGTACGCGCGCAGGTTCGGCGATGCCCGGCCGGCGCGCTCCACCGTCGCGGTGAGCGGCCTCCCCCGCGACGTGCTGGTCGAGATCGAGGCCATCGCCACCGTTCCCACGAAATGAGCGAGGAATCCGCGGGCGCGCACACGCGAGACGAGCTGTTTCGTCTCACGGCGTTCGCCCGCTGCGCCGGTTGAGCCGCCAAGCTGGGTCCGGGTGACCTCACGCGCGCGCTGAGCGGGCTGCCACGGCAGTCCGACTCCCGCCTCATCATCGGTCGCGAGACCTTCGATGACGCGGGGGTCTTCGTGCTGTCCGACGATCTCGCGCTCGTGCAGACGGTGGATTTCTTCGCGCCGATCGTGGACGACCCCTATCTCTTCGGCCAGATCGCCGCGGCCAACGCGCTTTCCGACGTCTACGCGATGGGAGGCCAGCCGATGACGGCGATGAACATCGTCGGATGGCCCGTCTCGAAGCTCGACGTTGCCATACTCGGCGAGATCCTTCGCGGCGGCCAGGACAAGGTGCACGAGGCCGGGGCGCTGATCGTCGGGGGCCACACGATCATCGACGACGAGGTGAAGTACGGGCTGTCCGTCACTGGACGCGTCCACCCGAAGCGCATCCTCAGCAACGCCGGCGCGAAGCCCGGCGACCGGCTGGTGCTGACCAAGCCGCTGGGCACCGGCCTGCTGGCGACGGCGATGAAGCAGGGGACGCTTTCCGCGGCCGCCGCCGAAGTGCTGTACGCGAACATGACGCGCCTCAACGCTCACGCCGCCGAGGCGGCGATCCGCGTCGGCTCCCGCTCGGCCACCGACGTGACGGGGTTCGGCCTGCTCGGCCACGCCTACCATCTGGCGAAGGCGAGCGACGTCACCCTCGTCGTCGATCGCGGGCGGATTCCGCTGCTGCCCGAGGCGCGAGCGCTCGCCGGCGGTGGATTGCGGACGGGCGGCCTCGAACGCAACGAGAAGTTCCTCGACCCGCTCGTCGACTGGGGCGCGTCCGATGCCACCGACAGGGCGCTGCTCCAGGATCCGCAGACGTCGGGCGGGCTGCTCGTTGCCGTGCCTGCCGCCGGTCTCGCCGAGTATCTTTCGGCCGTCGACGGCGCCGTTCACATCGGCGAAGTCACTCCTCCCGGGACCACGCGCGTGCGGATCGTGTAGCCAGGGGAGTGGATGCGGCCTGGTGGCCGTCTCGGTCTTCAAAACCGCATGCGACCCGGCTCACGCCGGGTTGGGTGGGTTCGATTCCCATGCACTCCCGCCACACACGACTCCTGCACGGCTCGACTTTCGCATGTTTCAGCGCTTCGTGAACCACCCGAGGACCCTGTTGCGCGTCGCCCTGGCGCTGGCGCTCGTGGTCGGCGCGCGACGGTCCGTCGCCCAGACGCCGCCCGTGGCGACGACGCCGGCCGCCGAAGTGGACACGCTGCGCCCCCCGATCACTCCGGGTCGCGCGTTCCTCCAGTCGCTCATAGTCCCCGGGTCGGCGCAGAACCGTCTTGGCCGTCACCGCGTCGGCGTGGGCATCATCGCTGTGGAAGTCATGTCGATCGCCATGATTCGCGAATCCGGCGCCGACGTGCACGAGGCGCGGCGTCAGCTCGGCGACTCGCTCGTGACGTCGTACGTGGACGCCAGCGGCGCCCGGCTCACCACGCCCATCGTCGAGCGGCGCCGCTTCGCCGACGAGGAAGTGTCCTCCCGGCGCAGCCACGTCGAGGACTGGGTCGCGCTGCTGGTCGCGAACCACCTCTTCGCCGCCGCCGACGCATTCGTGGCCGCGAGCCTCTGGGACGTGAACGCGCGCGTGACCGTCAACGGCAATCGCAGCCGCTTCGTCATCATGGCGCAGGTCCCGTGGTAGCCTCGAAGGACGCCCCGATCGGCGTCTTCGATTCCGGCATCGGCGGCCTGACCGTCGCGCACGAGATCATCCGCCAGCTTCCCGCGGAGAGCGTCGTGTACTTCGGCGACACGGCGCGCGTGCCCTACGGGCCGAAGAGCCCCGACACCGTGCGCCGGTACAGCCAGGAGATCGCCGATTTCCTCCAGTCGCAGGGGGTCAAGGCGATCGTCATCGCCTGCAACACCGCGACCGCGCACGCCCTCACGATGCTGCGCGAGAAGCTGACCATGCCGGTGATCGGCGTCGTCGAGCCCGGCGCGCGCGCCGCCGTGAAGGCGACGAGGACCAGCCGCATCGGCGTCATCGGCACGGTCGGCACGATCAAGTCAGGCGCCTACGAGCGCGCGATCCGCGCGCTCGCTCCCGATGCCATCATCACCGCCCGGCCGGCCCCGCTCCTGGTGCCGCTCGTCGAGGAGGGGTGGAACGATCATCCCGCGTCGCAGCTCATCGTCGAGGAGTATCTCCAGCCGTTCATCGCGGCGGACGTCGATACCCTCGTCCTCGGATGCACCCACTATCCGCTCCTCAAGCCCATTCTCGCCGAGGTGCTGGGCGACAGGGTCAGTCTGATCGACAGCGCGGCGGAGACGGCGGCCGAGACTGCGCGTACGCTCGACGACCAGGGGCTGGCGACCGACGATGGCCATCAGCCGACGCACCGCTTCATCGCGTCCGACGACCCGCTGATGTTCCTACAGCTTGGGCAGCGCTTCCTCGGCGATACGATCGAGGGCGTCGAGGTCAGGACTCTCGGCTGACCCGGTCCATTCGCGCAGCGCGACGCGCTCCGGCGTGATGCGCAGGAACGTCGGCTGGTCGAGCCACGACCCCGCGTTCGCGTAGATCTGCCCGGGCGACACCCGCTCCAGCGCCGGCACGTGCGAGTGGCCGTAGATCAGGAGCTCGAGATCTCCGCGCGTCGCCAGCGCGATCCTCGCGGCGTCGCGCAGGCCCTGGCCGCGGTCGCGCGACGCGTAGGTGCGGCTGGCGTTGGAGCTCCCGCCGGCGAGCGGCGTCGCCAGGTCGGGATGGAGCCAGCGGAATGCCCTGATCGCGAGCGGATTCCGCAGGAGGCGGCGGAGCGCCCGGTAGCCGCGGTCTTCCTTCGGCCGGAGCCCGTCGCCATGCTCGATGCGGGTCTTCCACCCGGCGACGTCACCTTCCCAGGGATCCATCCGGTAATCGACGCCCACGTCGCGCGAGAGCACCTCGCCTCCCCAGCAATCATGATTGCCGGCGATCATGATCACCGGGATCCCCGCATCCCGCAGCTCGGCGAGCGCGGCGAGAATCCGGAAGCTCGAGCGGGGAATCACCGTCTTCCACTCGAACCAGAACTCGAACAGGTCGCCATTGATGACCACGGCGCCGGCGGTGTGCCGGCAGTGCCGGAGAAAGGTCAGCACGCGATCGTGCACCGCCGCCGGCGCGAAGCCGAGATGGGCGTCGGAGAACACGTAGGTCGGGGTCGGCAGCACGCCCCAAGTTAACTTCGAGCGACGTTCCCACGAGAGCCCAAATGCCGCTGCCACCAACGGAGATCGAGTTCCGGGTCCGGTACGCCGAGACCGACCAGATGGGTGTGGTGTACCACACCAACTACCTCGTCTGGTGCGAGGTGGGTCGCACGGACTTCATCAGGAAGCGCGGGATGAGCTATGCCGACATCGAGCGCAGCGGCACGCTGCTGGCGGTAGCGGACCTCAGCGCCCGCTTTCACGGGGCGGCCCGCTACGAGGAGCTCGTCCGCGTCCGGACGACGCTTGCCGACCTTCAGTCCCGCCTCATCGTGTTCGACTATCTCATCACGAACGCCGAAACGAACGAGCGCCTGGTGACGGCGCGCACTTCGCTCGTCTCCGTCGATGCGGCCGGCCGGCCGCGCAAGCTGTCGCCGGAAATTCGCGACCTGTTCACGGAGCATTGATGCGATCGGTGTTCGGCCGGGTCGTCCCGCTCATCCTCCTCGCCGCGGTCGCGTGCGCGCCGCGACTGAAGCCGCTCGCCGGTGAGCTGGCTCCGGTCGCCATGCCACGCACGGCGCTGCCGCCCGGCTCGCGCCTCATCGTGTTCGAGTGGGAGTACGCCGACCCCGACATGTCCGGCAAGGGCGATGGCGTGGCGCGCGTCACGGCACCCGACAGCGCTCGGCTCGACTTCTTCCTCGCCGGCGGATTCGTCGGTGGCAGCGCGGTGCTGCTGGGGGATTCACTCCAGCTGCCGGGGATCGACATGTTCAGGCGGCTCATCCCGCCGCCCACGCTGCTCTGGGCGACGTTGGGCAGATCCGCCTTTCCCGTGACCCGGGACACGGCGGTGCGGCTCGATGGAGTGTTCCTTCGGGCAGACCTGGGAAAGCCGGTCGAGTGGCGCGCGACGTTCCGCGCCGACAGCCTGATCCGGCTGGAACGGGTCGATGGCGATCGCGTCGTCGAGTGGGTCGAGCGCGGCGACGACCAGCGGGTGGAATACCGCCAGGAGACCGCCCGCCGTACGTTGAAGCTCCACGTCACGCGCGTGGACACAGTCAGGGGTTTCGATGCGTCGATCTGGTCTCTCAATCGGTAGTGCGCTGTTGCTGCTCCTGGCGGCGACGAGCTGCCGCTTTCCCTACGGCTTCAAGGGCGGCGGGCTGCCTCCGGAGATCGACACCATGGCCATCCTCCCGTTCGAGAACAGGACGCCGTCCTCGACGCTCCAGCAGGAGCTCCTGACCCAGATGCGATCGGAGCTCCGCCGCCGGCTCGGCGTGCGCGACGCCGCGGAGAACGAGGCCAAGGCCATCGTCCGCGGCACCATTCAGTCGTACGAGCAGGACATTCCGGTCGGGTTCAGCACCCAGACCACCTCCGCCCGTCGCCGGCTCCAGATCACCGTGGACGTGGAGATCTTCGACGTGCGCAAGGGCAAGGTCCTCTTCAGCCGCAAGGGGCTGCGCGGGGAGGGCGAATACGCCGAGCGTGCCGACGCCGAGGGGCGCCGGCTCGCGATCGAGAAGCTGGTCAACGACATCGTCGACGGAGCGCAATCCCAATGGTGAAATCCCGTCGCGGCGCCACGACGTTCGGCTGCCTCTTCACGGCCCTGCTGGTCGCGGCCGCCCTCTATTTCGGAGCCAGGATCGGCCAGGTGTACTGGAACTTCTACCAGTACCAGGACACGATGAAGCAGACCGTCCGCTTTGCCGAGACGATGCCGGACAGCACCATCGCCCGGCGGCTGGCGGCGAAGGCGGACTCGCTCGGGCTTCCGGAAGGCGCCTCGGAGGTTAGCGTTGAGCGTGTGGGGCGGCACATCAGCGTCAGCGCGGATTACGTCGAGCTGGTCGAGCTGCCGCTGCACAACCGGTCATTCCACTTCACGCCCCGAGCCGAGTACGACTACTGATGTCGTCCGCGTCCGACCCGGCGTCGAAGGTGATGAGCCTCGCCGACGCCGTGGTCTGGAGACGCGGAGTGACCGGCAAGGTCGTCTTCACCAACGGCGTCTTTGACCTGATCCACCCCGGCCACGTCGACGTGCTGCTCGGCGCGCGCCGCCGTGGCGACGCGCTCGTCGTCGGCCTCAACAGCGATGCGTCGGTGAAGCGCCTCAAGGGTCCCGAGCGCCCGGTGCGCTCGGAGTCCGAGCGCGCCTACGTGCTCGCGGCGCTGGCGATGGTCGACGCCGTCGTGATCTTCGGCGACGACACGCCCCTCGAGTCCATTCGCGCCCTTCGGCCCGACGTCCTCGTGAAGGGCGGCGACTACACCGAGGCGACGATCGTCGGCGCGCTCGACGTGCGCGCCTGGGGCGGGGAAGTCGCCGTCATCCCGCTCACGCCGGGCCAATCCACCACCTCCATCATCAACAAGCTTCGTGACGCCTGATTCCGCTTCCGCTCCCGCGCGCCGCGCCCGCGCCGACCATGAAATGCGCCCCGTCTCGCTCGAGCGGAACGTCGCCCCGTACGCCGAAGGCTCCTGCCTCATCGCCTTCGGCACGACGCGGGTGCTGTGCACCGCCTCCATCGAGGATGGCGTCCCCGGCTGGAAGAAGGGGAAGGGCGAAGGCTGGCTGACCGCGGAGTACGCGATGCTGCCCCGCGCCACGCGCACGCGTACGCCGCGCGAGCGGTCACAGATCGGCGGACGCACCCAGGAGATCCAGCGGCTGATCGGTCGCAGCGTCCGCGCGATGCTCGACGACTTCCGCTTCGGCGAATACACGCTCAAGGTGGATTGCGACGTGCTCCAGGCCGACGGCGGCACGCGCACCGCCGCCATCACCGGCGCGTCGGTCGCGGTGGTCGACGCGTTCAACTGGATGGTGACGTCGGGCCGCATCGCCGCGAGCCCGGTGAAGCGCCGGGTCGCGGCGGTCAGCGTCGGGCTCACCGCCGGAGGGCGACGCCTCGACCTCGACTACGAGGAGGATGTGTCGGCGGCGGTGGACATGAACGTGGTGATGAGCAGCGAGGGCGGGTTCGTCGAGGTCCAGGGCACGGGGGAGCACGGGACCTTCTCGCGCGCGGAGCTCGACGGGCTGCTCGAGCTGGCCGTCGCCGGCATCCGCCAGCTCGACGCGGCGCAGGTGCGCGCGCTCGGCGAGGTGTCATCCTGAGCGCAGCGAGGGATCTGCTTTCTTTGTCCCGTCTGTTGATCGCCACGCGCAGCGCGGGGAAGCTCCGCGAGCTGCGTCCACTCTTCGCCGCGCGCGGCATCGACGTGATCGACCTCGCCGAGGCAGGGATCCCCGAGACGGCGGAGGAGGACGCGCTCGAAGCGTTCGAGACCTTCGAGGAAAATGCCATCGCGAAGGCGAAGTGGTTCTTCCGCCTGAGTGGAATCCCGACGGTGGCCGACGACTCAGGCATCGAGGTGCGCGCGCTCGGCGGTCGGCCCGGCGTGCGGAGCAAGCGGTGGAGCGAACGGCCCGATCTCGACGGCGAAGCGCTCGACGCCGAGAACAACGCGTTGCTGGTGCGGCTGCTCGGCGCGAGTGACGATCGTTCGGCGCGCTACGTGTGCGTTGCGGCGCTGTGCTCCGAGACGGGAATCGTCGTGCGTCGCGGCGAGGTGTCGGGAGAGGTGCACGCGGCGCCGCGCGGGCGGGGCGGGTTCGGTTACGATCCGTACTTCTTCTCGACGGAGCTCGGGAAGACGTTCGGCGAGGCGACGCTCGAGGAGAAGGCGACGGTGAGTCATCGGGCGCGCGCGTTTCGCGCGTTGATCGATGCAATTGCGTAGCGAAAACCGTCTGGCTACATTGCACGGCTCTCGGGGCGTAGCGTAGCCTGGTATCGCGCCTGCTTTGGGAGCAGGAGGTCCCCGGTTCAAATCCGGGCGCCCCGACCTGCTGGGGCCGGGAGGTCCCGATTGCTGATCGAAGCGCCAGTAGCTCAGATGGATAGAGCGGCAGCCTTCTAAGCTGTAGGTCGGGGGTTCGATTCCCTCCTGGCGCGTCAGCGGGAAGCTGTCATCCTGGGTGAAGCGAAGGGTGCTTTGGCGGGATGGTTCTGGACCGTTAGCTCAACTGGCAGAGCAAGCGACTCTTAATCGCTAGGTTGTAGGTTCGATTCCTACACGGTCCATGTTGGATGGGTCTGTTAGTGCGGACTCAGCCGTTGGAACAGGGTTGGTTGGAAGGTGTTGCAGGAAATGTGTTTAGCGGGGTTGCGGATGATGATAGGCGCCTTTATCATTCGCACTCCGCAGCAGGACGATCGGCGAGTGTGGGTAGAGTCATCGCTCGCCCGAGCCCGGCGCAGAAGTGAGGCAGGAAAGGCGCCTTGGGTCAGCTGGCCAACCGAGCTCAGGAGCAGGGAGTTCGGCGGTGGACCGGCGGATGAAAAGCGAGCAAGTTTTTTCGCTTCTCCGCTTGACTCACTGAGGGTTCAGCAGTATGATTCAAGGCTGTCGCTGAAAGCGACAAGAAATTGAAAGCTGTTTGACAATCGAAGTGGATGAAGATGTGCGTGCTTACTCGTTGATCCGGTGGCGTTCGGCCATCGGGGAGAGGTAAGACCGAACAATTTTCAAGTGATTCCGGATGTCGTCATGAGACGATGTCTGATGACGGCGTTTGGAAGAGCC
>CAMLHT010000159.1 GCA_946479895.1 uncultured Gemmatimonadota bacterium | reverse complement strand
GTCGTGTTGAGGTGCAGCCCCTTGCTCGCGAGCTGCGGCGCCATCAGCGACTCGGCCTCCGCCAGGATCTCGTGTACCGGCACCGGCTCGAGTTGCAGCATCATCCGCCCGGCTTCGAGGCTCGCATGGTCGAGCAGGTCGTTGATGATGGAGAGCAGGTGCTGCTTGCTGCGCTGGATACGGGTGAGGGCGCTGCGCTGCTGCTCGGTCACGGCACCGTGAAGGCCCATCTCCATCAGCTCGGCGTACCCACCGATGGCGTTCAGCGGCGTGCGCAGCTCGTGGCTCATCATGGCCAGGAATTGCGACTTCGTGCGGCTTGCCGCCTCGGCGGCCAGTCGCGCACTGACCGCTTCCTCGTAGGAGCGAATGCGCTCCATCGCCTGGCCGCACTGGGCGGCAAGCGCCTCGAGCGAGCCGCGGAGTCCGGCCGCGAACTCGCGCGACTCGGCAAACCCGAGGATCAGCACGCCATGCACGCGATCTTTCGCCGCGAGGGGAAGGACGGCGAAGGCGCGACCGTCGAGTGGCAGTCGCTCATCGTGAGCGCCCGACCGTCGGAGATAGGTGGGGGTGCCCTGCTGCACCGAGGCGGCGATGTGGGGCACGCGCGCGAGGTCGATGCGACCACTCGCCTCCGCGGAGCCCCACGCCGCCGAGGCGCGCGCCAGATCCAGCGAGCGCCCGTCCGCCGACAGCAGGTACGCCGCGCCGGCGCTCGCGCCGGAGAGAGAGAGCCCTTCGCGCGCGAACACGGAGACGACCGTCTGCCGATCGACTGCGCCGGCAAGCGCCGCGGTGGCGGCCTGGAGACGCTCGATGCGGTGGACGGCGCGCAGCGCCTGCTCCCACGCGTCCTCGAGCTCGCGGTTCTGGAGGGCGAGCTCGCGCGCGAACGCGGCCGATTCCTCCGCGCGGCGCACGAGGTCGTCGTGGGCCATGGAGGTACGCTCCGCCATCACGTTGAACGCCGTCGCGAGCTGCCCCAGCTCGCTCCCCCACGCGGCAGGGACGCGTTGCCCATAGTCGCCGTAGGCGATCCGTTCGGCGGCGCGGGTGAGCGCGCCGAGCGGCCGCGTCACGCGCCGGCTGAGGAGCCACGCGCCCGCGATGCCCAGCAGGAGCAGTGCGACCCCCACGAGCAGCATCCGGCGCAGGAACTGGCTCGGACGCTCGATCACCTGCGATTCCGGCAGGGTGAGGACGATCTCCCAGGGCGTGGAGGGCACGATGGCTCGAGCGCCGAATACGCGCTGGCCGTCCACGTCCGCCTCGAACTCGTGTTGCCCGCTGATGAGGGCCAGCGGCGCGGCGAGCCGCACGCCTCTGATGTCGGTCCAGAGGTCGTGGGTCGTGTTGGTGAAGAACACTGCCACGTCGTGGCCCATCAGCTGGCGGATCTGTGACTCCACCGCCGGCGAGTTCGCGAGGTGCCGCCGTTCGGCGAGCGCGCCGATGGTGCGACCGGCTGTCCTTACCGGCACCACCAGCCACGCATGCACGCGGCCGCCGCTCGCGTAGAGAGGGCTCCTGACCGCCGAATCGGCGCCCAGCGCGGCGAGCAGCGCCTCGCGCAGGGCGAGTGAATCCGACCTCGACGCGTAGCTGCCCGTCATCGCGCGTCGGCGACCATCCCTGGTCCACAGCTCCCGGCTCTCGATGGTGGAGTCGGCGCCCTCGCGTCCCCAATCGAGGAGGGTGCCCGGTCGCGGCGTCCCGTCGCCGAGGAGTGCCTGGATCATGTCCGGCTCTCCCGCCAGCGCCCGCAGCTCCTCCGCGCGCCGTCGCGTGCTGCCGGCAGACATGGCGGCGAGCTGCCTCGCGACGCGTGACACGTCGTCTCTCGAGCGGGCGATCGCGGCACCACGCATCTCGCGGAAGGAGGCGATGCAGTACACCGTGACGACGATGGCCAGCAGCGCGGCGATGAGCAGCGGAAGCTGCACGCGGACCGAGACGATAGCCGCGCGCAGCCCGCGCGTGCGCGGCAACCCGACGGGCCCTTCGAGGCGCTTCACTCGGCTACGCCGCGGCCGACGCGAGTATCCGTCGAACGCGGCGCGTGAGCTCGCTCGCGTCGAAGGGCTTCTGGATGAGGGAGAGAACGTCCTCGCTGAAGCCGCGGCGGAGCATCTCGTCGTCGGTGTAGCCGGACATGCACAGAATCCTGAGCTCCGGCCGGCGAGCGCGCATGATGCGCGAGAGCTCGGCACCGCCCATTCTGGGCATCACCGCGTCGGTCAGCAGCAGATGGATCGGGCCGTCGTGATCCTCCGCGATCGCGAGCGCCTCCTCGCCGTTTCCCGCCTCGAGCACATGGTAGCCTTGCGCGGCGAGGATGCGCTTCGTGAGCGAGCGGACCGCCACTTCGTCTTCCACGAGCAGGATCGTCTCCGACGCGACATCGGCAGACGCCTCGCTCGGCGGTGCGGGGCTGGCTGGCGCGGCCTCGGCGCACGGGAGCGACACGACGAAGGTGGTCCCGCGGCCCGGCTCGCTCTCGCACCACACATGGCCGTTCGACTGCTTCACGATCCCGTAGACGGTGGCGAGGCCGAGGCCCGTGCCGCGCCCCGGTTCCTTCGTCGTGAAGAACGGCTCGAAGATGCGCGACTGGATCTCCGGCGCGATGCCGTGCCCGGTGTCGCGCACGATGAGCTGCGCGACGCGGCCGACGAGCGGCAGGGGAACCCCGGATGGCCGCATCCCATCGAGCTCGACGCTCCGTGTCTCGATGACGAGGCGCCCCCCGTTGGGCATCGCATCACGGGCGTTCACGGCGAGGTTGATGACCACCTGCTCCAGTTGGCCGGCGTCGGCGAGCACGATGCCCGCGTCGGGGCTGAGGCGGGTCACCGTCTCGATGTCCTCGCCAATCAGTCGCATGAGCATGCGGCTGATGCCGAGCACGAGCTCGTTCAGGTCGAGCGGCTGTGGGTTGAGGATCTGCTTGCGACTGAAGGCGAGCAGCTGGCGCGTGAGGCCCGCGGCACGATCGGCCGCGCGGTTCACCTCAGCGACTTCGTCGCGCCAGGGCCCGCCCTCGCGCATGTCGGCGAGGAGGCACTCGCAGCGGCCCTTGATGATCGTGAGCAGGTTGTTGAAATCGTGCGCGATGCCGCCGGCCAGCTTGCCGACCGTGTCGATGCGCTGGGACTGACGAAGCTGCTCCTCGAGCTGTCGGTGCTCGGTGACGTCGCGGCCGCTCACGACCACGCCGGCCACGACGGGATCGCCGAGGAGGCTGTGTGCCATGAGATCGAGCTGTCGCCACGTGCCATCGAGGTGGCGCAGGCGCAGCTCGACGCGCTGCGTCTCCGCGTCCGTCACCGCCGAGTCGAACGCGTCCTGCGCGCGACGCAGGTCCTCGGGATGCACGAGGTCGAACGCGGAGTGGCCGAAGATCGCGTCCTGGGGATAGCCAAGCCCGCGTGCAAATGGCGGGTTGGTGTAGCGGATGGCGCCGGTCGCGTCGAGGATGGCCACGATGTCCGCGGCGTGCTCCATCATCGTTCGGAAGCGGGCCTCGCTCCGCCGCAGCGCCTCTTCGGCCCGCCGTTGCTCGGTGAGGTCGCGCGCGATGCCGAACACGCCGGTGATCTCGCCTCCCACCACGATGGGAAGGTTCGTCACCGCGGCGTCCACGCGGTGACCGTCCTTGTGCCGCGCGCTGGTCACGTACCGTCGTGAGTCGCCACGCAACGCGGCCTCGAAATTCGCGAGGGTGGAGTCGAGGTGCTCCGGCTGCAGCATCGGCGCGAACGAGCGACCGATCAGCTCGTGTTCCTCGTAGCCGAGCAGTTCCTTGAGCGCTGGATTCCCGCTCGTGAAGCGACCTTCACGGTCGAACGAGTAGACGGCGTCAGGATTGTGGTCGAACAGCGATCGGAACCGTCGCTCGCTATCCTGTCGCTCGAGCTCGGCGCGCCGCCGCTCCGAGACGTCCAGCAACACGCCGTTCCAGGCGATGCTGCCGTCAGCCTGACGTTCGGGACGCGACACGCCGCGCACCCACACGATGTCGCCGGACGTGTTGATGACCCGCCCTTCCCACTGCCCGGGCTGGAGCGTGGACGACGATTCGCGGACGCTGCGCTCGTATTCCTCACGGTCCTCCGGATGGATCTGCTCGAGCGCGAGGTGTGGCGCCCGCTGGATTTCCGCCGGCGAGCGACCAAAGATCTGGCGAGCGCCCTCGCTGATGAAGGGAAAGGTGAACGCGCCGTCGATCCCGAGCGAATACTGGAAGACCATCCCCGGGACGCTCGCCACCATCCGTTCGAAAGTCTTCCGGGCGGCGCGCAAGGTGTCGACGGTGTGGGCCTCGAGCAGGCTGATGTCCTGCCCGGCGGCGGCGACCGGCCCGCTGCCGTTCGCCGGCGCGAGCCGCCATGTGATCGTGCGCAGCGACCCATCGGCGTGGCGGCACCTGGTCTCTCGTTCGATCACCGGCTCCGCCGCGCTCTGGGCATCAGCCAGGGCGAGGAGGAAGTGCGCGGTGTCGGGTCGTGGCATGAGGTCGGCAGACACGCAGCCGCGCACGGCTTCCGGCGCGCGGCCAAGGACACGCGCCCAGGCCCCGCTGGCGTCGATGACGACGCCTTGCACGGAAAACACGGCGTAGAGCTCGTGGGAGAGCGCCAGACAGCGCTCAGGGATCGCGGGAACGCTCGACATGAACTACTGCGGAGGATGCTCGCGGCCGGCGCTGGAACGGCGCCGAATCGGATGGTATGGCCAAACATGCGGATGTCCCGCGCGTGGGGTATCGGGACAGTGGATGCGATGTCGGGGCTTACCCCGACATCGCATCCGCGGCGGGGCGCTACGCTTCGTCCAGCCAGCCGCGGCGAAGGGCGTAGCGCACCATGTCGGCACGTCCGCGGAGCCCAAGCTTCTCGAGGATGCGGGCCTTGTACGTCTCGACCGTCTTCACCGAGATGGCGAGCTGGAGGGCGATCTCCTTGTTGGAGAAGCCGCGACCGACCTGCTTGAGCACCTGGCGCTCGCGGTCGCTCAGCTCATCGGGCGGGTCACGCGATGGCTCCGTGGCATCGCCGACGAACTCGTTTACCACGTCGCCCGCCACGCGCGGGTCGAGGTACACGCCCCCCATCGCGACGGTGCGGATGGCATTGATGAGGTCCCCACTCGCGGCGCGCTTGACCACGTAGCCGGAGACGCCGGCCTTGAGGAGCTGCGCGAGGTAGTCGCGGTCGTCGTGCACCGTCAGCGCGATCACGCGGACGCTCGGCCAGTCGTGCCGGACGCGTCGCGTGACCTGGGCGCCATTCCAGTTGGGCATGGACATGTCCACCACGAGCAGGTCGGGAAGCAGCGCGGCCACCGCGTCGAGCGCCTCTGCGCCGTCGCCCGCCTCGCCCACCACCGACATGTCCGTCTGCGCGTCGATCAGGCTGCGGATGCCCTCGCGCACGATCGGATGATCGTCCGCGATGACGATGCGGAGCGGAGACGTGCCGTCACGCGTCCTCATGCGGAGGTGGGGTCGCGTGTCGCGTCGCTCGCCCGATCCCGCTCGTCGAGGGGAAAGCGCGCGATGATGGTGGTACCCTCCCCGGGTCCGGACTCGATGACGAGCGATCCGCCGGCCAGTGCCGCCCGTTCGCTCATCGTCACGAGACCGAGCCGTCCCGCTGCGCGCGCCAGGTCCACGTCGAAGCCGTGGCCGTCGTCCTCGACGATGGCCGTCATGCACGAGTCGACGATCTCGAGGATGACGTTGATGTGCGAGGCGGCGGCGTGGCGTGCGACGTTGGTGAGCGCCTCGAGTACGATCCGGTACACCGCCGTCTCGACGGTGGGCGGCAACCGCTGGTCCTCGAGACCGCTGCATTCGAGGATGACCGGCATCCTGGCATCGGCCGACCAGCGCTCCACGTAGGCGCGGATGGCGCTGGCGAGGCCGAAGTCGTCCAGCAGCGTCGGTCGGAGCGCGAGGGCGAGATCGCGCGCTTCGGTGGCGACGCGCTCCGCCACCTCCTCCAGGCGGGCGATCTGCCGCATGGCGTTCGGGTTCTCGACGCAGTCCCGGCGGAGCGATTGCACGCCGAGCATCAGAGCCGACAGGTGCTGGCCCATCTGATCATGCAGCTCGCGCGAGATGCGCCGGCGCTCCTCTTCCTGCGCGAACACGATTCGCTCGAGGAGTTTCTGGCGCACGGTCGCTGCCTCCTCGCGCTCGATCACGCGGCCGAGCTGGGTGCCCACCTGGCCGAGCGCTTCGAGCACGTGCGAGTCCGCCTCACGTACCTCGTCGGAGAACAGCTCCAGCACCGCGCGCACCTCGCTCCCGACGAGTACCGGGATGGCGACGGCCGAGCGCAAACCGGAGCGGTGCGCGGCGTCGCGTCGCATGAAATGCGGATCTGCCGCGAGGTCCTCCACCCAGACGGGACGCCTTGTCGAGAGGACTCGGCCCGGCAACCCGTCGTCCTGGGCGATCCGGAGCGACGTCGTGGCGTTGCGAAACGCGCGGTGCGCCGATGGATCCGAGTCGTGCCAGCTGTCGACCGGCGCGAGGGGGCTGAACGCCGAGCCGTCCACGCGGAAGGCGTGTCCCACCGACCAGTGCAGCGTGAGGCACACCGCGTCGACCGCGGATTGGAAGGCGGCTGCGCTGGTGGGCGCCTCGTTCGAAGCCACGGCGACGCGGCTGAGCACCTGTGCGCGGCGCTGCGCGTCATCGGCCTGGCGATACAGTGCGGCATTGTCGAGCGCCACACCGATGCGGCGGCCCAGCTCCTCGGCAAGGGCGAGATCCTGTTCATCGAAGCGACGCGCACCTCTCGTGATGCCGAGCTTCATCGCACCGACCACGCGATCCTGCGCGAGGAGTGGAACCACGATCAGCGAGTGGAGCGTGGCATCGTCCCGGATTCCCTCCGCCCGGCCGCCGTGCGCGATGGAGGCGAGTGACTGGTCGCTGACCTCGCGAATGAGGAGTGGCCGACCGGAACGGATCACCTGGGCGGCCACCGGGTGCGGTGCGCTGTCCAAGCGCCCGAGCGTTTCGGTGGAGTCCACGCGAGCCGCTTCCTCCGCATTGGCGTGCAGGCGCACGGCGCGGCGGATCTCTCCGTCGGCGTCGAGCACGTCGATCAGGCACATCTCGGCCATGCCCGGCGCGATGAGGTGCGCCGCCGCGTGGAGAGTGGTGTCCAGGTCGAGCGAGTCGCTGAGCACGCGGCCGGCCTCTGCCAGCAGGCGTACCGCCTCGGTGGCGCGCTGTCGCGCCGTGACGTCCTTGAGGTACAGCGTCGCGCCGTGGCCGGTAGGAAAGATGCGAACGTTCAGCCAGCGGCCCGGAAGAGTGGCCGATGGCGTCTCGTACATCACGGCGCGCTGCTCGCGTAGCGCGCGACACAGCTGGTCCTCCAGCTCGGTGCCGCGCAGGTCGGGGAAGACGTCGAGCAGCCGCCGGCCGAGCAGGGACTCGCGCGGTATCTGCCACATCTCCTCGAGGACGCGATTGGCATAAGTGAAGCGCCACTCCTCGTCCACCGCATAGAAGGCGTCGCCGATGCTGTCGAGGATCTCCCGCGTACGCTTCTCGGTCACGCGTGCTTCGTCGTGCGCGAGCGCGAGGGCGGCGTTCGCCGCGCGGAGCTGGCGATTCGTTTCCTGGATGTCCTGCGCCTGGCGGAAGACCGTCGCCGCCACGTGATCCGACCTGCTCCTGAGATCTTCCGCGAGGTCGTGCCCGTCGGACGTGACGGGGGCGATCTCCGTCACTGCGCGCACGAACTCCGTCACGTCCTCCACCCGGTGGATGATGCAGAGGACCTCGCCGTCCGGAGCCAGGACGGGAACGTTGACCGGGCTCCAGTAGCGCGGCTCGAAATCGCCACCCGCCGACGGCGGCCGACGCAGGCTGTACTTCTGGATCTGCATCACATCGGGACGACGATCGCGAAGGACGCGCTCCAGCGAGGCGCGCAGGTTCTCGACGCCGGTCGCCGATGGGTCGTCGGGATCGTCGGGAAAGATCTCGAACAGGCCGCGCCCGAGGATCTCGTCGCGGCGCGTCATGGTGGCGTGGAGGCGTGCATCGCTCGCCTCCGCGATCATGAATTCAGGGGTGAGGACGAGGTACAGCCCGGGAACCGAGCGGAAGAGCAGTTGATAATCAGGGTCCATCGGATACTTCTGGCACGCTGGCAACCCCGTGCGGAGGGAGAAGGCTGGATCGTGCCTCGGTCGAGTGTGACCGGTCGTGTGGCGAGCACGAGCGTCGCGAGCGCGTAGACTCAACCATTAGAGCGACTTGCGTGCCGGAGCCCAGGCTGCTTCGTCCGGCTCCGCCGGAGGGCGCATGCACCGCACTGGAGAGCATTCAAAGAAGCGCCGAGCGCGGCGGCAGGACTATCGGGGAGCAGGGTGCGGCTGTGGGGAAGTTCCCTGACTTCGCGTAGCCCCTCACGCCGGCACGTGCACCCGCTCCTTGATGTGCTTCAGGTTCGCCACGATGGTGAACGTCATCACCACCAGCAGCGACCACGAGCTCCACTTGCCGACATGCACTGCCGTCCATGCGCCGAGCTGGTCCGGATACCGCCAGATACCGAAAAAGGTGCTCACGTTCTCGGCGAGCCAGACGAAGAAGCCGATGAGCACGAACGCAACGAGCAGTGGCATGCGGCGATCGCGGTCGATCGGGCGGAAGATCACCGTGGTGCGCGCGTAGAGGCCGAGCGCGAGCGCAGCGAGGTACCAGCGCAGGTCGGGGATGAAGTGATGCGTGAAGAAGTTCGCGTAGATCGCCGCGGCGACCAGTCCCGCCATCCAGTATGGCGGATGATGTCGGATGCGCAGGTCGAACAGGCGCCACGACTGGATGACGTAGCTCCCTACCGACGCGTACA
>CAMLHT010000158.1 GCA_946479895.1 uncultured Gemmatimonadota bacterium | reverse complement strand
GGCCGTGTTCTGCGCGAGCCGCTGCGAGATCGTGCGGTTGAGCTTGAACTGCCACTTCTTGATCGAGAGCGCGACGCCGCCCACGGTGAAGATGACGTTCGTCGCCGCCGGCGGATCGACCGAGGCGGCCGGGTAGGTCACGGTCGGGCAGGCCGCATCGGCAACCGAGGAGAAGAGCGCCTTGATCGCCCACTCGCTCGTCGGCACGACGAGGCCGTCGGCGCCCCACGTCCAGTCGGCGTAGGCGCCCACCATGTTCCACTTCGAGCCGCGGCTGTACGCCTCGAAGACACCGGACGCGAAGCCCGAGGCGCCCGCGGCGGGGCTGTAGACGATCTTCTCGGAGCCGGTCGTCGTGGTGATCGCGGCCGAGTGCCCGGCGATCAGCATCATCACGTGCTCGGGGTGAAGCGCCGACGCGCCGTACGCAGCGCCGCGGCCCCGCACCTCGGTCTTCGCCGTGAACTCGAGGTAGCTCCCGGCGGGCGGGACGCGCTTCTGCGTGCCGAAGGTGCCCGGCGGCGCAGCGCGCTTCCCGTCGAAGATGAACGTCTCGTCGAGGTCGGCCAGCTCGGCCAGGAGGATGCCGTCGGTCGCGGCGGCGAGCGCGCCGCCCGCGCCATAGCTGCCCTCGGTCTTCCCGAGCAGCGCGAGCAGCACGGCGAGCTTCGTGGTTTCGGTCATGATTCAGCGCCCTCGGCGTCGGTAGGGATGGACTTGCGGCTGGAAGTCTCGGAAGCGGTCACGTCGTCGATCGCCGCCGCGCGCGCCTGCTCCTCGAGCACGAACTGCTCGACGGCCTGGGCGCTCTCGGCCACGATGCCCGCCGGTACGGCGATGCCGTCGACGGTGAGCCAGCACGGAGCAGGAGTCGTCATGAGAGGGTGGGCGCGGTGTCGCGCACGGCGTAGGTGAGGCCCAGCGCGGCGGTCACGAGGACGTCGCCGCGCACGGCATAGAGCGGCACATGGCTGGTGCCGGAGCAGTAGCGGATGGTGACCCCGTTCCGCGTGCGCATCGCCGCCTGGTCGGGGTGGTGGAACCACGCGAGCGTCCGCAGGGCGGCGCGCATGGTGTAGAGGCCGGCGGCGCTCGCCGCGGCGGAGTCGTCGTTCGTGGTGAGGTACTGCACGAGCACGTCGAACGTCCCGTCGCGGAAGACGGTCTGGATCTCCGTGATGGGCGCGGGGCGATAGAGCCCCACCGCCAGCGCGGGGAGCGAGGCATTGAGCCCGCGGAGGGTGATCTCCTCGCGCGTCACCCAGCCGTGGCGCGTCGAGTCATACACGGTGACCGCCGGCGGCTGGGCATCGCCCACGTCGCGCGGCACGCCCGCGATCGCGGCGGAGACGCCGTGCGTCGCGTCGGCGAGCGCCGCGGCGACCATGCGGATCACCTCGAGCTCCACGGCTAGACGCGCTCCACGATGACGGCCTTCCGCAGGCCGTCCGGCTGCACGACGCCAGGGTCGCGGAGGCGGTAGGGGACGCCACCGACGGTGAGCGTGGCGCCCTCCGTCCACGCGGCCGGCTGCGCCCCGTCACGGAGGAGGAGCGTCGTCGCGGCCAGGTTGAGCGAGGCGCCGGTGCCGGGATCGACGACCGTGGCCGCCTCATTCCGGAGCTTGCCGTACACCGTGCCGCGCACGCCCGTGAAGACCACCGGGAGCCCGGTGGCCTTGAGCATCGCGTCGAGCACGGCGGCGGAGAACGGCATCGGTCGGGTGGCTACCGCGGGTCGCGGTGGGTGGCCTTCGGATCGCGACGCTGCACGCCTGGCGTAGCGGGCGCCTTCTTCTCCGGCGCCTCCGCCTCGACGTGGAGGACCGCGCGGCCGGACGCGATGAGCTGCCGGCCGAAGAACTCGCTCACCGTGTGTGGGTTGCCGCTGGGCTCGAGGACCTGCCGGTCCTCGCCCACGACACCGAACCCGGTGAGGGTGATCTGGATGGTGCGTTGCGACATCGGGGACTCGTGAGAATGGGCCGCGCCGAAGAGCGCGAGCCCGTGGGAGAAACGACCGGACGATCCGTCCCGGGCGGTCATGGCCGCCCCGCCCGGGAAGGATCCTGCGTCATCCGGGTCAGATGTTGCGCGCGTCGAGGCAGGCCGCGAACGCCTCGGGGTAGCGGATCGCGACGTCGCCCATCTGGATGGACGTCACCTCGATCATGCCCTGCTTCTTGAGGCGGTACGGGTCGGGGATCAGCTCCAGCGCGCCGAACTCGCCGAGGATGAGCTGCGAGAAGTCGCCGAAGATGATCGCGTGGCAGTCCACCGACGTGCCCTTCGTCAGGGCGCGCGGGACCTGCTTGGAGACGGCGGCCTTGTAGCCGTTCATCTCCTGCCCCTGCCAGATCGCCAGACCGTTCGCCGACGTGGCGAACTGCTGCGTGTTCTTGAGCTTCCCACGCATCACCGCCGTGGTCAGGTACGCGCAGCCGGCCTCGTCGACGTTGGCGTCGGTCACCGCCGTCTCGAGGTCGAGGATGGTCTGGTTCGACGGCGCGCCGCCGTTCGTGCCGATCGCGACCGAGCCGATGCCCGCCGTGGCCGTGATGCCCTTCGGCTGGTTGGACGCGCCCGTGCCCGCGATCGCCGCCAGGTCCCAGGCGAGGGCATGCACCTTGGCCAGATCCTCGCGGACCATGTTCTCGGCGTCCACGGACGCGGAGAGCGCGGAGACGAGCAGCTGCCGGGAGAAGCTCGTCGACGCCTGGTACGTCTTGATCGCCAGCGTGACGAGGGCGAGCAGCATGTTCGAGTCGGCGACGTCCGAGCCCGGATTCTCACCGACCCACGAGCCCGACGCGGCGCCCGTCTGCTTCGGGAACGACACCGGGCCGGTGAGCCCGGTCAGGACGCGCGCGCCCAGCTCGCGGATGCGCATCCGGTTCCGCAGCATGTCGATGAACTCGCCCGGCTGCGTGAACTTGAGCTCCTGACCCTTCGTGGCCGTGCCGGAGTCGAGGCCCGCGCGGGTCATGACCGTCGGGATGAGCACCCCGCCGCGGCGGTTGTACTCCTTCGGCAGCTTCTTCTCGATCTCCTGCGCGACCTCGCGCTCGAAGCCGTCGTCGACCTTGTCGTCGAAGTGGCCCATGATCGCGCGGGCGAAGGAGTAGCGCTTCTGCTCCTTCGAGTTCAGCTCGACGATCGGCGCCTGCTTGGGCGGGTTCTTCACCCGCTCCTGGACGATCTCGAGCACCTTGCGCTGCGCGGCCGCGATCGTGGCGCCCGAGCCGATCAGCTCGCGCCGAACCTCGGCGGCCACGGCGTGGGTCTCGCAGAGCGCGTCGATCTCGCTCACGCGGGTGCGCTCGGCGGTCTCGCCGGCGGTGACGTGCACGCGCACGTCGGGGGCGGGGGAGGGGGCGGCGCCGTTGGCGGGCGCCGGAGTGTTGTCACTCACGGTGTGCTCCTTGGGCGCTGAGCCCTGGGGGATGGTGGTGCCGGCGAGCGAACGAATCACGACCGGACGGGTCTCGCGGCCCTCTGTCCGACCGACGCCGACCGAGGGGTCGGCCGGGATGCCGGCGAGCGAATTCTCGACGGGCTCCCACTTCGTGACGCGGTACGTGTCGACGCCGGTCTCCTTGTCCTGCCGCTCGAGCACCATCTCGTGCACGAAGTAGCCGACGGAGACCTTCGGGCGGATCCCGTCCTCGACGTCCCGCTTCATGTCCTGCCCGCGCTGCGAGCGGCTGAACCGCATCGCCGCGCGCAGCTGCTTGCCCTCGAGGCGCACGTTCTCGTGCACCCCGATCTGGTCGCCCGAGTTGTGGTTCACGAAGAGCGGCAGGTAGTCCTTGGCGCGGTCCAGCACCACGGCGCCCGGCGAGTGATCGAGGATCTCGATCCACCGGTCGCCGAACCAGCCGTGGCGCACGACGGCGGCCTCGGAGCTGATCGCGACGTCGATCAGCTCGGCGCCTTCGTCTTCGGCGCCCGCGTCGTCAGCCGGCTCGCCGGGCTCGCTCGAGGCGGAGGCGCGCTTCCGCCAGGCGTCGAGCGCCTCGCGCGGAATCACCACCTCCCGCTCCAGCATCGGCAGCGCTGCCGTTGTCGGTTCCGTCTTCGGTGTCATTGGGGGTGTCCTGAGAAGTGTCCTGCGATCCGGTGCTGTCCTTCGGCACGGGGAGGGTGACGCCGTACTCGGCGGCGAGTCGCTCCTCCTCGGCCTGCTGCGCGATCACGTCCTCGAAGTCGCGGCCGTCCTCGGCGCAGATGTTCGTCCGCGTGTCGAAGCGGTTGTCGACGGCGAGGATGGCCGCCTGCATGTCCTTCAGCGGGTCGATCCACGGGAAGCCGCGCGGCATCCACCGGTGCGCCTCGAACCGCTCGAGCTGCAACATCGGCAGGTCGATCGCGCGGCGCAGGAGGGCGTACTTGAGCCACTCCAGGTAGACGCGGCGGTAGAACCGCGTGGCGATGGTGTTCTGCGCGCGCTTGTAGCCGTCGCGCTCGGAGAGCATCCCGACGCGCGTCGACGAGTAGTTCGCCGCCGAGAGGTCGCCGGTGAGCGAGGCGTAAGCGGTGTGCAGGCCCGACGAGATCCAGCGCAGCGTATTGAGCACGAAGGCGCCGAACGCGCCGACCGGGTGCTCCGGCGTGTACTGCTGCACCGTGTCGCCCTTGTTGAGCCGGTAGCCCATCCCGGGCGCCGACTCCATCTCGAGCGGGGTGTTCGGTGCCTCGTCCGGGTCCGGCCCCTCGCCATCCTCGCCGGGGACGATGAAGAACATGTTCCCCGCGCCGGCCCGCGCGCTCACCAGCTCCGTCTCGACGTACTGGCCGAGCATGTTGATGCCGACCATCACCGGCGCGAGGTCGGTGACGCCGCGCGTCTGCCCCGGCCGGCGGATCGTGTAAATGTGGATGATCTCGGTGGCCGGCACGCGCTCGCGCTGGCGGAGGGCGTCGTAGATCAGGTCGTTCGGGTGCGCCGTCCACATCCAGTAGTGCGTCGGCCGCCCGAACCGGTCCCGCTCGACGCCCATCCGGATCTCGCCCGCCGTGTCGGTCGCTGCGCGCGTGAGCTCGTGGTCGAGGAGATCGGCGTCGACCGGCTGCAGCGCGAAGCCGAACTTGTTGTCGAAGCCGCCCCACAGCCGCACGATCGCCTCGCCCTCGATCCGCCACCGCTCGACGAGCTGCGTCGCGATGTCGGTGAGCGACTGCTGGCCGGTCACGCTGGCGTATTCCGGCATCGACCACTCGGCCCACGCCGCCTCGATCTTCGCGTTCACCTCGCGGTCGAAGGCGACGCCGTCGGACTTGCGGACCATGCACTGCAGCCGGATCCCGTCCGGGCCGATCACGTTGTCGGCCTGCAGCTCCCGGTAGCGGGCGACGATCGGGTTGTCGCGCTCGAGCTCGCGCGCCCGCGTCTTGAGCAGCCGGAAGTCGCTCCGGAGGTCCTGGTCGGCGGAGGAGCGCGAGCCCATCCAGTCCGACGTCATGCGGTTGATCGACGCGCCGGCGTAGACCCGCGTGGACACCTTCACGCTCGATCGGCGCACGAGGCCGACGGCGGAGAGCGCCCGGTCGAGGAGGGAGGGTCGCTTCTGGCTCACGCGGGCCTCACGAATCGGAACTGCACGGGCTGGCCGACCTTGCCGGGGTTCCGCTTGCGCCACAGCTCCGCGCGGAACTCAGCCCGCAGCCGCTTGAGCTCGACGATCGGGATGTTCGTGATGGCCGTGCCGTCGATCTGGAACGCCTGCTGGTCGACGGTGAGCCGCCCCGTGATCGCCGCCTCGATGATCGGGAGGGCGACTTCGGCGAGGGGCGCCAGGGCGCCGGCGCCGGCGTCGGTGATGTCGGCCGTGAGGAGGATCGTCCCGGTCGCCACGCGGCGGCGCTCGGTGACGGGATCCGCGCCCTTCTCGGCGTAGAGCGTCCAGCGGTAGGTGCCGGCGTCCTTTCCGGCGGTCGTCGCGGGGGCCACGGTGGCGAGCCACTCGCCGGCGGTGTCGACGGGCGCAACGGTGAAGATGCCGCGGCCGGCGAAGTAGTACTTGAGCGCCCACCCGTCCGATGGGGGGTAGCTGCCATAGCTCCGCCGCCACTGGACGGTTTCACCAGCAGCGAATTCGGTCGGCTCGGTCGTGGGAATCGGCTCAGCCAAGCGACATGAGGGCGACGGAAACGAAAACGGCCCCGCGCCATCCCGAGGGATGGAACGAGGCCGAGGTCAAGCGGCGATAAGTTGTGGTCCTGCTTACGTGGTCAGTGTACCGCGCGCCGGACAACGGCGCAATAGTTCACGAGGTCACCGGCGGCGATTGATGCCGGACATCCATCCGGCGCCCCCGATGCCGCGCGCCGGCGGGCGCCCCGTCTTCGGTGGCGCGGACTCGTCCTCGTCGGCCGGCTTCGCTTCCTGCATCATCCGCTGCGCCATCGCGCCCAGGCTGCGCACGGTCGCGGGCCCGAGCACCTGGAGCCCGGCGAGGGCGTACACGAACAAGTCCATCTGCTCGTTCCGGACGCCGGATTGCTTGATCCAGATCCGCTTCGGCCGGCCGCCGACGATCTTCGTCACGAGCGTCTCGGCGGTGAGCTGCCGGAGATGCTCGCCGTCCATCCAGTCGGCGATGTGCACGTACCCCGGCCCCGGCTCCTTCACCTTCGCCAAGCGGGAGAGCAGGGATTCCTTCCCGGTGAACGAGCCCACGATGTAGAGGATCGCCTTCGCCGCGTTGTTTCGGCTCGGCCGGCCGAGGAGCGGCGCGCCTTCGAGCGACGAGCCCTTGATCGCGAAGACCTTCTTCCCGACGCGCGCCCTGGTGAACGCGTACACCTCCTTCGCGTGGTGTCCGCCGGAGTCGATGAACGTGACCGCGGGCCGGAGCTGCTTCCCCGACGCGTGCCGATAGGTGCGCGCCAGCATCTCGTTCAGCGCTGTCCACGGCGCCGGGGTGCCGGGGTCGCCGGGGATGATCTCCGTCTCGATCGGCCACGCCTCCTCGCCCGCGCCCCAGCCCCACACGGCGGTCTCGAGGCGGTCACCCTGGACGTCGACCGACCGGGTGAGCACGGCGACGCCCGCGGGGCACTCGACGCCGGCGGGGTACGCCTCCATCCGATCAGCGAGCGCGTGCGCCTCGACCTTGGCGCCCGTGTCCTCCCACGTCTCGCAGAGCACTGTGTTGACGAACGTGCGGAGCCGGATCGGGTCGGCCTTCACCTCGAGGAACTCGGCGACGAGCTTCCCCCACCGCGCGCCGTCGAACGGCGAGTAGAGCGCGTTGAGCCAGAAGCCCTTCGTCGGGTGCCCGGGGTTGTGCGCGCGCCACTCGCCGCGGGCGATCATCTGCGGCTTGTACATCTCCTCGATCTGGCATCCGTTCGGCTCGCAGACGTAGTACGCGGTCTCGGGGTGTCCGGGCTCCCACTTCACGCCATACGCAACGTCGCGCCCGCCCCACTTGAGCAGCTGGTACTCGCCGCAGTGCGGGCAGGGGACGTAGTAATGCCGCTGGTCGGACTCCTCGAACGCCTTCTCGATCCGCGACTGCCCCTTGATCGTGGGCGTGGAGATGAGCACGTGCGCCGCGTTGCCGAAGGTCGCCGTGCGGCGGAAGGCGAGCGAGACGGGGTCACCCTCGGCGCCCGCTGACGCGGGGTAGCGGTCCACCTCGTCACAGAAGACGTCGCGGATCGGCCGCGAGGCGAGCCCCGCCGGGCTGTTCGCGCCGACTGCCGTCAGGTGGCCGCCGGTGAAGTTCTTGTGCAGGAGCGTGTTCCCCGAGTCGCGCGCACGGGGATCCTTCACCAGGCGGCGCAGCACGGGCGTGTCGCGGATCATCGGCGCGAGCCGGTCCTTCGACCACGCCTCGGCCATCTCGAGCGTCGGCTGCAGCACGAGGATCGGCCCGGGGCGGAGGTGCATCCGCTGGCCGATCGCGTTGTTCACCATCTCGGACTTGCCGAGCTGCGAGGCGAGCATCGCCACCACGCGCCCGCCCATCGGGTCGCACATCGCGTCGAGCGGCTCGCGCTGGTACGGCGCCCGGGCCGAGTCGAACTTCCCCGGCGTCGCCGACGCCTCGGGGCTCAGGACGCGATAGGCGTCCGCCCAGGCGGTGCCGGACAGTCGCACCGGGGGCCGGAAGGTCGCGCGCAGGATCCGCCGCTCGCTCGCTGCGGCGCGCTTGATCGCGGCCAGCCGGTGGCGCGCGGCGTCCGCTTCCTCGGCCGGGAGCTCCAGCTCAGGCGGCGTGGCTCTCGCGGTCGCGCGGCTCATCGTCCTCGGTGATGTCGTCGGCCACGCTCGAGCAGTGGACGAGCAGGTCGTCGGAGATCCGGTCCAGCAGGGCCGACGCCTCGACGGCGGTCGTCGCGCGCTGCACGTCAGCGATGTAGCGGCCGAGCCCCTTGATCCGCGTCGCAAGCCGCGCGGCGACCACCTCCACGCGCGACTCGTGCACGTCGAGCGGGATGATCTCGCCCCGCAGCTGCTCCACCTCGATCTCCGCCTTCGCCGCCATGGCGAGCTCCTTCCGCTGCTTCGCCAGGTCGAGGTCGGAGAGTCCCTTGCCGGAGCCCGCCGCCTCCCGCTCGCGCGTCACGTACCACTGCACGCACGCGCGCAGGTCGAACTTCCCGCGGGCGAGCTTCGGCATCCCCTCGTCGACGAAGTTCTTGATCGAGCGGACGTCGACCGCCAGCACTTCGGCCAGGAGCCCGCGCGAAACGACGTGGTCGGTGGAGGGCTCAGTCATGCCGCGCCGCCGGGAAAAGGAAACGGGATTTGAAAACGCCTGGCGCTAGAAAAATTCCGCGCTGGCGCGTCCCCCTCGGTAGAGGCGCAGGAAGAACCTATGAACGCGCGCCCTCGGTCGTTCTGTCTCATCGCGCCGTCGCGAGCGCGAGGGCGATCGCA
>CAMLHT010000157.1 GCA_946479895.1 uncultured Gemmatimonadota bacterium | reverse complement strand
AGCGACCGCGGCCGGCTCGATCAGCGGCTTCCCGCCACGGAGCTGGTAGTAGGCGATCTCGAGCAGCACGGCCGCCGTGTTGACGTCCCAGGAGCTCGTGGACTTGCCCGTGTCCTCCATCACGCCCGAGGCCCAGCCCTTCTTCGGGTCGTTCGCGGCCGCGACATAGTCGATCGCCTTCTTCGTGTAGTCGTTCGGCATCAGCGCGTGCCAGCCGAACGCGGCCTTGGTGCTCACCCAGCGCGGACCGTCGAGCGTCTTGCCCGGGGTCGAGACGTCGATGCTGAACGGCTTGCCGCTGCAGTACGCGCAGTAGTAGTAGAAGTAGTGCGGGGCGACGCCGCTCGCGTCCTCGGACACGATGGTCATCTTCCCCGTCGAGTCATACCGGGCCTGCTGCAGCTTGAGCACGTTCGCCGCGAGATCGCGATACGGTCCGCTCAGGCCGAGCTCGATGCCGTAGAGGATGAACGGCTCGCTGAGCAGTCGGTCCTGATAACGCGTGTCCTCCAGGATCTCGACGCCCATGACCTTCTTCGGCCGGGCGTTCTTCATCACGTCCAGCGCATTCGAGACGTCCTGGCCCCATTCCGCGAATCCCCGAGCCACGTACTGCTCGTAGCCGATGCGTCCTTCCTGGAACTGCCACGGCTGGCCCTTCGACCCGTTGAGCATGCCGTAGAGGTATCCGTCCTTCACGACCTTCGAGAAGTCGATGCGCTTCACGACCCGCTCGATCTGCGGCTTGAGCGACGGCTCCTGGACCGAGAGGACCTTCAGCGCCACCAGGAAACGGCCGAGGTCGGTCGCGGCGTATCCATGCGCGCCGCCTTCGCCGAGCTGGCCGGTGGTCGTCGAGTAGACCTTGTTGTACGCCACGCCGCGATAGAGCGGGGCCTTCTCGAGCGTCGAGAGGGCCTTCGTCGTTCGCTTGGTGAATTCCGCCGGACTCAGGAGGCCGAGCTCCTTCGCCGCCCGGAAGGCCAGGAGCTGTCCGCCGATGTCCCAGATCGTGGTGTTCGCCCAGTCCGCCGTTGCGCTAACGAAGCCGGTGGCGGGCTTGTAGTTCGCCTCGAGGTACGTCCAGGCCGATTTCGCGACGTCCCGGTAGAACTTCCGCTCCTCGGCCGTGAGCTCCGGCCCGGCGGCGGGCATTGCGGCCTGAGCCGCCGGCGGCGAACCCGCCTTGTCGCTCGAATTGCCCTGGGCGTCGGTGCAGGCGGCTGCGCTCGCGAAGATCGCGGCGCCAAACAGGATCAGGCTCATCGGTTGGGACATCTCGGGAGGCTCGCGGCGCGGACAGTCGCGCGTCTGAAACGGACGATTGCAAGGGCCAGACCCCCGTGATGCACGAGTGCGCTCATGAGTGTGACGGGTCACACCGGGCATGGAACTCGCAAACGCCTGACGTCGATTCCCGCACGCGAGCGGCCGAATTCGTCGGTCGCACGGGCTGGCGACCAGGGTACGCATGGAGCAGACGAGCACGGTCGGGGATGTGATTGCGCAGGCAGGCCGACCAGGCGATGGACCTCTCACGACGTCCGCGACGCGCGAAGCGCTGATCCGGACGGTCGCCGTCGTCGCGCTCATGTACGCCACCTACTGGATCTACTGGCGGTGGACGTCGACGATCAACACGGCGCCCGCGGCCATCGTGCCCTCGATCATCCTGCTTCTCGCCGAGACGTGGGCGTACGTGAACATGTGCATGTTCGTGATGCTGACCTGGCGGCTCACGAACCGCGAGCCGGGGCCGGCGCCTCCGGGCCGGACGGTCGACGTCTTCATCACCTGCTACAACGAGCCGCTCGAGGTGCTGCGCCGCACCGCGATCGGCGCGCGCGCCATCCGGTATCCCCACCGCACGTACATCCTCGATGACGGCAAGCGCGAGGACGTGCGGAAGATGACGGAGGAGCTCGGGATCGGGTACATCCGCCGGGTGGGCAACGCCAATGCGAAGTCGGGCAACCTCAACTTCGCGATCGGCGTGACCAGCGGTGAGTTCATCCTCCAGCTCGACGCCGACCACGTGCCCCTGCCGAACATCCTCGACCGGATGCTCGGCTACTTCCGCGACCCGAAGATGGCGCTGGTCCAGTCGCCGCAGGATTTCTACAACGTCGATTCCTTCACTCACGTCGTGAACGACGAGGGGCGCCGGCTGTGGGAGGAGAACCGGATCTTCTACTCGCTGATCCAGCGCGGCCGCGACAACTGGAACGCGTCGTTCTTCTGCGGTAGCTGCGGGATCATCCGGCGGTCAGCACTCGAGAGCGTCGGCGGCTTCGCGTCGAAAACGATCATCGAGGACATGGAGACGACGATGGAGCTCCATGCCCGGGGCTTCAAGACGGCGTATCACGCCGAGACGCTGGCGTACGGCCTCGCGCCGGGGGCGGCGGACGCCTATCACGTGCAGCGCATGCGGTGGGGCCAGGGCGCGATGCAGGTGCTGCGCAAGCTCAGGCCGCTGACGATGCGCGGGCTGACGCTGCCGCAGCGCATCAACTATTTCGCGGGCACGGCCGCGTACTTCGAGGGATGGCAGAAGGCGGTCTTCTACCTGATGCCGCTCCTCTATTTCTTCACCGGCGTCCTGCCGGTGGCGGGGGACGAGCACGCGTTCCTGGCGCGGCTCATCCCGTACATCATCATCTCGATCGTCGCCTTCGAGCTCCTGTCGCGGGGCACGGGCTACCTGCTGCTGAGCGAGCGCTTCACGATGGTGCGCGTCTGGACGTACATGCTCGCGGCCCTCGCGGTGTTCAGCAGGAAGCCGCTGAAGTTCAACGTGACGCCCAAGGGCAAGTCGAGCGTGCCGCCCATGGCGTACATCCCGCAGCTCGTGCTGCTCGTGCTCTCGATCATCGCGCCGATCTGGGCGACCATCGCCTGGCGGCAGGGCTGGATCGACTACACGGCGCCGGGCTGGGGCTCGATGGCGTTCTGGATGAACGGTGTGTGGGCGCTGTGGAACTGCTATTTCGCCTTCTACGTCGTGCGCCACGTGCTGGCGATGAAGCAGCAGCGCGAGGATCACCGGTTCGAGGAGCAGCTGCCGGTCCAGGTCCAGGTCGAAGGGCTGAACGAGGCGGTTCCGGCCCTCACCGTCGACCTGAATCCGGCCGGACTCGGCTTCCGCTCGACGCAGCGCATCGAGCCGGATTCGGTGGTCACGATCCAGCTTCCGCTGGTGCCGCGACGGGTGCTGACCACCGGGACGGTGAAGCACGTGGAAGAGGAGAAGACCCACCTCGGCCGCGTCTTCAAGCATGGCGTCGCCTTCAACGAGATGGCGATGGACGATCGCGACGCGATCGAGCTGTACTGCACCCATCACGCGATGCCGATGTGGCGCATCCGGTACCGCCAGTCGATCGACATCATGACGCGCACGGCGGAAGTGATCCGCAACCTGCGCGGTGGACGGCGGCGGCTGGTCGGGCTCCCGGCGCGGGTGCGGATGAACGGGCTGGGCAGCACGGCGCCGTCGCGCATGTTCATCCTCGAGGACTACAGCGAGGCCGGCGCGCGGCTGATCGGCGACGCCCCGATCCCGCCGGGAACGGTGGTGTCGTTCGAGGTGCCGGGAGCGTCGGTGCAGGGCACCGGGACCGTGCGCCACGTGCAGTCGCTACAGACGAACATCGCGATCCTGTTCAGCATGGGCGTCGAGTTCGATGGCGCGCGCCGTCGTCGCTGGTCCCTGGGCGGCGGATCGAGAGTCCCGGCGCTGCCTCCCGTCGTGACGCCCCCCGCGCTGACGTCAGGCGGTCGAACCGAGGAGGCCGCGTGATGCGGCGAGGAAAGAGCTGATGTCGGCCGACGAGTCCGTGAAACCGAATTCGCTGGCGGCGACGGGCGAGGAGCCCATCGTCGTTCATTCGGCCGTCCATGGCGACGATCTCGCCGAATGGAATCCGACTGCGCCACCGCCGGTCCCGCGCCGGCAGTGGGTCAGCGCGCCCGATGAGACGATCCCTCCCGGCACCGGCCAGAGTCCGCCGCCGCCGGAGCTGGCCGCGCCGCCGTCATCGAAGCGCGCATTCAGCCTCGACGCGCTGCGCGGGTTCTTCCTCGTGACGATGACCCTCGGGTTCACGCTGGGGATCGAGAAGTATTACCCGCTGTGGATGTTCCATCGCCAGGAGCCGTGGGGCGCGGAAACGCCGCTCGACGTCGCCGGCATCAGCTGGCGCGATCTGGCGTACGCGTCGTTCCTGTTCACGATGGCTGCGGCGCTGCCGCTGACCATGTCGCGGCGGATCGAGAAGGGAGAGCTCGAGATCGGCATCGTGATGGCGGCCTTCCGGCGGTACGGGATGCTGCTGCTGTACGCGATCATCATCGGCCATTCGAACACGTTCTTCCTCGGATACACGCAGACCGCGCGGCTGCTGTCCATCGTCGGCTTCGTGGTCATGGCGATGATCTTCACGCGCCGCCGCTCGGACTGGGACGAAGGGAAGTTCAAGCTGGTCAACCGTGCGGGCTGGGTGCTGGCGATCGCATTCCTGCTCCTGTCGCCCATGACCTACGGGGAGACGTTCTCGTTCAACCGCAACGACGACATCATCGTCGGCCTGGCGTTCGCGTCGTTCTTCGGGATCCTGCTCTGGTATTTCACGCGAGAGAACCTGGTGGCGCGCCTCGGCGTGCTGGGCGCGGCGATGGCGCTCTACCTCGGGGCGAAGGGCGACGGCTGGATCGCGGGCTGGTGGTGGGACTCGAAGCTTCCCTGGCTCTTCTCACCGCAGCGCTTCGTGCTGCTGGCGGTGGTCGTCCCCGGCACCATCATGGGCGACATCATCCTGCGGTGGATGCGCTCATCGGACGAAGCGGGGCCGGAGGGTGCATGGTCGCGGCTGCGCGTCGGCGGGCTGACGCTGCTCACCCTTGCGTTCACGCCGCTCGTCACGGTCGGGATGTACAATCGCTGGGTGGGGCTGACGACGATGTTCTGCGCGGCCCTGATCGTCGGCGGCGCCTTCCTCGTCCACGCCCCCGGCAACGCGACCGAGCGGATGATGCGGTCGCTGTTCATCTGGGCGGGCGCCTGGCTGATGATCGGCCTGTTCCTCGACCCGTTCGAGGGCGGGATCCGCAAGGTGCCGGATACGCTGAGCTACTTCTTCACGATCACGGGGACGACGTCCATGCTGCTCGTGGCGCTCACGGCGATCGTGGATGCCCTGAAGCGCCGCCAGTGGGTGAGCCTGCTCATCGACCTGGGCCACAACCCCCTGATGCTGTACGTGATGTACACGATCCTCATCAACTCGATTCTCGAGTTGATTCCCCCGATGCGCGGACTGCTCCGCGCGTCGCTGGGCGAGGCGATGGTGCGGAGCTTCCTGTCCGTGGCCATCGTCGCCCTCATCGTCCGGTACATGTCGCGCAAGCGCATCTACTGGAGGACCTGAGGTGGCAGTTGTCCGTTGTTCCTTCTTGAACGTTCTAGCGGAGTGAATGCAATGATCAGCACGACAAAGGGAGTGTTCGCGGTGGTGGCCGGTCTCGCGCTCGCGTCGGCGGCGCCCGCCGCCGCCCAGTGGCGGGCGACGGCCATCGGCGTCGCGGAGTACGACACGAAGGAGACGCTGCTGCTCCTCGCCGGCCTGAGCGCGAGCCCGGGTGGCCGCGGCGTGTCGCCGATCCTCGGCGTCCAGGGCTACCACCTCGGACTCGATGGCGGGACGGCCGGGCGCACCAACGTCTTCGTCGCCAAGCCGTATGCCGGCCTCTCCAGCAACTACGGCGCGGGCAGCGTGTACGGGACGCTGGGCTACGCCTTCTCCAACAAGGACGTTCCGGTCCCCACGACGAGCACCAACGACATCGGCGATGGCGTCGTGATCGCGGGCGGATGGGACCACTGGGGCACGGGCGGCCCATGGGGCCACCAGCTGCTCGGCAGCTACAACTTCGATTCCGAGGCGTTCTGGGGTCGTGGGCGGGTGACGCGCCAGATCGCGAGCTCGGGCCAGGCCCAGAAGCGCTTCGGCGGTGAAGTGGCCTTCCTGAGCGGCGACGGGTACAGTGCGTGGCAGCCCGGCGCGGTGTTCGAGATGCACAACGGCCGGGGCGGAATCCTCGGGCTCGGCGCCGGCATGAAGTTCTTCGAGGGTGGAGAGAACGCCGTCTACTTCAAGGTTGAGGGCGTCCTTCCGGTCGCGCGTTGAGCAGACGACCTGAAGCGCAGGCTCGTGAGCGGAGTCACCACGGTGGCTCCGCTTCTGCATTGCAGCGGGGCGATGGATAAACATCAGATCAGCCAGCCAGACGCATCGGCCGAGCCGATCACCCCCGGGGAGCGGACGAGGTCTCGCTGGTGGGGGGCGATAGGGGCGATCGAGGCGCGCAAGACTCCCGCGGAAGGTGTCGCGGTACCGCGGGAACGCCGCAGCGCGCCCCGAACGCCATTCGCCGATGCCATGTCGGCAGCGGCAGTGTGGGTGCGCCGTCAGCGCGACAAGCGCCTCCAGCCCGCGTCCGACATCGTGTCGGCGATTCTGGACAAGCTGGGCACGCAGACGACCGGCGAAGCCGGCGCGCGGCGCGTGGTTGTCATCGTCGCGCATCCTGACGACGAGGCCATTGGCGCCGGGGCGGTGCTGCGTGGCTTCCCCGACGTGACCGTCGTTCACGTGACGGACGGTGCGCCCCTCGACGAGGGCTACGCCCAGCGAAAGGGATTCCCGAACCGGGACTCCTACGCCGAGGCACGCCGGCGCGAGGTGGTGGCCGCCCTCGGCGTCATCGGCCTGCCGGCCGAGCGCATCCGCAGTCTCGGGATCGTCGATGGCGAGGCCGCCTGGCACCTCGTGGAGCTTTGTCACAAGGTCGCCGACCTCCTCGACGAGCTCCAGCCCGATGTCGTGCTCACGCATCCCTACGAGGGTGGTCACTCGGATCATGATTCGACCGCCTTCGCGGTTCACCTGGCGACGGGAATGCTGCTGCGTGAGGGCCGGAAGGCCCCGATCATCCTCGAGCTCACGTCCTATCACAATTACCGGGGGCAGCGCCGTTTCTTCAGTTTCCTGCCCTTCGCCGCTTCGCGGGTTCGCACGGTCTACCTGTCGGCCGAGGACCGCCGGACCAAGAAGCGCATGTTCGACGAGTTCACCTCGCAGCTTCCGCTGCTCGAGAAGTTCCCGCTCCAGGTCGAGCGGTTCCGGCAGGCGCCCCGCTACCTCTTCACCGTGCCGCCGCACGAGGGGGAGCTGGATTACGAGCGACTCTGCAAGAAGATGACGGGTGCGCAGTGGCGGGCGAACGCCGAGCGCGCCCTGGAGGAGCTTCGGTCGCGGAAGCAGTTCAAGGGCATCTAGGCCAGCCAAACCTGGCCGGCCCCGCCCGCGTAGGTTCGGGATGTCCCAAACCCGCCAGAACATGCGTATCGCGCTCGCCCTCTGCCTCGCCGCCTCGTCGGCGCTCGCCCAGAAGTCCGATCCGCCCTTCGCCAGGCTCCCAGGCCCCGTCCTGAGGATCGCCGACTCCGTTCGGATCGACGTCAAGGCGGCGCGGCTCGAGAACCCGATGACCATCTATCCCGGGCCGAAGGGAAGCCTGATCGTCTACGCCCAGTGGCGGAACGTCATGGCCTTCGACTCGCTGGGGCGCCGGCTCTGGTCACAGCGACGCGACGAGCGTCGCGACAACGCCGAGATCGCCGAAGTGACGGCGGTGGGATGGACCGGTGACCAGATGTGGGTCTCCGACGCGGCCTGGACTCAGATCGCCCTGCTCGACCAGTACGGCAACGTCACGAAGAGCCTCGAGCTCCCGAGCTGGGTGCGCCCGACGTTCTCGAACCGGAAGTCGTTCCCGGTGTTCGGGTCCATGCGGGTGTTCTCCCTGTATGCCGACGGCCAGATGCTCGTGATTCCGCGGGAGGCGACGATCTCGAGTGGCAGCACGGGATACGACCCGAAAGCGCTCTACGTGCTTCGGGTGAACGAGGACGGCGTGATCCAGCGGGTGATCGCGAAATTCCCGTCGAACTTCATCGAGGGCGCCACGCCCAAGGGCGACAAGTTCCGGTTCGCGAATCCGCTCAACCAGTCTCTGTTCCGCATCTCGCCGGACGGGATGCGCACGGTGCTCGTCTCGGTGGACACGATGGCGAAACAGACCGACACGGTCGTCGTCCGCGCGCTGAACGAGCGGGGTGACACGGTGTTCACGCAGAAGATCGCCTATCCGGCGCTCCGCTACACCGAGACGCAGATCGACAGCATCGGCCGGGTCCAGTGGGGCAACGACACGGAGTACCGCGAGCGTCGGACGAAGCTGCTCCCGCGCCGCGCGCCGGCGGTGGCGAGCCTCGCGCTGGACGTGGACAAGAGCGTCTGGATCACGTTGCGCGGCACCGCGGCCACGAAGCCGGTGGTGGGAATCGACGCGGCGGGGAAATTCATCGGCAAGTTCGAGCTGCCGGCGCGGCGGGTGGTCAAGGCCGCCAACATGGGGCGCGTATGGGTCGGCGAGGCTCGCAACGACCAGACGGGAGACCTGGTCAGGTACAGGATCACCCGATAGTCTGGCCGGGTCGCTGGCTATCGGCTCGGCTGCTGGCTGTCGGCTGTCGGTCTCGCTCTCGGCTCTCGGCTATGGCTACCGCTCGCTGACGGCTGATAGCTCAGCTGATAGCTAGCGGCTAGCCGACAGCTGATAGCTCGGCTAACGGCTAACGGCTAACGGCTCGGCCCACGGCTAACGGCTAACGGCTCGGCCGACGGCTAACAGCTGGGCCGTCGACCGCCAGCGAGCGGTAGCCATAGCCGAGAGCCAGCAGCGAGACCGACAGCCGACAGCCAACAGCCGAGCCGATAGCCAGCCGAGAGATTAGAGCCGTTCGTGGACCTCATACCTCTGCAATTTCACGAACGCCAGCCCGAGCG
>CAMLHT010000156.1 GCA_946479895.1 uncultured Gemmatimonadota bacterium | reverse complement strand
GCAACGACGGCCGCCCGTTTCACCGGCGGGCGCGGAGCCGGGCGCGCGGCCGGCTTCGCCCGGCTCGCGGCGATCTGCTTCGCCTTCGCGGTCTCGACTTCCTTTCGCTTCACGCAGAGGTGCATGCGTTTCGTCGCCGCGTCGAGCACGACCAGCGCGCCGTCGAGCGTCCGCTTCTCGATGACGGGCTGCTTGCATGCCGCGCAGGGAAGCGCGGTGTCGGTCGCCTGGCTCATTGCGGCTGCGGCTCCGGGGCCGGCGTCGCATCGGGCTTCGCGGCGGCCTGCTCCGCCTTCCATTCGGCCTGGCGCGCGTCAGCGCCGGGGCAGTTCAAGAGATGCTTGAACAGCTCGGCGTCCTTCACGGGCATACGACACTCGGGGCATTTCGCCCAGAGCTCACCCGTCCGCGCCGGCGCGGGCCGCTGCTTCCCGCGCTTTCGCGGGGGAGCGGCCGGCCGCACGGGCTCCTTCTCGTCATCCGGCATGCCGGGAATTTACGCGGCGGCAGCCGGGGATGGAGCCTCGAGCCGAAGCTCCCGGGTGCCCGCGACCTGAAAGGCTAGTCGGCTCGTGGGCTCGTCGGCGCGAAGGTCCGTCTGGGGAACTCGTACACACCGGTCGCTTCCAGGTACCGCGCGGTGACTCGCCACGCCAAGTGCGGGGAGGGCGTGCGGCAACGGCGTGCGGCGATGGCGTGCGGCGACGGCGTGCGGCGACGGCGTGCGGCGACGGCGTGCGGCGACGGCGTGCGCGGAGGCTCGGGTGGCATGCCGCTGTTCCCGCACGCCCTCCCCGCACGACCTCCCCGCACGCCCTCCCCGCACGCGCTTTCCGCACGCCCTCCCCCACGCCCTCCCCGCACGCCCTCACCACACTCCTACCGCAGCGTCGGTATCGGCCTGATCCTATACTGCCGGAGGTCGCCCGTGTGGCCGCGGAGCTGGCCCTCCCAGATCAGCTTCCCCTGCGGATCCGCCTCGACCACGCGGCCGAGCATCGAGAACGCGACCCAGGTATTTCCGTTCTGCAGTCGCTGGATCCATCCGACGAACTCGGCGTACGTCGGCGTCGCGGGGCGATACTGCCAGACCATCCGCGCCGTGCGTGTCGCGGGGTCGAGCTGATACTCCACGCCCCGGCTCTGCCGCGGTGAGTGATCGGTCCCGTTGTCGAAGAGCAGGAGATTCCCGTTCGGCATGATCTTCACCGCGTGCTGCTTGCTGAATCCGCCCAGCGGATCGTCGACGAACCTGTACTCGCCCTTCGCGCCGCCGATGCGCGACAGCACCGCGCCCGTGGTCGGATGCAGGACCATGATCTGGCTCAGGTTGCGCCACGACACGACGTAGTTGCCGTCGTTGTCGAAGGTGAGGGCGTTCGGGTGGTCGAAGTCGGTCGCGGAGCGGCTCTTCTTCTGGTCGAAATCGGTGATCCACTCGTTCAACCCGATGTGGTCCCAGGCGTCCCAGATGAACTCGACGGTGCCGGACGGAGTCATCCGCACGAGCTGATGCCCGGCCATCTCGACCTTCGGTTTTCCTCCCATCGATCGGAGGTCGAGCGTGCGAATCGTGTAGGTGAAGAAGTGGGCGCGCCGGGTGGGGCCGTCGCCGGTCAGCAGGAAGTCGTGCATGTCCATGTACGACCCCTCAGGCGGATGGTACCGCGCGACTTCGCGCCCGCCGGGGGTGATCTCGACGTAATAGCCCGCGACGCGCTGCCGCTGCCATCCGGAGGTGTTGCCGACGAACGCGGTGTAGTTGCCGTTGGGCTGCTTCGAGAGGTCGGTCACCGGCTGGCCGTAACGCCGGAAATCGTGGTACCAGATGACGTGCCCCGTCGTGTCGAAGACCACGCCGTACCAGCTGCCTCGGCGGCCGGCGACGACCGTCATGGCCATGCGTGATGGACTGCCGCCATTCAGGCGCGCCATCTGCGCGGCGGTGAGGGTCGCCGGCAATCGGTTGGTGCTGAACGCGCCTCGCTTCGAGGCACGCACCTTTCCGTTTCGCCGGGCCTCGACCTGATAGTCGTAGGCGGTCTCGGTCTGCAGCCCGAGCACGTTGATCGTGTCGGTGGCCGAGCGGGCGAGCCGATACGGCGTCGAGTGCATCTGCCCTTCGCTGGACCACCAGGTCACCCTGACTGAATCGCCCAGTCGCGTCGAGAAGACGACCCGCGCGGAATTGACGTTCTCCGGGACGGTGCGGCCGGCGGCGGAGATCGCTGCCGGGGTCGCGGGTCCACCTCGGTCGCAGGCCGCGCCAGACACGAGAAGAAGGGCAACAAGGGCGTACCGGGGCCGGAGAGTTGGCAGCATCGACCTGGGGGGAGGGGGGAGGAGCGTGCTCAACCATATGTCTTCCCCTGTTACAGGGACAGTACGACAAGTCACATTGGCGACCAGCGACGCCCCTCTACCCTGCCGGCGCGCACCTCTCCCCGGCGTTCGCGGCGCCGCGGGCGGGCGCGCTACATTGGCGGCCGGACACAACCAAGAGGACTCCGATGTCGACTGATCGCCGATCATTTCTCCAGTGGGCTGGCGCCGCTGCCGGCGCGATCGGCCTCGGCTCCCTCCCCAATCTGGGACACGCGGCCACGCCCGGCATTCGCGCCGGTCGCGCGCGACCCGTGGGTCGCGCAGCCGAGCCGCTCAGCATCCTCGTCATCGGCGGGACGGGCTTCACCGGCCCCGAGCAGGTGGAGTTTGCGCTGGCGCGTGGACATCGGGTCACAGTCATCAACCGGAATCGCACGCGTCCCGACTTCTTCAAGGGGGAAGCCCGGGTCGAGCAGCTCATCGGCGACCTGAATGCCGACATGAGCGCGCTCAGGGACCGCACCTTCGACGCCGTGCTCGACATCCCGACGACCGCGCCGTACTGGGTGCGCAACGTTGCCCAGTACATGAAGGGACGCACGAAGCACTACACCTTCATCTCGACGCTGTCGGTTTACGCGGACAACAAGTCCGTCGGCGCCGACGAGAGCGACCCCACCCTGCCCCTCCCGGCCGACCTCGACCCTTACACGCCAGATCCGGCGGCGCGCAGCCGCTACTACGGCCAGCTCAAGGCCTTCTCCGAGAAACTGGTGAAGGAGACGTATCCCAACGCGCTGATCATCCGTCCCGGCCTCATCGTCGGACCGCTCGATCCCTCCGACCGCTTCACGTACTGGCCCGTCCGCATCGACAAGGGCGGCGAAGTCCTGGCGCCGGGCAATCCGACTGATCCGGTGCAGTTCATCGACGCGCGCGACCTGGCCGAGTGGACGATCCGGATGATCGAGGCCAGGGAGACGGGAACGTACAACGCGACGGGCCCGGAGAAGCCGCTCACCATGGCCGAGATGCTGTACGGCATCAAGGCGGTGACGACGGCGGGCGCGCAGTTCACCTGGGTGCCGGCCGATTTCCTGGCCGAGCAGCAGATCCGCGGCTGGCGGCACATGCCCGTCTGGATCGCGCCCGGTCCTGCCACCGCGGGATTCTCCGCGCGGAGCAATGCGAAAGCGGTCGCGAAGGGCCTCGCCTTCCGCCCGCTCGCGGTCACGGCGAAGGATACCCTCGAGTGGGCGAAGACGCGGACGCCCGAGCAGCAGAAGGCACTGGCCGAGGGCTCACTCGCGGGCATCTCGATGGCGCGCGAGGCTGAAGTGCTCGCGGCCTGGCACGCGAAGAGAAAAGCCGGGTCCTGAAAGGGAAAGCCTGCACGTGCACCTGCGACAAACCCCACCGGCGGTCGTGACCGCAGGTGGGGTTTGACGGCAAGTTCGGCGCTCTAGAAGCGACTGTTCAGGGAGACCCGGAACGTGCGTGGCGCGCCGAATGAAATGTTGTTGTTCCCGTTGGCCGTGCCGTAGTACGTCGTGTTGAACACGTTTTCCACGTTCAGCTGCGGCCGCACCGCCCAGAACGGGCGAAGGAACAACGCCGCATCCACATGCGTGAATGCCGGCAGCGTCACGGTGTTGTCGATTGCGGCATAGGTGCGCGACTGGTGAACGACGCCCAGCCCCGCCGCCCATGATCCGAAGGCGTACTTGTTCCAGACGGACAGGCGGTTCTGTGGCACCAGCGGGACGGTCGCTCCCGCCGGAGCCGCCGTGGTCGCATTGACGATCCGCGCGCGAAGGGTGCTGTGGGCCAGGGCCACCTGCCAGCGCGACGTGATTTCACCGAGGGCCGAGAGCTCGAAGCCGCTCGTCCGCTGTGCCCCGGTCTGGATCGTCTTCGCCGGATCGGCCGGATCGTGCGCCGAGGTGTTCGTCCGGTCGAGCCGGAACGCCGCGCTGGTGAGCGCCAGCCTCGGCGTGACGTCCCACTTCGCTCCGAGCTCGCGATTCGTGAAGCGCTCGGGCTCGAGGGTGCTGGTCGTCGCGTTCAGCGACGCGAACTGATCGCCGGAGGCCGGCAGGTGTGAGACGCTGAGCGTCCCGTAGAGCGAGAAGGTCTCGACGGGCTTGATGACGATGCCTCCGCGCGGAGAGACCATCCGGTCGGAGCGCGAGAGGTCGCTGCCGTTGCGGTTGTTGTGGTAGTCGAGCGCGAACCGCTCGAGCCGCACTCCGCCGATGAGGTGGAGGTGGCGGGTCAGCTCCGCCTGGTCCTGGAGGTACACCGATCCGGTCCGCGCCACGACGTGATTGTCGGCGTCGGTCGCGCTCTGCCGGAAGCGGACCATCGTCGTCACCGTCGGCGAGTCGAAGCTGGCCGTGGTGGTGGTCGTGGCGTCGTTGAAGTAGGCCGTGTTGCGCAGGTTGTCCGAGCGTTGACGGCCGATCTCCAGGCCGGCGACGATCGTATGCCGCACCGCGCCGGTGGCCGCCAGCAGGGTCGCGTCGGTCTGGTTGAACAGGTTCTGCCGCAGCGTGCCGTTGTTGTATCCCTGGAGCGTGACGGTCTGGCCGCTCGCGTCGACGGGACCGGCGAACACGTTCTGGTAGAACTTGTCGTAGCGCGCGGCGCGGGTGTGATTGCGCACGGACAGCCGTTCACCGAACGAGCGATCGATGACGACGGCGGCGTTGTGCACCCGCGTCGTGGCGTAGCTGCTGTCGCGCTGCCCGAAGAACACGGACGTCGGGGCCGGCGAGGGAGCGCCCCGGAACGAGGGGATTCCACGATCGACCGTGCGGTGATCGTCGAAATACTCGTAGGTCGCCGACAGGATCGTGGACGATCCGAGCAGGAGCCGGCCGGTCGGATTCAGGCCGTAGCGACGAAGCCGCACGCCCTGGCGGAACATCCCGGAGTTCTGGTACACGCCGTTGAAGCGCCCGGCGGCGGATCCCGCGTGATGATTCGCATCGAGCGTGAGCCGCTTGTGATCGTGATCGCCGCCCTCGAGGGAGACTTCGCGGAACCGTTGCCACATGGCTTCCTTCGACACGCGGTTGATCACCCCCCCGCCACCGCCGCGGCCGAACACCATGGCGTTCGATCCGCGAATGCTCTCGACGCGATCGACGTTGTAGAGGTCGCGGAAGTACTGCGCGTCGTCGCGGACGCCGTCGACGAAGAAGTCGGCGGTCGTGCTCTGCCCACGGATCGACGGCTGGTCGCGGTGGCCTTCGCCCTGTGCCATCGAGACACCCGGCGTGAAGCGGACCACGTCGGCCATTCCCTGCATCCGAAGGTCGCCGATCAGCTCCCGGGAGACCGGGGTCAGGGCCTGCGGGATGTCGCGGAGCGGCGTCGGCGCCCTGGTGGCGGTCCGGCTCTGGAGGCGGAGGTAGGCGCTCCGGCTGGCCGAGTCGACGACGTTGACCGTGGGGAGCGGCTGGGGGACCTTCGGCCGGACGGTGTCGGCCTGCTGGGCCATCGCCGGTGCGGCGATCGCGATGAGAGCGAAGATGGTGCGGTGCATGTGGTTGGATGAATCCCGATTAAAAGACTCGGGATTGTACACGCCCGCCCCAAACGCGTCAACTCCGCCAGAAATGCCGAGCCACGGACACACTCGCGCTGCGGGATCAACGCTTCACCGGACCGAGGTAGCGGTCGAGCCAGGCAAAGCCCTCGGCGATCAATGGGCCGCGCCCGACGACGTGTCCGTCGTCGAAAAGCACGAACCGCTTGTGCTCCGGGGGTGTGCCGAGCAACCGGAAGAAGGGGCGCTGCGAGGACTCGACCGGGAAGACGTCGTCGTACCTCCCGTTGACCATCAGCACCGGCGCGCGGATGCGACTGACGAAGTTGAGCGGGTCGGCCTCGGGACGGACCTCGTCCTGGTTGAACCCGGCCGCGAAGAGTATCGCCGCCCTGAAGCGAGGCTCGATCGCCAGCATGATGCCGCCGAGGTACCCGCCCCGGCTGATTCCGTAGTACGCGACCCTGGCGGTGTCGACGTCCGAACGGGTGGCGAGGTAGTCCATCGTCCGGCGGACGTCCTTCCCCCAGGCCAGGACGACATCGCGATAGTCGATGGAAGTGCCGATCCGGACGGGATGGCCTGGCTCGATGCGCGTCATCATCCGCTCGTACTCGGGGGCGATGAGCGCGCGACCGCTCTGGACGACGAACGTCCCGTACTCGTTGTTGACGAGGTCGGACTCGCGCTGGAAGAGCGCGTTGGAGCCGGGAAAGAACACGACCGTCTGGAACGGCGGGCGGGCGCGTTTGGGCAGGTAGACGGTCGCCGGGATGCGCTTGCCGTCATACGCGGCGGCATAGCTGACTCGCTCCACGATCCAGTCCGGCGGCGTCGTGTCCCGCGACTCGACACGCACGTCGAGGGGCGTGGGGTCGTAGTCATACTGCGCTACCAACGTGGCGTATCGGCTTTCGCCCACCGGCCGTTCCGTGCCGTAGTCGCGGAAGCGTCGCGGCACGGGCCGCATGGCCGCCGTCACCGACGAATCCACTGCATACCTCGCGAGGCGGATGCCGTTGATCGGGGCGCGGTCGAACGAGGATTGCGCGATCTGGTCGTTGGTGAAGGAATACATCTGGTCGGTCCAGCCGCCGCCGAGGATCAACCGGCGGTCGGGACGATCGGCCGCGTTGTACAGCCACTCGCGCACGTTGCCCGCCATGTCGAACGCGCCGCTCGGGCTCATGCCGGCGAAGGCACCTGCGCGACGCGCACCCTTCGACCGAAAGTTGCTGCCCGGAACGATCTGCGCGGATGCCGATGGCCCCGCGGCCGCCTCCCAGTGCGCCGCCGTTGGAAGCATCCTGCCGCGGAATCGCGCATAGGCCATCGCTTCGTGCCAGCTCACCCCACCGACGGGGAGATCTTCCTCACCCGGGACAGGCATCCCTCCTTCCCACGTCGCCGGGCCGGGGCGACCGGTCCGGTCGACGAACGCGCGTGTCGCCTCCTCCCACGAAACGGTGCGCCCGTCACGGACGAATGGCTCGAGCCAGAAATCGCGACGGCTGTAGCCCCCCGCGTCGACGAACTCCTTGAACTGCCGGTTGGTCGTCTCGAAGCGGTCGATGAGGTAGTCGGCGAGTGGAGACGGCCCCTCGATGGGCACCATCCCCGTATCCGGCGAAGTCATCGGAAGCAGTCGCACCGTCCGCGGATAGAGGGCGCCACTGAACATCCGGCCCGCGACGTACACGCCGCCCGCGAGCACGACGCGGCTCTGGAAGCCCGCCTTCTCGAAGCGGTAGCGCGTGACCGATCGCGGCACCCGGACGCTGTCCGTCGGCGTCGTGCCGATGCGCACCCAGCGCGTCGTATCGCCGAACGCCGCGCGATACACCACGGCGCCTTCCGGATCCGTCGCGAACCGGGCGCGGTACGAGACGCTCGGCCAGATGCTGTCCATAGCCGGATCCCCATGCAGCACTTCGTCCGCGCGGGTGGCGAGCACGAACGCGCTGTCGGTGTTGCCTGCCCGCGCCAGCGCGGCGATGGCCGGCAGCAGCTCGGTCCGCGCCCAGCGATCCCGGCGAGCGCGGGCCACGTACAGGGCCGCCGCGCCAAGGACGACCAGCACCGCGGCGCCGGCGATCGCCATCGCCCGCCGGCTCGTGCCGTCTGGCCGCGGAGCGACCGCCGCATCGAGGGCGGCACGCAGCTCGTCCGCCGACTGATAGCGGTGATCCGGATCCTTCTCGAGACACCGGTGCACGATCGCGGCGAGCCGGGGATCGACCTCCGGGCGCGCGACGGTGAGCGGCGGCGGCGGCATGGTGACCTGCGCCGCGAGCACCGACTGGGCCGGTCCGGTGAAAGGCGTGCGGCCGGCCAGCATTTCGTAGGCGAGGATGCCGGCGGCGTAGATGTCGGCGCGATGATCGCACCCCGGGTCCCCGGAGGCCTGCTCCGGCGCCATGTACGCGGGCGTGCCGAGCGAGATGCCGACCTCGGTCAGCGCCGGCGCCGGAGATTCGGACGCGGCGTCCTCGCGCCCGGCATCGGCGCGGGCCATGGCGATCGCCTTGGCCACACCGAAGTCCACGAGCAGCGCATGACCGCTCGAGAGGAGCACGTTTTCCGGCTTGAGGTCGCGGTGGACGAGGCCCTGGGCGTGGGAGTAGGCGAGCGCGTCGGCGATCTCGCGGAGATAGCGCACCACTTCGGTCATCTCCAGGGGCCGGCGCGCGATGCGATCGCGCAGCGACTCACCCTGCACGTAGGGCATGACGTAAAAGAGGACCGGCGTGCCGTCCGCGTCCGCGACCTGCCCGGAATCGATGAGCGTCAGCAGATGCGGATGCTGCAGGCGCGCGCTGATCCCGATCTCGCGAAGAAAGCGCGTCGCCGCGAGGGAGCTGGCGAGCTCCGGCCGCAGCACCTTGACCGCCACAAGTCGATCGTGCCTGAGGTCGCGGGCGAGGTAGACGGTCGCCATGCCTCCGGCACCGAGCTCGCGCTCGAGGGAATACCGCTGAGCGAGTGCCCTGGCGATGTCGGGCAGAATTGGGCCGGTCATGGGCGGCAAGATGTGGGTCGGCAGCCGTCAG
>CAMLHT010000155.1 GCA_946479895.1 uncultured Gemmatimonadota bacterium | reverse complement strand
CCAAAAAACCCCCCCGGGGGGGGGGACCCCCTCCCCGGCCCCCCCCCCCCCCCCGCATTGTTTTTTGTGTGTACTGGGGCGTGACCCGCGGACCTGCCCGCCGGTCACGCGCATGACCTTTACATCACAGGTCCCGGCTTCTTCACCACGATCGCATCCACTCCGGCACCTTTCGCCGCGGCATTGAACGCCGGCACGCCCGTCGCGATCACGCGGTCCATCCGGTCGGTGAGCACCTTGAGCTCCGCCTTCAGGTCCGTGAAGATCTCCGGCACCTTGCCCACCGGGCGTCCGTCGCCCGAGTTCACGACGCCCGTCAGCAGCGACGCGAGCCGGTTGTTGATCTTGATCGGGTAGTTCAGCGGGTCCTGGCCCGCCTGGTTCTTCACCTGGTAGATCTCGCCCTCGACCGCGCTCAGGTCGGCCGTGAGCTTCTCGCCGCGCGCACGCAGCGCGGCGTCCTGCGACTTGCCCAGGCGGTCGGCGATCTGCGCCTTGAGGTCGCGGATCGTGATGACGGCGTTGTTCGCCTCGCTCACCTTGTCGCGAATCTGCATCGCGAGGTTGAACTGGGCGCGCAGGTCGGCGTCCGTCGCGGCGAACATCGGATTGCGCCGGACCACCAGGTTCTGCGTCTGGGTGTAGCCGTCGGCCGTGAGCTTCACCTTGTACGTGCCCGGAGGCGCTGCCGGTCCGGTGAGACCGCCGCCCCACAGGATCATCCCCGGGAAGCCGACGGCGTTCGGATAGCGGAGGTCCCAGGTCACCGTGTTCACTCCCGCGGTCGTCGCCGGGGCCATCGGCGCGCCGAAGCCACCGCGTCCGCCGCCACGGCCGCCCTGCGCCGCGTTGGGATCGGCCGGGGGCGCCGCCGTGCCGCCGAGGAACGACCGGACCAGGCGGCCCGTCGAGTCGGAGATCTCGATCTTTATGCTCGAGACCGGATGCTTGAGCCAGTACTGGATGTTGCCCATCGTCGAGGAGCGAACCGCCGGCACCGGCGCGAACAGGAACGCGTCGCTGGCCGCGCTCGCCGCAACCGCGTGGCGCAGCGGATTCACGTTGTCCAGCACGTAGAAGCCGCGGCCGTGCGTCGAGATCGCGATGTCGTTCGGCATCACGACGAGGTCCGACACCGGGATCATCGGCAGGTTGAGCGAGAGCGACTGCCAGTTCTCGCCGTCGTCGTACGAGACGTACACGCCCTGCTGCGTGCCGGCGTACAGCACGCCCTTCGCGAACGGATCCTCGCGCACCGTGTGCACGTAGTCGTCCTCACGGATGCCCTTCACGATCTTCGTCCACGTCTTCCCGTAGTCCCGCGTGCGGAAGATGTAGGGGTTGCGGTCGTTGAGCAGTGGACGCTTCACCGCGGCGTACGCCGTGCCGGAGCTGAAGTTCGAGGCGTCGATGATGCTGACGCGCCCGAAGTCCGGCATGTCCTTCGGCGTCACGTTGGTCCAGGTCGTTCCGCCGTTCTGCGTGACGTGAATCAGGCCGTCATCCGACCCGGTCCAGATCACGTTGCCGTTCAGCTTCCCCGGCGCGATCGTGAAGATCACCCCGTAGATCTCGGGGCCGTTCATGTCGCGCGTGATCGGGCCGCCAGAGGGACCCATGGTCTTCGGGTCGTGCCGCGTGAGGTCGCCGGACAGTGCCGTCCAGTCCTGGCCGCCGTTGCGCGTCACCCACAACCGCTGCGACCCCACATACAGCGCGCGCGGGTCGAGGCGCGAGAAGACGATGGGGTAGGTCCACTGCCACCGCTCCTTCACCACCGCCGACTCCTCGCCCGAGAACATCCGCGGATACGGGCTGACCTCGCGCTCCTCGCCGGTGCGGCGATTCACCTTGTTCAGGAACCCGCCGCCGTTCGCGTTCGTGCCCACGTAGAAGACGTCGGGGTCGAGCGGATCCTGGGCGATGTAGCCGTTCTCCGACCCGCCCACGTTGTAGATGAGCGGGGCCGGCGCCGGGCCGCCCCGGCCACCGCCGGCGCCGCCGCGGCCACCGCGCCCGCCGCCCGCGTTGGCGAGGTTCGCCGTCGAGATGCAGAAGGAGCTCGCGTCCTGCTGCGAGCCGCAGACGTGAAACGGCTGGTGCGTGGTCGCGAAGATCCGGTACATCTGCGGCGTCGGGAAATCCTCGGCCGACCAGGTCTGGGCGTTGTTCGTCGTGACCGCGCCACCGCCATCGTTCGCCACGACCATGTGCTGTGAATTGTCGGGATCGATCCACAGGTCGTGATAGTCGCCGTGGGTCTGGCCGCCGAGCGGCTGCAGCGTCTTGCCGCCGTCGTTCGAGCGGTATGCGCTGACGTTCAGCAGGAAGATGAGATCCTTGCTCTTCGGGTCAGCGACGACGTGCGTGTAGTAGAAGGCGCGCTGCCGGATGTTGCGGCTGCTGTTCACCAGCGTCCACGTCGCGCCGGCATCGTTCGACTGGAACAGGCCGCCGTTGTCGTTCTCGATCAGTGCGTATACGCGGTTCGGGTCGGCGGGCGACACGGCGACGCCGATCTTGCCGTTCACGCCCGAGGGCAGTCCCGCATTGCGGGTGATTTCCGTCCAGTGCTCGCCGCCGTCGGTCGACTTCCACAGGCCGCTGCCCGGCCCGCCGCTCGACATGCCCCACTCGGTCCGGAAGGCCTCCCAGAGGGCCGCGTACATCACGTCCGGGTTGTTCGGGTCGATCGAGAGCTCGACCGCTCCGGAACGAGGATCCTTGTACAGGACCTTGCGCCACGTCTTGCCGCCGTCGGTGGTCTTGAAGAGGCCCCGGTCTTCGCTCGGCCCGCCGTACTTGCCGAACGACGCCACGAAGACGACGTCCGGATTCTTCGGATGAATGCGGATCTTCGCGATGGCGTCGGCGCTCCGGAAGCCGATGAAATTCCAGGTCTTCCCGGCATCGGTCGACTTGTACACGCCGTCACCCGGCATGATGTTGCCGCGAATCTCCGTCTCGCCGGTGCCGATCCAGACCACGTCCGGATTCGTCTCCGAGACCGCGACGGCGCCGATCGACGCGCTCGTGATCTGCCCGTCCGTCACCGGCGCCCAGTTCTCGCCGGCGTCGGTGGTCTTCCAGAGACCGCCGCCGGTCGCGCCGAAATAAGCCTCGTTCGGGCGCCCGCGGACGCCGCTGACGGCGATGGACCGTCCGCCGCGATCGGGGCCGATGGCCCGCCAGCTGTACATCTTCATCAGCGTCGTATCTATCGCTGCCGCAATGCGATACGGCGCGGTCGCCACGCGCGGAGGAAGGGTGAAGGCAGTCAGGACGGCGAGTCCCGAGGCAAGCAGGGGGAGAGCCAGGCGTCGTTTCATTTCAGAAAGGGCCGGTGTTGGGGAGAGGCAAAGGAATAGCGCGATCACGCGGAGTGCGCCACATTTCCGGCGTGGGTCAGTCACAGCCTGGGGCTGCCGATGACGGTAGTCAGGCGGGGTGACATGACGGGCACACCAAGAGGTCGTCGATGCGGCTCCGAGTCGCAGTGGCAGCGGCTGTCTTCGCTGGCGTGGGCCCCATCGTGGCCCATGCCCAAACGGCGACCCAGTCGATCCGGATGGAAATCCGGCCGATCAGTCAGCTCGCGGTGCTCGGCACGACGACCTTCGTCATTCCGGCCCGCCAGTCGGGCCCGGAAGCGGTCGTGACCGCCTCGGCCACCTACGCCATCACCACGAACGAGGACAACCGCCGGATCACGGTCGCCCTCGACGAGGCGATGCCCGCCGGCGTCACGCTCCGCATGCGGATGGATGCGCCGCAGGGCGCCCAGGCCGCCGACGAAGTCACGCTGACCACCGCGCCCCAGACCGCCGTTGCCAACATCTCACGGCTGAACGCCGCCAACCTCGGCATCGGCTTCTCGCTGATCACCGGCAGCGGCGCCGTCGTTCCCGCCACCACCGCGCGCACCGTGCACGTCACGCTCGTTTCCGGCGCCTGATTCCGCGGCAGGGGACGACAAGACGCCGGCTCGGGACTCGAGCCGGCTTTTTCATGCCGGTCAGAGCGCGCGGGGCTGCGGCTGCTGCTCGTTCCGCTGATTCTTCTGGTTGTTGCGCTGGCCGCGCGGAGCCGTGACCGGGGCCGACGTCCGCGTCGTCGGCTCGATCGTGGACTGGTCGGGCTTGCCCGTGATCGGCGTCGTCTGCGGCTTGCCGGTGATGGTCGACGGCGCGGCGGCCGGCTTCCCGGCGGCAGCAGGCACGGCGATCAGGATGGCCTCACCCTGGAATTCGACCGCGCGGATTTCCGGCACCAGCTTGAACTCGACCTGCTTCTGCTCGCCGGCGCCGACCTCGATCACGAATTCCGTCTTCGCGAACGCCATGTGGTCGGGGGCATCGTACCGCGGCACGGCGATCGTGTAGCGGCCCGGGACCACGGACCCGAAATCCACGCGGCCCCGCTCGTCGCTCGTCTGCCAGAGTGTGTCGGTCGGCGTGACCATCGCGACGACGACCTGGCCGAGGGCGCCCACTTCCGTCAGCGTGTCGCCGCCGTTCGCGATGGTCGCCGACGTCCGCTCGAAGCTGCGCAGGCGAACGAGGATCTGCGCGCCGCGCGACAGGTTGAGGCGGAAGGCCGCCGGCTTACGCGACTTCGCGTCGATCGACACTTCGCCGCCGCCGGCAACGACCCGGCCGGCCACGGCCGCGCCGTCCACCACCGGGCGGTACTTGCCCGGCTTGAGATCATGGAACGTCGCGAAACCGTCGGCGTCGGTCACCGCCGCCTGGCCGCCGAGGCGCACCAGCGCGCCCGCGAGCCCCTTGCCCGTCTCGGCGTCGATGATCTCGGCGCGCGCCCGGCCGACGGGGCTCACGGCGGAGGTCGGAAGGCCGAAGGGCGTCTTCACCTCGAGGAACACCGCCTGCTGCGACGGGGCGCCCGCGGCGGCCGTCAGCCGGGCGCGAAGCGCCAGGGTCACCCGGGCGAGCGCCTGCTCGATCGTGAGGTCGTTCTGCGACGCCCACCGGCCGCCGTTGGCCGACTGCGTCACGAAGCTCATCGCCCGGATGGACGTCGCGGCGAAGCTCAGCTGCGCGTTGACGCCCACCGAGACGCTGCCGTTGCCCGACTCGCCGAGGCCGCGTCCGTTCGAGAAGTCACCGAAGAGCGAGACGAACTCGCCATCGTCGATCTGCGCCGTCAACGTGCCGCCGACGGTGACCGACGTCCGGCTGGCCGTGTCTGCCTGCACGACGCTGCCCGCCTGCGCGTTCACCGAACCCTCGAAGCTGCCGAGGGCAAAGCGGCTGCGGAGGCGCGCCGTTTCCGTGCGGCCCATGATCGGCTCATAGCCGCCGGCGTCGCGACGGTCGAAGTGCTCGGCCTCGATGCCGATGCCGTTCATCCAGTTCGCCGCGACCACCGTCGTCGCCAGGCGCTGGCCGAAGCCCGCGTTGGCGGCGATCGGGTCGGAGCTGTGCATCGACGTGTTGGCGGACAGCACCGCCGATCCGATCCGGCGACCGGTCACGGCGGCGCGATAGTCCGTCGACGCCGGCTGCGCCGACGCGAACGTGGCGTTCACGTGCTGGGCGCTGAAGTCGTAGTCGAAGTACCGCGTGTCGCCATTCAGGTTCACGCGGCCGGAGGCACCGGCGATCCGCGCGCTGTCGGTGGCCGCCAGCTCGACGCCGAGGCGGGTGCCGGCAACGACCGCATTGCTGCCGATCGCGAGCGCGCGGGTCGAGCCACCAGCGCTCGTCCGGTCGAGAGCGACGAGCCGCGCCGAAACCGGGCGTCGGGCGTTGCTGGCGAGCAGCGCGCTGGCCTCGATCGGCGCGCCGGCCTGAAGACGGTCGCGCTGCACGTAGGCGCCGGTGGTGAATCCCTTCACTTCCGTCATCACCTCGGCGCCCGTCCCGCGGCCGCCGCCGCTGAGGAGCCGTGAGAACCCGTAGGCGTCGTCGCCCAGGCGCAGGCTGCCGCGGTGCGAGCGAAGGGCGAGCCGATACATCTCCTGCTCGTTGAACAGGGAGGCCTTGCCCGCCGGGCCGCGAAGGCTGAAGTCCACCATCACGTCGCTGTTCTCGATCAGCTTGCCGTATCCGCTGGCCGTGAACGCCGAAACGCCCGATCCGGGCGTGGCGGTGCGGATGGCTACCTGCGCGGGGACGGTCCACAGGGTCGGGACGTTCCTGGCGGAGGGAACCACCGTCGACTGCAACGATGCGTCGGCCCGGACGGAGTCGACGGCGACGTCCACGGCCGTGACGAGAAGAACTTCCTCGACGGTGGTCGTCACGCTCGCTGGAACGAGCACCCTGGCCTTGATCGTGTCGACCTGGCCGGGCGCGAGGGCGACCACTTCGCGGCCGAGGCGGGCCGACTCACCCTGGGTCGACTTCGCGACGAGATCGAAGCGGGCGGGGACGTTGCCGTGATTCTGGATGATGAAGGCAGCGTCGTAGGGCTCGCCGCCCATCACATACGAAAGGGTCGTGAGCGCGCGGAGCGAAACCTCGTGGCGCTCGGCGATCGAGACGACGACGGAGTCGGCGGGCACCGCGACCGGCGCCGGGCCCGCCGTGGCGACGGAGGGACGCGCCGCCTCGAGGCGGATCGGGTAGTCGCCCGCCGCGGCGCTGGCCGGCGCCTTCACGCTGACCAGCCACACTTCGCGCGCGCCGGGAGCGATCACCGTCGCCGCCGGGCTCATGACGATGCGCCAGCCTGCCGGCACGATGACGGTCGGCGCCGCGACCGTGGTGTCCTTCGACTCGTTGGCGACCGTGAACGCCATGGTCGCGACGGCGCCGGACTCGATCGCGGCGCGGGGGCCGCGCGGCGCCTGGACCGAGAGTCCCGTCGCCTGCGCGCGCGCGTTCGCGGCCGTCGCCACCAGGGCGACCGCCGCGAGCACGAGGGCGGGGAAACGGGAGCTCTTCGTCACGCTTCTATGATCGCTCCACGCCGATTACAGCCCGGTGAACGTCGCATTACAGCGTTGTCATGAAACGCAACAAGCCGCCCTGGGGCGGCTTGCTCGGGTGCCAGCGTCGGCGACCTGGAACGCTCGTAGCTGCTCGATTTCTGAGCGTTTGCGGCGTTCGTTCCTCAGGCTCCGCTGGTGACCGTGTACGTGACGGTGCGGTTGATCGACTGCACGCCGGCGGCGGCGGTCGCCTGGACCGTGTAGGTGAGCGAGAGGCCCGACTCGTTGAGGGTCGAGATGCCCGTCACCACGTCCTTGGCGGTATTGTCGAGCGAGACGTCACCGGCGCTGGAGCCGCCCGTGGGCTCGCCGAGATTGACCTTGAGGGTCGTGCCGGAAGGCATGGCCGAACCGATGCTGGCCGTCACCTTCATGCTCGATTCGTTGGTCGTGATCGCCCAGGAGGTCGCCCACGTGGCGTCATCCGGCGCGTTACCGGCGGTCGCCGTGTTGATCGTCAGGGTGTGCGCGCCACCGACGACCGCGATCTTGTTGATCGCCTGGATGTTGATCGTGAGGTCCTGGGTCGCGGTCTGGGCGGAGGCCGACGCCGCGGCGGCGATCACGAGGAAGGCGCTCATGATCATGGTGCGGGAGTTCTTCATTGCGGTAGTTCTCCAAGTTGAGTGGTCTGGCCGTGCCGGCGTTCGCCAGCTGCCGTGACCTTGCGACATCAACTTGTCCCACCCCGGATTACAGGACCCTGACCGAAGAATTACGGTGTTGTTAGCGTCGCCGCCCGCCCGCGACGCCGCGCGATCAGTACGTGATCGTGAGCTGCACCGCGGTCACCTTCTCGCTGCCGGTGTCGGCGAAGATGACGGCCTTGTAGGTGCCGGCCGGCAGCACCCCGAACTCGAAGTGCTGGTGCAGGGACGTTCCCGGGTACAGCAGGCCGCGGACCTGCTTGCCCTTCCCCCGGAGCACGCCCTCGGCGTCGTACAGCTCGACGGACATCGTCGGCCTGACGGCGCGGGTGCCGGAGCTGAGGACGTCGATGTCGAGGGCGGCGGCGCCGCTGGGCATCTTGACCGCCTGTGGCGTCTCGAACTTGACCGCGCCGACGCCGGTCTTGCCGACGTGTGTCGCGACCTGCACGGCGTACCGGATCACGGCGCCGATGCCCACCTGGGCCTGCCCGGCCCGGCCCGCGGACGGCGGGGGCGCGGCTTCGGCGCCTTCGACCATGATCGCGCTCCAGTAGGTCCCGACCAGCGAGTCGGTCGCCGGGACCTTCACCGAATAGGGGACCGTGATCTCCGAATTCGCCGGGACCGTCACCCGGTTCGCCTGCGGCGTGATCCACCCGGCGTTCGACCGGGGCGTCGTGTTCGGGTCACCGAACGTGGACGTCCCATCGGCCTTGAACATGTAGTCGGTCTGGTAGAGCCGGACCGCCTGGGGCGTCGCCGAGGTGTTCGCGATCACGATGCGGCCCGTGTACGTCTGGCCCGGGGTGACCTCTCGCTCCTCGACGGTGCTGCTCAGGACGGACACCTGCGCGGCGGCCGGCGCAAGGCCAGCGGCTCCGAGCAGCACGCCCAGCAGGAGGGACGAACGAAGGGCTGGCGACATGTCGGTGGGGTTCTCAGGGCCAGCTGGCGACGGTGAACGTGACGGTTCGGGATCCCGCGGGTATCACACCAGCGGCGGCGGTGGCGGACAAGGTATACGTGATCGTCTGTGTCGCTACCGTCGTGTTGGTGATGTTTCCGACCAGATCACGAACAGTCGCGTCCAACGCAACAGGTCCGAGGCTGGTGGCCCCGGTGGGGGCCGTCAACTCGACGGTCAGGGTGACCCCGGCAGGCATCGCCGCGTTCAGGGCGGCGCTGATCTTCTGGGGCCTGTTCGCCTTGCCCGCCCGGATGGTGTAGGTCGTCGACGCACTTACGCTCGAAGGGTCGAACCCCGCGACGGCGATATTGATCCGAAGCAGCGCCGGGTTCCCCGAAACCGTCATCGCGCCCGCGTTGGCGCCCTGCGCCCGGGCGCCCAGGAAGGGGAGGACGCACAGAAAGCC
>CAMLHT010000154.1 GCA_946479895.1 uncultured Gemmatimonadota bacterium | reverse complement strand
TGTGCGCAGGAACTGGGTCAGGCCATGCCCCCCACTCCCACTCCCACTCCCACCCCCACTCCATTAGGCCAGACCCCTATACCCCCGAAGGCGTTGAAGCATGCGCGTATCCGTTGCCGTGGCATCGTTCAGCTTCGGGGTCTCCAGGATCTTCGGGATCCGGTCGAACCGGGGGTCGGTCATGATCCTCCGGAAGGGCGCCTCACCCAGGGAACCCTCCGCGATCAGCTCGTGACGGTCGCGGCGGGAGGCGAACGGGGTCTTCGAGTCGTTCAGATGCATCACCCGCAGGCGGCTCCAGCCCACGACGTCCGAGAACCTCGCCCACACGCCGTCGAAGTCCCGGGCGAGGTCGTACCCCGCCGAGTAGACGTGGCAGGTGTCGGCGCAGACGCCGAGCCGGGACCGATGTGGCTCGGGGATCAGCTCGAACAGGGCGGCCAGCTCCTCGAAGGTCGCCCCGAGCGCCGTGCCGGAGCCCGACGTTGTCTCCATGCACAGGATGGTGCGGCCCGGGACGCGCTCGAGCGCCTCGGTGATCCCCTCCGCGTTGCGCTGAAGGCCGCTGGCCCGGTCATCGAGGAAGTTGCCCGGATGCGACACCAGGTAGGTCAGTCCCAGCGCCTCGCAGCGCTGGAGCTCGGCCACGAACGACTCGATGGACTGGCGGCGGAGCTTCGCGTCCGGGCTCGCGAGATTGATGAGGTAGGAGTCGTGCGCCATGGTCTCGCGCACGTCGGTCCCCGTGAGGGCATCGCGAAAGCAGCGGCATTCCTCGTCCTCGCAGGCACGCTCGGCCCATCGGTTGGCCATCTTGGTGAACATCTGCATGGCCGTCGCGCCGGTGGCGCGCGCGCGGAAGGGCGCGTGGTGCGTGCCGCCCGCGATCGAAACGTGCGCGCCGAGCAGCAGGTCGTCGTTCCAGACGGGCGGAACCCATGACGGGTCGTCGGCGCTGTCGGTTTTCCTGTCGAAGGCGCGCTTGCTCGACTGCTTCCGCGCTTCGGGAAGCATCTTCACGCCGCGCGTCGTCCTGGTCACCGCACGTGTCGTCCCTGCCGCAGGCAGGGAACCGCTCTTCCCCTTGTTCTTCGCGGCTTTCGCCTTCCCGCGTGTCATCCCTGCCGCAGGCCGGGATCCGCTCTTTTTCTTCTTCGCAACGCGCTTCCTAGGCATCGAACTCCGGCAGCTTCCCGCGGAACGACTTGCCGCACCTCGGACAATGGGCCGGGCCGGACTCGGGAATCGGATAGTCGAAGACCCGCCCGCACGAACACGCCGTCTCGAGGCCCTCGTGCCCGCACTCGACGCAATAGCTGTCGTCGGGGTCGTACTGCCGGAACTTCCGGCAGACCGTGCACTGCTTGGTGATCGTCGTGGCCATGCGAAAAAACTAGCACTCCACGTTGAGCAGTCCGTCCCGCTATCTCCGGCCCCTGAGCCACTTCACGGGATCCACCGCCTCGCGGCCGCCGGTGCGGATCTCGAAGTGCAGGTGAGCGGGCAGGTCCGGATCCGAGACGCCCGTCTGGCCGACGACGTCTCCCTTGGCGACCGTCTGCCCCTCCTTCACCGACGCGGACTTGAGCGAGCCGTAGATCGTGTAATCGCCGCCGCCGTGATCGAGGAACACGGTGAGGCCGTAGGTGCCGAGCGGCCGGACCATCATCACCTTGCCGGCGGCGACGCTTCGTACCGGAGTGCCCGCCGGCGCGCTGATGCCGATGCCCTTCCAGTGCGCCTTGCCGAAGGTGTAGACCAGCGTTCCGTCCACCGGCCAGTCGAGCCGGCCATAGTCGCTCGTGCGGATGGCGCTCGACGCCGCGGCCGCGCGCGTCGCCGCCGAGCGGCTCGTCTCGGCCTTCTTGCGGGCGGCTTCCATCGCCGCGAGGACGTTGAGCATCTCCGTCTCGGTGCGCTTGAGCCGGGCGATCCGGTCTTCGGCCCGCTTCGCCTGCTGCTGCACGACGCGCAGGTTGGACGCCTGCTCGCGCTCCAGCTCCCGGAGACGTTCCTCCTCCCGCTTGCGATCGGCACGGCTCGACTCGAGCTGCCCCTGGAGCGTCACGAGCCGGTCGCGCTCCGTGGCGACGCGGTTGCGCAGCTCCTCGACGCGGCTCACGAGGGCGCGGTCGCGGAGCGTCAGGTCGTGCAGATACTTGTATCGGGCGACGAGCTCGCCGAACGAGTGCGCCGACAGCATCGCCTCGGCGGTGAACATCGGGCCGCGCTTGTAGACGTCCACGACGCGCTTCTCCAGCGTCTCCTTCCGCGTCACCAGCTCCGCTTCGGCCTTCACCATGTTGGACGACGCGGCTTCGACCTGATCCGAGATCAACGTGAGCTGCCGGTCGATGGAGCGGACGATCCGGGCGCTCGCCTCGACGCGCCGGTCCAGGTTGGCGACTTCGTCGCCCAGCTCGTGCGCGGTGTTCCGCAGGACCGCGGCATCACGCTCGAGCGCTTCCCGCTCGCGGCGCACGCGCTCGATCTCGTCGCGCTGGGCCCGGAGCTCGCGCTCGGCGGCCTGTTGCGCGGCGGACGACGACTGTGCCGCCGCCAGGTGCGGAAGGGCGAGCGCGAAGGCGACCGCGGCGAGCCGGAGGCCGCGCACGCTACGCGCCCGCGCGGAGGTGCCGGCCGACCGAGAGCGCGCTGCCGACCAGCCCGATCATGAGGCCGCACGCGATGCCGATGACCGCCGTCCGCGAATCGAAGAAGACCGTCTGGAAGTTGAGGTAGCGCTGGACGAGCTGCATGGCCGCCCACGACATCAGCAGCGCCAGCGCCCCGCCGGCGAGCCCCTTCGTCGCGCCTTCGATAAGGAAGGGACGCCGGATGTAGCCGTCGGTCGCGCCGACGAGCTGCATGATCGAGATCTCCTTCGCCCGCGACAGCATCGCCATCCGGATCGTGGCGCCGATGATGATGATCGCGACCGTGGCGAAGGCGATGCCCAGCCCCAGTCCGACGATGCCGGCGATGTTGCGAAGGCGGTAAAGCTGGCGGATCCAGTCCTCGCCGAAGCGCACGTCGTCGACGAACTCGAGCTGGCGGAGCCGGGTCGCGACGTTCTTCACGACCTCCGGCGTGCGGTAGCCGGGGCGGAGCTTGATGTCGAGCGACGCCGGCAGGAAGTCGGACTCGAACACGTCCTTGAACTCGCCGAGCTCGCGGCGGGCGCGCTCCAGCGCCATGTCGCGGGTGACCAGGTCGACCTTGAGGACTTCGGGGTAGCTGCCGATCTCGGAGGCCGCGGCGGCGGCGACGCCCATCTCGGCATCCTTCGCGAGGAAGGCACGGATCTCGACGCGCTCCTCGACCTGGTCGAGCGCGGCGCTGATGTTCAGGGCGACGAGCGCGAACAGGCCGAACGCGAAGAGCGAGAACGCGATGGTCGTGACGCTCAGGAAGCTGAGCAGGGGGGCGCGGCGGAACGCGGTGAGAGCGGTGGAGAAGGCGCGCATGTCAGCCGGCGGTCGTGACGCGAAGGGGCAGGAGCGGATCGGGAAGCGCGGGCTGCGCCTCGCCGGCCGTGTCGCGGGCGACCCGGCCATGATCGAGCTCGATGACGCGGAAGTTGGCGCGACGGACCAGCTCGAGGTCGTGGGTCGCCATGAGGACCGCGGTGCCCGCGGTGCTGATGTCGCGGAGGAGCTGGAAGATCGTGCGCGTCGCGCGCTCGTCGAGGTTCCCCGTCGGCTCGTCGGCGATGAGCAGGAAGGGGTCGTTCACCAGCGCCCTGGCTATTGCCACGCGCTGCTGTTCACCACCCGAAAGCTCCGTCGGATAGGCCGTGGCCTTCGAGGCCAGGCCGACCTGCTGGAGCGCCCGGGCCACCTTGGGGGCGATCGCGCTCCGCGGCGTGCCCGTCACCTCCAGCGCGAAGGCGACGTTCTGCTCGGCCGTCCGCGTCTCGAGGAGGCGGAAATCCTGGAAGACGACTCCCAGCCGGCGGCGGAGCTGCGGGATTTCGCCGCGCTTGAGGTGCAGGGATGAGGTCGTGCCGACCAGGACTTCACCCGAGGTCGGCCGCTCTTCCATATGTATGAGCTTGAGCAGCGTGCTCTTGCCGGCGCCGCTCGAGCCGGTCAGGAAGGCGAATTCACCCCGGCGAAGGCCGAAGGAGACGTCATCGAGCGCGACGCCGCCGCGCGGATAGACCTTGGTGACGTTCGTGAAGCGAAGCATATCTAGACATTTGACGCTCCGCTCGCGATCCCGTCACCGTCGTCGTCCGAGAAGCTCCACTGCTCGCTTTCGGTGATCGTGTCGAGGATGGCCTTCAGCAGGCCGATCAGTATCGGACCGAGGATGATGCCCACCAGCCCGAAGGTGTAGACGCCCGTCACCAGGCCCACCAGCATCCAGTAGAAATTGAGGACCTTCGACCGCTCGGCGGCGATCTTCGGTCGGAGGAAGGTGGAGATGTACAGGGTGTTCACGCCGAAGCCGATGGCGACCATGAGGAAGGCCTGGGTCGGCGCGTCCTTGAAGATCAGGAGCCAGAGGGCCACCGGCACGTAGACGCTCCACGAGCCCACGATCGGGAAGAACCCGATCACGAACGAGATCAGGGCCAGCACCCCGGCCAGCGGGACGCCGAAGATCAGGTTCATCACGAGGATGATCGCCGACTTGATCGTCTGCGTCAGGAACGTGGAGTACACGGCGCCGTACAGCACGCCCTGGACGTTCACGCGCAGCGCCTCGCCCAGGCCGGTGTAGCGGGGCGGGACGCGGCTGCGGATGAACATGACGATCGAGTCCCACTCGACCATCACGTAGAACGTCGTGAACAGGAAGATCGTGGAGGCGACGGCGACGCGGCTCATCGCATGGCGGACGATGCCGGGGATGGACGCGCCGTAGTTCGACGCCGCGGCGACCCACCGGCCCACCTTGCCGTGCAGCTCCACGTCGCGCAGCAGCGGAAGCTTGCGGAGGGAGAGCTCGATCTGCGTCGAGATCGCGTCGCGATGCTCGGCGACGTAGGTCGCGAAGTCGGCGATCTGGACGTAGCTGTAGATGAGCAGGCCGATGAGCGGCCCGATCAGGAAGAGGATGGCCACCATCGCCGCGACGACCTTCGAGGGCACGCGGTCGCGGAACCAGAGGTAGACGGGGCGGAGGTACGCGGCGACGACGGCCCCGAGGAAACCGGCGATGATCACCGTCCGCACCATCCAGAGGAACAGGATGAGCACGACGGCGAAGAGCAGGCTCGTGACGAGCATGCGCCGCAGTTCGGGAACGGTCAGGTCGCTCAGGCGGGAACTGGTCCGCCGCTCGACCCGCCTCCGTTCCTTGTTGTCGATTGCCGGTAAGGCCATGCAACTTGCCTGGATCAGAGAATCTCTGCTCAGGTCGGTAAGCAGGTTCAGTGCCCACGCAGTCGGTTGGTCGCCGATTGCTCCGGCGTCGCCTCCGGTCCGTGTTGGCTGGCGTCAGGCGTCAGGCGTCAGGCGTCAAGCGTGGGTCGCTCGGGTGAGCGGCCACCGGCCGCCGATGCCGCTCGGTGACCCGCTGTGCGGGGCCCGCTGAAGCGGCCCCCGCACAGGCGGTTGACCGTAGTCTATCCCGAGGAGCGAATGCGACGAGGGACGGACGGCGTCCGGTGACCGCTCACCCGAGCTCCCGCGGGCCCGGGCGGTCACATTCCGGGCGACGGTTGCGCAATCGGCCTCTGTTTCTTGTGCGCGCCCATCAGCACGCGCGCGCGTGAAACGCGCGCGCTGCAAGTCAATCGTCGTCCGCCCCCCCACCGGGGGCGGCCGACAGGCCCAATACCTCTCACACAGTGGTCGCGGCGGCGGTCTGCGGACCCAGCGCGGCCGGGCCCCAACCGGCCGGGCCCACACAACACCCCCCCCCCCCCCCCCGGGGGGGGCCCACGACTGGCACAGTCCGTCTCTCACAGTGGACGCGGCGGCGATCTGCGGACTCTGCGCGGCAACGCTGCCTGATGGCCGGAGCGAGGTTGGGCGGGCGCGGGGCGGCGCCCGAGAAGGTCAACCGTCGTTCGGCGGCCGCTTCAGCGGGCGCCGCATCGACGGTTCACCGATCGGCACCGCCGACCCGCGGCCGATCCCAACCGAGCGACCGGCCCTGCGAAGGAACGCCGGATCAAGCCAGCGATCGAGGGCGCGTCGGCTTGTCCAGATCGGGCTTGATCACGCGCACGATCTCCGATGGCGCAACGCCGACCACGTCACGCAACGCCACGTCGCCGACCGGCAGCGAGTCGTCCAGGCGAACTTCCGCCAGCTCCTGGCGCCGCGGGCCGTACACCCAGGCCAGCTCCCCTTCATTCAGCAGGCGCGACGCCGCGTCGGCCGGATTCAGCGTCACCATCGGCCCGCGCTCGGCATCTCCCGAGCGGGTCGCCACGAACCGGCCTACGCGAAGCGGCCGATTCCTGCCGCGGTCATCCCTGGTGGTGTCCGACGGCGGCATAGTCCGATCCCAGCTTCACGAGCACGCGCCGGCGCCACAGATCCTCGAGCGTCCGTTCCATCTCGTCCGGATCGCACGCGATCTCCTGCGCGACGGCCACCGCCGGAGCGGGGCCAAGCAGGCGGACGGCGTCCCACGCGCGCAGCTCCTTCTCGGTGACCGGGCCGGCGAGCGCGAATCCATCCGGCGTCTCGAGCACGACCGCCAGGCCATGGCGCTCGAGCACCGCCTCGACCGCCACCCAGTGATCGTCGCCGATGCCCCGAAAGACGAAATACACCTCGCCCGGCGCATCCTCACCGGAGTACTGGATCACCAGCTTGGCGATGACTTCGTCGGCGCACGAGAAGTCGATCATCGAGACCTGGCTCATGTCCACCACCGTGAGCGCCTGGCCCTCGGTCTCGCAGATGATCCGCTCGATCGCCCCGCGCACGGCGGCCCCGGTGGGGCGGGTGACGAGATTCGAGTAGAGCTCGCAGGAAATGGTCTGCCGGAGAACCGAGCTCAGGTCGATGTGTCGCGTCGTCTGGCCCATCAGCGAGAAGTCTCGGTAGTCATGCGTTCAGGAATGATTACCTGCAGCTGCGCGCCGGCAAAAGGGGCGAGACCTTCCTCGAGCGGTTGATCGTCGTCCCACGACGGCACGATCGCGATGCGCGCCGTGCCGCTGCGCACGCTGAGCTTTCCGTCCCACTTCGTCACGTATTTTCGCGCGGCGGCGAGACCCTGTCCGCGACCCCGGTCACGAAAGCGCGACGTCGCCTGGATGACGGCCTGCTCGAGCGCGGTCGCGTCACCCCACCGCGAGCCCGGCACGAATCCCGGCGCGCTCTCGAGCGACTGGCGGAATCCCTTGCCGGCGTCGCAGACCGAGATCACGACCACGCGCCGCCCGAGCCGCTTGACCCACTTGTAGGTCTGCACCGCCACCCAGCCGCCGGTGCCGGCGTGCTCGACGATGTTCTGGCAGACCTCCGAGAGGATCATCGTGAAGGGCATCGTCGCCTTCGGGTCGAGATTCAGCTCGCCGGTGAGGATCTGCTGCGCCTTCTGCTGGATCTTGCCGACGACGTCGTGGACGTCGTCGGACTTCACGATCGGCGTGATCTCGAGCAGCACGGACGATTCCCCGGTGGCGTGCCGCTTCGGGTACGAGCCGACCAGGTCGAACAGCTCGTCGGCATGCCTGAAGAACCCGGTCCGGGCCCAGTACGACGCCGTCTCGTCCATCTCCGGCACGGCGAACCCCATCCGCTCCGGCCGCGCCTGGGCGAGGGTGAGCATTGCCGTGAGCCCGTACGGCGACGCCCAGCGCGTATGGCGCGCGTCGAGCAGGATCTTCGCGTCCGCGGGAAGCGGAGCCACCTTGTCCAGCACCTGCTCGAACGTCCGATCGTCGAGCGACGGCGGAACCTGCACAACGGTGGTCACGTGAGGCTGATCTCTCCGCGGAGGAAGGGCGCCAGGGCGGTCGCGCCACGGTGCTGGAAGTTCCGGGCAGCGTTGCGATGCGCTTCACGCATCGCGACTCCAATAGTATCACCGGCGAGCAGTCGCGAAAACATCGTCGCGCCCCAGACATCTCCACATCCGGTCGGATCGCCGGAGGTTTGTGATGTTATCTCCGCGGGAACCAGCGCCGTGCTCAGTGCCCCGAGGTCGGTGCCGAAGGGCCGCTCGCGCCGGAGGTCGCGGATGTCCGTGAATCCCGGGGCCGCGAAGTACACCGCGCCCCGCGAGCCGAGCGTGACCGCCAGGCAGCGGACGCCGCGGGCGACGGCGGTGGCGGCGAGCGCCAGCGGGTCCGGCGCCATCATGCCCATCTCGTCCTCGTTGACCTGGAGGAAGTCGAAGCAGCTGCACCAGTCGCCAACGTTGGGGATCGGTTCCAGCACCCGCAGCCCGGACGGCGCGACCGTCGTCACCTTCATGTGGAAGTCGCAGTAGATCGGGCCCTTGAAGTACGAGCGCAGGACGAGCGCGGTCTCGAGGTCGAGCTCCCACCCGCTGAGGAAGTTGATGTACAGCGCGTCCAGCCTCGCCGTGTCGAGCGCGGGCTTGAGGCCGATCCAGCTCCAGCCGGGGATGCCGCCGGTGAGGACCTCGGTCCGCCGCTCGTCGCTTACGTAGCGCAGCTCGACGCGATTGTTCGCGTAGGGCACCTCGATCAGCGCCGCGTCGGGTGCGATGCGCTTCAGCCCGCGGATGTACTCGTTCGCGCGCTGGGCGAGGTCACTCCCGACCTTCATGATCGGGACGATCTCCCACTCCGGCGGCAGCGCGGCGTCGAGGCCGGCCAGCGAATACGTGATCCCGCCCCACTCCTCGACCGGCGCCGCGTTCGCGTGCCGTCCGTGAATGACGTCCCAGACGAACGTGCCGATGACGCCGAGGCGCATGGGAGTGGGAGTGGGAGTGGGTGGGAGTGGGTGGGAGTGGGGGTGGGTGTGGGCGCGGCGCGTAAGTCCGGGGGGGGTGCGTCCGTCAGCCCCGGAGCGCCCGGTGCCGGGCCCAGTACCACGCCCCCACCCCCGCCCCCAAACCCAG
>CAMLHT010000153.1 GCA_946479895.1 uncultured Gemmatimonadota bacterium | reverse complement strand
CACCCCAGCCGAGTTCAGGCGGTCGCTGCGGCTCGCACTATCGCGGAATCGAAGAGCCACGATGCCAGCCCTGTGTTTCGGACTCGCCGGCGTGACGACCTCCACACCGTTGTCGGCCGCCCAGCCCAGAATCTGATCTGCCAGTCCATTCGTGCGTTGCTGGATCTCGTCCAGTCCGATCTCGAAGAACAGCTCCAGCGACGCATTCATCCCCGCGAATTCCTGGAACGGCAGCGTGACGAACTCGAACCGGCGCGCGTCGTCGCGCCAGGTCATGTCGTAGTCCACCAGCTTCGAGAAGTCGTCGGAGTCACGAACGCCCATCCAGCTCACGAAGCCGGGCTCGAGCGACCCGATGAGCTCCTTGCGCACGTAGACGAAGCCGGTGCCCCACGGCGAGAGCAGCCACTTCTGCGCGCCACAGGAGAGGACGTCGATGTTCGCCTTGTGGACGTCGAGAATCGCGGGGCCCAGGCCCTGGATCGCGTCGACCACCAGGAAGATGTTGCGGCTCCGGCATTCCGCTCCGAGCGCCTCGAGATCGAACCGGTATCCGGACGCGAACTCGACCCACGAGATGGCGACGGCCTTCACGCCGGGAGCCCGCATGGCCTCGAGCAGGGCGTCCTGCGACGGGATGCCATTCACCGTTGGCAGCAGGCGGAACTCGTACCCCCGGTGCTTCGCGCCCGCCATCCACGGATAGACGTTCGCCGGGAACTCGGTCTCGAACCCGAGCACGACGTCGCCCTTTCCGAGCGGCAGCGAGCCGGCGGCGACGTTGATCCCGAAGCTGGTGTTCGTCGCCAGCGCCACCTCGCCGACGTCGGCGCCGATCAGCTTCGCGACGAGCTCGCGCGATCGCGCGAGGGTGCCGAACTGGATCTCCTGGGTCATGCGGTGTGGCGCCGCGCGCTGCTCCGTGAAGCGCGCCACCGCCTCGACTGCGCGGCGTGGCAGCGGGCCGGTGGATGCCGTGTTCAGGTAGATCGACTCGCCGGCAGCCGCCCAGGGAAACTCCGTTTCACGAAGCCGCCGGACGTCGATCGTCACGCGGGCCGGGCAATGTCGTTGAGGCCGGCGCCACGCGGGATCTTCGCGCGAATGGCGCGCGGATCATAGGCGTCACGCAGCGCGTCGCCGAGCAGGTTGAACCCCAGAACCGCGGCACCGATGGCCAGGCCCGGGGCAACCGAAGTCCACGGAGCGGTCCGCAGCTGGTAGAGATCACGTCCGTCCGCGATCATCGACCCCCAGCTCGGCGTCGGCGGCTGCACGCCCAGGCCGAGGAACGAGAGCGACGACTCGGCCATGATCGCGCCGGCGATGCCGAGCGTGCTGGCGATGACGACCGGCGCGATGACGCCGGGCAGGACGTGCCGGGCGATGATCCGGAGGTCGGCGGCGCCCAGGGCGCGCTCAGCCTGCACGTACTCCATCTCCCGGACGACGAGCACCTGGCCGCGGACGAGTCGCGCCATGCCGGCCCAGCCGACGAGACCGATCACGAGAAAGACGATGGTGAGCGACGGCTGGAGGGCTGCCACCAGGGCGATCAACAGGAGCAGCGTCGGGAAGGCCAGCGTGACGTCGGCCAGGCGCATCACGATCTCGTCGATCCACTTGCCGTAGTACCCGGCGACGAGGCCGAGGATGATGCCCAGGGTGAGGGCGATCATCTGCGACGCGATGCCGACGGTCAGCGAGACCCGGGCGCCATAGACGAGGCGCGCGAAAACGTCGCGGCCCTGGATGTCGGTCCCGAACCAGTGCGTCGGCGACGGCCCCTCGAGCGAGCGCACGAGGTCGATGGACACCGGGTCGTGACGGGAGATGAGCGGCGCCGCAACCGCCATGAAGATCAGCAGCCCCACGACGATCGTGCCGATCCAGGCGCGCGGATCGCGGCGCAGCCGGCTCGTCGCGCGGCTCATTGGGCCCCGCCCCGCTTTTCGGGCGGCGGCAGGTGCTTCCAGCGCCGGTGCTGCCACAGGTATTGCTCGGGAACCTTGCGCACGTGTCTCTCCAGCACAGCGGTGTATGCGGTGACGATCGCATCGACGTCCGCGTCGAGCACGCCCGTCCGCGGAACGTCGACTGGCTCGAAGGAGAACCTGAAGCGTCCGGTCGGCAGGCGCGAGACGCCGGCAAAGACGATCGGGGCGTCGAGGCGCAGGGCGAACACGGCCGGGCCACGCGGCGTCTTGGCGAGGCGCCCGAAGAACGGCACCCACGTCGAGGCGAGACCCACGGCGGCCTGGTCGACGAGGAACGCGACCGCCCCACCCTCGCGGATCGCGCGCGGGACCTTCCGCACCGCCTGCTCGTCGTGAATCACGTTCAAGCCCAGCCGTTCCCGCGTTCGGGTGAGGTAGCGATCGACCAGCGGGTTCGCCATGTGGCGAGCCACCGCGGAGATCGGCAAGCCGCGAGCCGCGAGGTAGGCGCCGCCCAGCTCCCAGTTGCCGACGTGGCCGGACGCGAGGATGAGACCGTTGCCGCGGGCGAGTCGCTCCTCGACGGTCTCCCAGCCTTCGACCTCGCTGAACAGGTCGAGGACTTCCTCCCGCGACCGCGACGGGAGCAGCATCGTCTCCATCGCCGTGCGGCCGAGATGCCCGTACGACTCGCGGGCGATCCTCGACACCTCGGCGGGTCCGAGCTCCGGAAATGCCTTCGCGATCTGCTCCTCCGCGACACCGCGACGGATGCGGAACGGCGCAAACCCGAGCCCGCCGATCCGGGCCCCGATCGCGCTGGCCCCGCGCACACCGAGCCCGCGCAAGGCGCCGGAAGCGGCGCGCAGCGCCGCGTACTCGGCGCGATGCGAAGGCGTGATGGCGATCGGCGTGTGGACGCGCTCGGCCGGCGCCGCGCTCCGGGCTTCGGTCATCGTCCCGCCGGCTGCGGCGACCGCGTGCCGGCCGCGACGCGCTCGAATGCGTCGATCATCGCCTGCAGCGGGAACTCGCGCTGCACGCGAGCCCGCCCCGCCGACCCGAAGGTCTGCCGCGTCTCGGCGCGGGACATGACGGTGGCCAGCGCGGACGCGAGCATCGCAGGCTCGCCTTGCGGGAGGACGGTCCCGTTGATGCCGTCCGCGACGAAGTACTCCGTCACCGAAGAGCGCTCGGCGATCACCGGCCGGCCGACCGCCATGGCGTCGAGGCAGCCAAGGGCAGCGGCGTCATGCTCCGCCGCGATCCACACGAAGTCGCTGGTCTTGATGACGGACACGGCATCGACGGTGTTGCCGTCCACGAACTGGAAGAGTGGCGCGACGCCGAGCGCGGCGGCCTGCATGCGGAGGTCGTCGTCAGTGGCACGATGGCCGTGCACGACGGCGCGCAGCCGCGGATGGCGCGGACCGAGGAGCGCCATGGTGCGCATGACGTTGAGGAGCCGCACGCGGCCGTTGGGCGCGTACGGGCAGGCGACGACGATGGCGTCGTCGCGCAGGCGAAGGGCGCGGCGATCATGCGCGACCACCGCGTCGGTGGCCTGCGGATCGACGCCCAGCGGCACCACCACCGCGTCGGGGATCGCCGCGCGCTCCTCGTCGGTCGTCACCACGAGCTTCGCCGGCGCCATGCGCGCCGTGAACATCCCGCCCTCCAGATCGCGCGGCTCGAACATGCCGACGCGCCGGAAGAGTGCCCCGCCCTTTCCCAGTCGCATCCCCGATCCGACGATGAACTGGTCGCGCGCGGTGTGCACGAAGGCCACGTCGAGCGAGCGCTCATGGGCGACCCGCCGAAGGTCGAAGCTCCCCATGGCGGCGTTCGCGTCGGGATCGATGCGGACGACGCCGACGCGCTTGCTGTCCAGCCGATCGATGATCGGACCGGGCGGACACGCGACGGTGACCTGGTGATCGCGGGCGGCGAGGCCGTGAGCCGCGGCCGCGAAGATCCGCGCGCGCGCCGTCCAGCCGGCATCACCGATGAAGAAGAGGATGTTGCTCATCAGGCGCGCGCCGGAGCGCGGTCGTTGCGGAATTGAAGGCTGTGGAGCCGGTGGTACGATCCACCGCGGTCGAGCAGCTCCTCGTGCGTGCCGCGCTCGACGATCCGGCCGTTCTCGAGGACGAGAATGAGGTCCGCGTGCACGACGGTCGAGAGGCGATGCGCGATCACGAAGACCGTGCGCCCGCTGAGCAGCCGGTCGATCGCCTCCTGGACGAGGCGCTCCGATTCGGTATCGAGCGCCGACGTCGCCTCGTCGAGGATGAGGATCGGCGGATCGGTCAGCAGCGCGCGCGCGATGGCGAGGCGCTGGCGCTGACCGCCCGACAGCCGCGTCCCGCGCTCGCCGAGAATGGTGTCGTAGCCCTGCGGCAGGGCGGCGATGAACTCGTGGGCGTTCGCCGCGCGCGCCGCGGCCTGGACCTGGGCGTCGGTGTACTTCTCGCCGGCGCCGTAGGCGATGTTGTTGCGGACGGTGTCGTGGAAGAGCACGGTGTCCTGGCTGACGATGCCCGTCATCGCGCGAAGCGACTCGAGCGACAGCTCGCGGGAGTCGACGCCATCGAACAGGATGCGGCCGGCGCTGGGCTGATAGAAGCGCGGGATGAGGTCGACGAGCGTCGTCTTGCCGGCGCCGCTCGGCCCGACGAGGGCGACGACCATCCCGCGCCGCGCGGTGAACGAGATGTCGGTGAGCACCGGCTCGTCGTCATAGGCGAACGAGACGTGCTCGAAATCGATGGCGCGCGTGAGACTGCCGGCCTGCTTCGCGCCGCTGTCCGGCTCGAGCGGCCGGTCGAGCACGTCGAACAGGCGTTCTGCCGCCGCGAACGACTGCTGGGCCGCCGTGGGGGCCTGCGAGAGCTGCTTGAGGGGCGGCAGCAGGCGCATCACGAGGATCATGAACGTGATGAGGATTCCCGGATCCATGCGTCCGGCATTCACCTGGACAGCGCCGAACCAGAGGATGAGCACCGCGACGCTGGTGCCGATCAGCTCCGTGAGCGGCTGCGAGAGGAGCGCGACGCGCGTGACGCGCACCATGCCCTTCGAGTAGCCGTGGCTCGCCCGCAGGAAGCGCTGGCCCTCGTACGTCTCGCCCCGGAACGACTTCACGAGCCGGATGCCGCTCACCGTCTCCTGGAGGACGCTGGTGATCTCGCCGTATTCGCCGCGCAGGCGGCGGTGCGTGCGGCGCAGCTGCCGAAGGATCGGTTGCAGGCCGAGCGTGAGGAGGGGCGCGATGACCAGCGACAGGACGGCGAGCTTCCAGTTCCAGTGGACCAGCACGACGATCGTGACGATCACCTGGGCGATGTTCTGGATGCTCCGGGTCACGATCTCGGTGATCACGACCTTCGTCTGCTCGGTATCGACGAGAATGCGGGAGATGATCTGCCCCGCCTTCGTGTTGTGGAAATACGAGAGCGGCAGCCGCACGAGGTGGCGAAACACCGAGTCGCGCAGGTCGCGCGTCACGTACTCCTGCACCGAGGCGCCAAGTTGGCCCGCCATCCACGACACGACGTTCTTCACGACGGTGATCACGAGGATCGCGATGATCACCGCCCGCATCGACCCCATCGGATCCGCGCGATCGAGGAAGAGGCCGATCAGCCAGGCCTGCCCCCTGTCGATCCAGTCCGGCGCGCCTTTCACCGTGGTGAAGGACGTCTGATTCCAGAGCTGGTTGAGGAAGGGGACGAGCAGCGTGAACGAGAAGACCTCGAGGCCCGCGGCGATGAGGCTGAACAGGATCGTGCCCGCCATCCGCGCCCGGTACGGGCGCAGGTAGCCAAGCAGCCGGCCGTACATCGCCCGCGACGTCACGAGAAGTGATCGACGGGCGACCGGCGGCGGATCCATCTCGGGAGCTGCGGCGTCGATCACGACAGGAATGTATTCAGGAGATCCCCGGTGAGAGCCGCAAAGCAGCTTACCCGAGGAGCGAAGCACGAATGAGCTCGGGTTGACGGTGGGGAGCAGGTCATCTTCGCCGGGGGGTGACATCGGGGGGTACATTCCCGGGGTGCGTCCACCACGACATCCGTACGCGCTCGACACGCCCGTCTTCTCGTTTGCCTCGCTCGTGGCACTCGCGGCCCGGGCACCGCTGGGTGGAATCCGCGAAGTCGCGATCGCCACCTTCGGCGCGGCACGGCTGGCCGAGGAGCTGAGAGCCGGCGGTCTCCCCCTCGAGGACCGGCGGGAGCGGGCTGCCGCGGCCAGGCGCTGGATGTCGACGCTGGCGATCAGCGAGCCGGTCCGCCGGGCCAATCTGGACCTGATCGAGGCCACGGAGCGGGATGCCCGGGCCACCGCGGAGGCCCTGCGGCGTGTGATCGAGGTCACGGGGAGTGCCCTGGACGCGCCTTCCCGCTCCGAGCTGGAACGGCTCGCCCGGGAGCTCGACGCGCAACCGGTTGTCAGAACGTGATCTACGTGCTTGCCACTCGGTATCGCTGACCCCAATCTTCCCTCATGGCCCGCAACCCGGACATCTCCCCGCTGTCGGTCGCGCTGTCGCGCGTGGACGCGGCTGCCGATGGCGCTCCGGCACGCGACACCATCGCGTCGGGATTTCCGAGCCTCGACAAGATGCTGGGGGGCGGCTTTCGGCGCGGCGACCTCATCGTGCTCGGCGGCGACGTGGGCAGCGGCAAGTCGGCGCTCGCGCTGGCGATCGCGCTTCGCGCCGCGGTTCATCACAAGACCGTCTTCGTCTCGGGCGAGATGCTGCCCGAGCGCATTCACGAGCGGGCGCTGGCGATCGAGGGACGCGCGCGCGTCGACGATCTCCGCCGCGGCTCACTGAGCGACGCGACACGCGCGCAGGTCGGGGCCGCCGCGGTGAGGCTGCGCGACCGGCTTCCCGTGATCGAGCGCGCGTCGCACAACGGCGTCGCCGACCTCGGCCCACTGCTCGACGGGCTGCCCGATACGGAGCTGCTCGTCGCCGACCAGATCGAAGGGCTCGGCAGCACGGACCGGGCGATGGCCGAGGAGATGGCGATCTCGGTCAAGGCGCTCAAGGCGCTCGCGCTCGAGCGGCGCGTGGCCATCCTCGCCACCTCGCAGCTCCCCAACCTGACGGAACGCTCCGACCGCCGCCCGACCCTCGACGACTTCGGCGGCATGGGAGCGACCAAGCAGTACGCGGACGTCGTGCTCGGACTCTACCGCGAGGAGATGTACGACCAGGCGCGTGACATCACCGGCGCCACCGAGTTGTTCGTGCGAAAGAATCGCAATGGCCGCACCGGCTACGTGGATCTGTACTTCTACGCCCAGTGGCTGCGATTCGAAGACATGCTCGACCCCGACCTGTAGGAGCCCCCAAATGACACTCCGCCGATTCCTCGGCGCGACGGCCGGGCTGGTGCTCGGCGCTGGATGCGCGTCCGTTCAGCCAACGCCTCAGGCCGCTATCGCCCGACTCGAGGCGCAGCGCACCGAGTCCCCGAAGTCCGTCGAAGTCCTTCGCGCGCTCGGCGTGCAGTACTACCGCCAGCAGCGATATGCCGACGCGCGTGCGGCGCTCACGGAAGCGCAGACCCTGGCGCCCTCCGACGGCGTCGTCGCGCTCTATCTCGGGCTGTCGGCCGAGGCGATGAACGACATGCCCGCGGCGAAGGCGGCGTACTCCAGCTACCTGAAGGTCGGCCGCACGCAGCGCGTGCGTCGCCAGCTCGAGGGTCGTCTCGCGGCCATGCAGCGCCGCGAGCTCGCCGAGGCGGCGAAGGCCGCGGTGCAGCAGGAAGCGCAGCTCTCGGCGACGCCGGGCCCGGCGAATACGGTGGCCGTCATGCCGTTTTCGTTCAGCGGCGCCGACTCGTCGCTCAAGCCGCTCGAGCGCGGCTTCGCCGACCTGCTCGCGACCGACCTGAGTCGCGTGAAGGCCCTGACGGTCGTCGAGCGCGCGCGACTCCAGGCGATTCTCGACGAGATCAGGCTCCAGCAGACCGCGGGCGCCGACAGCGCGACGATGGTGCGCGCCGGAAAGCTGATCCAGGCGGGAACGCTCGTGCAGGGCTCGCTGCTCCAGAGCGGCGACAAGCTGCGCACGGATGCCGCGCTGGTTTCGGTGGCGACGAGCGCCATCGGCGGCACCCCGGCCACCGACCAGCAGGACATCGACCGGCTGTTCGAGATGGAGAAGCGCATCGCGCTCGCCCTGATCGCGTCGCTCGGGGTTCCGATGACGACGGCCGAGCGCGACGCGATCGAGCAGCGGCCGACGAAATCGCTCCAGGCGTTCCTCGCCTACAGCCGTGGCCTGGAGTACGAGGACCAGGGCCGTTACGACGACGCCAGCCGCGCGTTCGGCAACGCGGGACGCATCGATCCCGGATTCGGCGCCGCGCTCCAGAAGAGCACGCAGACGGCGAACATGGCCATCGGCGCCGGCCCGGCAACGTCGATCGAGGCGAATCTCCAGGGATCGGCCGAGGGCGCGGTGGTCAACGCCGCGAACCAGGGCAGCGCGAATCCGGCCGGACAGTCGTCCGGCTCGGCCCAGGCCGCGGCCGACCAGCTCAACCCGTCGACGATTTCGGCGGCCACGCAGGGAACGGTGACCGGCACCACGCAGCCCACCGTCGATCCCGGCGCGGGACTCGGAGCCGACAACCCCGCGCGATCGAAGGTCGTGATCGTCATCAAGCCTCCGACGGAGTAAGACGATGCGCAGAATGGTCTCCATACTGTCGCTGATCGCGAGCACCGCCGCCGCCCAGGGCGTTGGCGCCCGGCTCGGGCCACAGGTCGTGAGCTACACCCTCGGCGCGCCGTCGAACGTGAAGATCACCGAGACGGCAATTCCGCTGTTCGCGATCATCCCGGTCTCGTCCGGCCTGACGGTGGACATCGGGACGGCGTACGCGATGGCGAACGTGAAGACGACGAGCGGCCAGGCCCGGGAGAGCAGCATTTCCGGCCTGACCGACACCCAGATCCGCGCGACTATGAACCTCGGCAGCGACCTGGTGCTGGTGACCGCGGGAATCAACCTGCCCACCGGGCGCACCACGGCGGATACGTCGGAACAGGAAGCCGCGGCGCTCATCGGCAACG
>CAMLHT010000152.1 GCA_946479895.1 uncultured Gemmatimonadota bacterium | reverse complement strand
GTATTCAACCTGGTGACGGGTGACGGGGCCACGGGCGCGGCGCTCGTCGACCATCCGGACGTGGACAAGATCGCATTTACCGGATCGACCGAGGTCGGGCGGATCATCCGGAAGGCCACGGCGGGGTCGGGGAAGAAGCTCTCGCTGGAGCTCGGCGGAAAGAGTCCCTTCATCGTCTACGACGACGCGGACCTGGACAGCGTCGTGGAGGGCGTCGTCGACGCGATCTGGTTCAACCAGGGCCAGGTCTGCTGCGCCGGCTCGCGACTGCTGGTGCAGGAAGGCGTCGCCGACCGCCTGATCGAGAAGCTGCGGGCGCGGATGGAGAAGCTTCGCCTCGGGTCGCCGCTCGACAAGGCGGTCGACATGGGCGCCATCGTGGCGCCGGTGCAGCTCGATCGCATCCGGTCGCTGGTGAAGCAGGGTGCCGACGAGGGGGCGACGATGTGGCAGCCGTCCTGGGCCTGCCCGACGGAGGGCTGCTTCTATCCGCCGACGCTCTTCACGAACGTGCAGCCGTCGTCGACCATCGCGCAGGTGGAGATCTTCGGGCCCGTGCTCGTGACGATGACCTTCCGCACGCCGGAGGAATCGGTCGCGCTCGCGAACAACACGCCGTACGGGCTCGCGGCAAGCGTGTGGACGGAGAACATCAACCTCGCGCTCGACATCGCGCCGAAGATCAAGGCCGGCGTGGTGTGGGTGAACTCGACGAACCTGTTCGACGCGGCTGCCGGCTTCGGTGGCTATCGCGAGAGCGGGTTCGGACGCGAGGGTGGCCGGGAAGGCATGTGGGAATACCTGAAGCCGAGTGCGGAGGACGGAGGGCGGAGGACGGAGGGCGGAGGGCGGAGGGCGGAGGCACGCGGGAAGAAGCCGAAGAAAGTGCTGGCTCGGCGGGGCGCGATGGGTCAGCCGGTCATCGACCGCACGCCGAAGCTCTTCATTGGCGGGAAGCAGGCGCGCCCGGATTCCGGGTATTCGCGCTGGATCCTCTCGCCCGACGGCGAGCAGATCGCCGAAGTGCCGGAGGGGAATCGCAAGGACGTCCGCAACGCCGTCGAGGCGGCGCATGCCGCGAAGGGATGGTCGAAGGCGACGGGGCACAACCGCGCGCAGATCCTCTACTACATCGCCGAGAATCTCTCGGGCCGCGCGGGCGAAATGGCGGCGCGGATCGACGCCATGACCGGCGTCGGTGAAGGCGCGGCGAACGCCGAGGTCGAGGCGGCGATCTCGCGGCTCTTCACGTACGGCGCGTGGGCCGACAAGTGGGATGGCGCGGTCCACCACGTGCCGATTCGCGGCGTCGCCCTGGCGATGAACGAGCCCATCGGTGTGATGGGGCTCGCGTGCCCGGAACGGCTCCCGCTGCTGGGATTCGTCTCGCTGGTGGCGCCGGCGATCGCGATGGGCAACACGGTGATCGTCACGCCATCCGAGGCTCATCCGCTCGCCGCCACGGACTTCTACAGCGTGCTCGAGACCTCGGACCTGCCGGCGGGCGTGGTCAACATCGTCACCGGCGCGAAGGACGCGCTCGTGAAGACGCTGGCCGAGCACGACGACGTCGAGGGGGTCTGGTATTTCGGCGGCGCGGAGGGAGTGAAGGCGGTGGAGCTGGCCTCGGCCGCCAACATGAAACGCGTCTGGGCCACGGACGAGGACCGCGACTGGATGAGCACCAGTGTCGGCGAGGGCAGGGAGTTTCTCCGCCAGGCGACCCAGGTGAAGAACATCTGGGTGCCTTACGGAGAGTGACCCGGGGACGCGGGATAGAGGGGTAGGGAGCAGGCGTGACCTCTCCCCCTACCCCTCGATCGCTCCATCCTCCTATTTACTGTCCTTGCCGTCCATCACGATCCGGCCACGCGACGCGGTGCTCCTCGCTGGCATCGTCTCCGTCCTCGTAGTCTGGTGGGTGTGGGGCGCGCTCGCTCCACTGCCCGTGGTCTCCGACGAGCACTCGTACCTGCTGCAGGCCCGGATCTTCGCGACCGGGCGATGGACGGCCGCCGCCCCGCCGATCCAGGAGTTCTTCGAGCAGTCCATGGTCCTGACGGCGCCGCACGTGGCGTCGAAGTATCCGCCGGGCCACGCGCTGCTGCTCAGCATCGGCGTCCTGCTCGGCAACGTGGCGTTCGATCCGCTGCTGCTGACGGGACTCACGGGCGCCCTGATCTTCATGCTGGCGCGCCGCATCGCGAACACGTGGGTCGCCGCCCTGACCGTCATCATCTGGCTCGGCGACCCGATCAACCTGCGATTCCGCCCCAGCTACTTCTCGGAGATCACGACGCAGGCGCTGCTGCTGGTCGCATGGTGGGCGCTCCTCGAGTGGAGGGCGACGCGGGGCCGGCGATGGCTGCTGGTGCTGGCGGCGGCGATGGGTTGGGGAGCGATCACCCGCCCGATCACCATGCTGGCGTTCGTGCTTCCCTTCGGCTTCGTGGTGATCCGGGATGTCGCGCGTGGCCGGCACTGGCGCGACTTCATGCTGGCGATGGCGCTGGGCAGCGCGATCCTTTGCCTGATCCCGCTCTGGAACGCGAAGACGACCGGTGACTGGAAGCTGACACCGCTCACGCTCTACTCGCGGGAATACCTGCCGTACGAGAAGCCCGGCTTCGGCGTCGATCGAACGCGGCCAGCGCGCCTGCTCAATCCCGTCAACGCGATCACGTACGCCGAGTTCTACTGGGAGCACGAGCAGCACACGCTGAAGAATCTCCCGCGCACGATCGCCGAGCGATTGAAGAGCCTCGCGGTCAATGAATGGTCGAACACGCGGGTCATCCTCGCGCCCTTCGTCGTGGCGGGCCTGATCGGGCTGACGGCGGAAGCAGCGTTCGCGCTCGTCTGCTCGGCGATGGTCTTCGTCGTGTACCTGAGCTACGGGCACTTCGCCGGATGGACCCTGTACTACTTCGAGGCGATGCCCATTCTGTCGCTGCTGGCCGCGCTGGGCATCTGGCGGGTGGTGGACTGGCTGGCCCGCCGCACTCCCGCCGTGCCGAAGCTGCGCGTCGCCCTCCTGGCGGGGATGACGGTGGTGCTGGTCGTGATCACGGGGGGCCACGCGAAAGGCGGGCGCGAGGTCCGGGCTGAGCGATCGGCGTGGTACCGGATATTCGATTCGAAGCTCGCGGCGCTACCCCCGGGCCCGAAGGTGATCTTCGTTCGCTACACGCCGAAGATGCAGCCGCACCCGCACGTCGTCCGGAATTCCCCCACCCTCGCCGAGGATCCGGTCTGGATCGTCAATGACCTGGGAGACCGGAACCGGGAGCTGATGCGCCATGCGGGGCCGCGCGTTCCACTGATCTTCGATGAGACGTCGTTCGAGTTCACGCTGGCGCGGGATCTGGTGAATCGGTAGGACGGTGGATCGGTGGATCGGTGGATCGGTAGGTCGGTGGACCGGTGGCTTCGGCTGGCTGTCGGCACCAGTATCATGGTGAAAACGAAATCGGTCCCTTCCCGTAGTGATCCCTGTACTTCCCTCCTTTCCTGACATGTCCATCATCGCCCTGAACTTCCTGTACGCCGTCGGCGGAGTGGTCCTGATGTGGCTGTCCTACCGGATCTTCGACCGGCTGATGCCGCAGGTGGATTTCGCCGAGGAGCTGAAGCGCGGCAACATCGCGGTCTCGATCTTCATCGGAGCGCTGTTCGTGTCGATCGCGATGATCATCGGGGGAGCGCTGAACTGATGTCCCGCCGGGTCGCTGGACTGCTGATCGGCATCGGCCTCGTCATGGCCGTCGCGAGCGTGGCGCCGGCGCAGGGTGCGGGCCTGCGAAAGGCCGCCAATGCGCTGGGTGCGGCGGCGCAGGCCAAGGCGACGAAGCAGGAGACTGATCGCTACGACCCGGCGTTCCAGAAGTACACCAAACGGTATTTCGGGCCCGGCTTCGACTGGCGGCAGTTCAAGGCCCAGGGCATGGCGGAGTCGGATCTCAGGCCCACGGCGCGCAGCCGGGTCGGGGCGCGCGGGATCATGCAGCTCATGCCGTCGACCTTCCAGCTGATCAAGAGCGCGCGGCCGGATTTCAAGTCGATCGACGACCCGGAGCACAACATCGCCGCCGGGATCATGCACGACCGCTATCTCTGGACCCTCTATCCGACGTCGCCGGCGGAGGAGCGCGCGCGGTTCATGTTCGCGGCATACAACGCCGGCGAGGGGACGATCGGCAAGGCGCGCCGGACGGCGAAGAACGAAAGCCTCGACGCCGAGCTGTGGAGCAGCGTCGAGGCAGTCGCCCCGAAGGTGAAGCCGTGGCGGTACCGGGAAACGCTCGGCTACGTCAGGACCATCGAGGAGAACAAGGGCAAGCTGGCCCGGCGCCAGCCCCTGGTCCGGTGATGGACGAATAGCGCGCCGATCAGGGGACCACTCCAGGCGCCAGGTACTTCGTCATCCACCCCTGCACCTCGTTCCACCAGAGTCGCTGGTTCTGCGGCTTGCCGATCCAGTGGCCTTCATCGGGGAAGATCACCAGCCGGCTCGGCACGTTGTTGCGCTGGAGCGCGGTGAAGAGCTGCATGGACTCCGTGGACGGGACCCGGAAGTCGAGCTCACCCTGCGTCACGAGCGTCGGCGTGCGGAAGTTCTTCGCGTAGAGGTGCGGCGAGAAGCGGCGGAACTGCGCCGTCATCATCGCCGGGTCGGTGAAGCGGCCGAACTCCCAGTCGGTGAACCAGAGCTCCTCGGTCGCGCCGGCCATCGCCTCGAGGTTGAACACGCCGGCATGCGACACCGCGGCCTTGAAGCGGTTGGTGTGCCCGAGCATCCAGTTGACCATGTAGCCGCCGAAGGATCCGCCGGCCATGCCGAGCGCGCCGCGATCCATCCACGCATTCTTCGCGAGGGCGGTGTCGAGACCCCGCATCAGGTCGTTGTAGACCTGGCCGCCCCAGTTCCGGCTCACGTCGTCCACGAACCGCTGCCCGTAGCCGAACGAGCCCCGCGGGTTGATGATCACGAGACCGAAGCCCCGGGCGGCGAACATCTGGTAGTTCCACCGGCCATGCCACTGGTCGAGCCACGCGCCCTGCGGACCACCGTGAATGAGGAGGATGGTCGGATACTTCTTCGCCGGGTTGAAGTTCGGCGGCTTCACCACGAAGCCCTGCACCTTCATGCCGCCGGAGGTGAACCAGAAATCCTCGGCGGGATTGAGCGAGAGCTGGCCGACGAGCAGGTCGTTCTCGTGCGTCAGCTGCCGCGCCCCGACGGCCGACGCCGCGTTGGCGACGTTACCGACGAACACCTCGGCCGGACGCTCGGTGGCATCGCGCACCCAGGCGATGGAGCGGACGCCGGAGTCGAAGCTGAACTGCGTGTTGTTGTTCTCCCCGATGATCAGCGCGGGGGATCCGGCGACTCCGTTGCGCATGGGGAAGGCGAACAGCTTGTCGCGTCCGGCGTCGGCGGTGGAGACGTACAGCGTCGACATGTCCGGCGCGAACCGGTAGCTGTCGGCGTTGCGATCCCAGCGGGGCAGCATCTCCTTCGACGTGCGGGCCTGGCGATCCCAGAACATCAGCCGCACGCGATCGGACTCGAAGCCGGCGCGCGCCTGCGACCCGTAGGCGATGTAGCGGCCGTCGGGCGTGTAGACCGGGTTCTGGTCGGCGCCCTTGTTCGCGGCGGTGATCACGGTGGACGCGCCGCCCGAAACCGGGACGAGATACACGTTCAGGTCGGTGGAGGTCGCGTCGTTGCGGCCCTGATCCTTCGCGGTGTAGGCGATCTCGCGCCCATCGGGCGAGAAGGAGTAAGCCTCGCTTCCACCGAAGGGCGGCGGCGGCACGTCGTACCTGGCGCCGGGGATGAGGTCACGCGGATCACCGCCGTCGACCCCGACGACGAAGAGGTGTGAACGCGTCCCCTCGTCCCATGCCGTCCAGTGACGGTAGAGAAGCTGGTCGGCGATGTGCGCCTTGACCTTGCTGGTGTCGCGCGCCTTCTCGCGCGCGGCGTTGCAGGCGTCACTCGTGCATTCCGGGTAAACGGTCGACGTGAACGCGATCGTCGCGCCCGTCGGCGCCCACGCCGGCCCGGTGGCTCCGCCGTTCAGTGAGGTGAGCTGACGGCGATTGCCGCCATCGGCGTCGGCGACCCAGAGCTGCCCGCCCGCGACGTACGCCACGCGGCGGCCATCGGGCGACCAGCGCGCTTCCGTCGCATCGATGTCGGCGGGGAACTGGCGGGCAGCGCCGCCCGCAGCGGGGACGGCGTAGGTGCGACCGGTCCGGCGATTCGCGTCGACGTCGGTCGTGCGCACGGTGTAGAGAATCGTGCGTCCATCCGGCGAGATCTGCGGATCGGAAACGGCGCGCACGGAGGCGAAGTCGGCGAAGGTCATCGCGCGCTTCGGGATCGACTGAGCTCCAGCGAACGCGACGAGGCCGAGGGACAGTGTCGAGACGAGCAGTGATTTCAGGCGCATCGGAGTGTCAACGAATCCGGGTTTTGGACGTCCAATGACGTAGAGCCGGCCAGGCCAGGAATGCAACCCTGGGCGTGTTTCCGGGTATGAAAAGCCAACAGGAGGTCCACATGTCCAGGTTCCGTTTTGCGCTCAGCAACGCTGCTGTCCGCCAGGAAGGGACGGTCGAAGGCGACTCGTTCGTTCAGGCTGTGGACACGCTGTGGCTGCACGTCGACGTGCGTCAGGGCGACGTGCTCGAGATCGGTGTGAAGGGCTTTCCGCCGGCGCGCTTCGAGTGCGTGGGCGAGATCGGGGAAGGGAAGCCTTTCTGGAAGGCAGCCTAGAACAGCATCCTCTGCGGTAAATGCTTTTTGCGTAAATGCTGTTGCTGCACGTCCGCAACTCAGCGTCCGCCCACCAGCCTCCCGATGAGCTCGGCCGCGTTCACCGCCCCGTAGTTCGCGTAGCAGTTGTTGAAGATCACGTGGAGGTTGTCGGCGGTCGCCGCGGCCTCCACGACCTTTTTCGCCCAAGCGTCGAGCTCGGCCGGAGAATAGAGATAGCGGTACTTCTCGACGGCCGGCACTCCGCGCGCGGCCCACGTGTCGGCGCGCTGCCCATGGAGGCGTATGACCGCCAGGCGTCGCTGCGTGGTGCGCACCAGGGGCGGGATGCTGGTCGGCGTGCCCTGCGGCTCGTCGACGGCGACGTAGGAGATCCCCAGCCGGCTGAGAAGATCCCACGTACGCTCGCGCAACCGCTCGGTCATCCATTCGGCGTTGCGGAACTCGACCGCGACGGGGAGTCCGTCGAGCCTTTCGATGGCGCGCTCGAGCATGGCGGGGGAATCCTTCGTCGGCGCGACCCAGGGAGCGTACTGGAGAAAGACGGCGCCCAGCCGTCCGGCCTCGTGCAGCGGACGGCAGGCCTCGGCGAACATGCGCCACGTTGCCTCGACGAATTCATCCGGAAGCTCCTCCGCGGTCACGCGTTTCGCGCGCGCGAGCCCGGCGGGAATCATCTCCCTGAGCGAGACGGGCAGCCGGGAGACCTCCGTCGGATGTCCGGTCATCAGGGCAAACGCCTTCACATCGAAGGTGAAGTGGCCCGGCGTGCGATCGACCCAGGTTTTCGCCATCGCGGGAGCGGGCAACGCGTAGTAGGTCGAGTCGACCTCGACGACCGGAAAACGCGACGCGTAGTAGCGCAGCCGCTTCTCCGGCGTCCGAGCGTCGTCGGGGTAGAACACGCCGCGCGCCGTGAAGGTCGGATCGGTCCAGCTCGCGGTGCCCACCACGACACGTGATCCGCCAATGACGAGTGGGGTCGCCGGGAACGACCCCACTTCATCGAAACGCTCGAGCGCGGCCGCAGCGCCGGGATCCGTGTCGGTCAGCCTTTGCGGATCTCCAGCCGCCCGTTTCCGCTGCGAAGCTTCACGAGCGGCCCATTCCCGTTGCCGATCGACCCGCGGATGCGCGACGTCGAGAGGCGCCCCTGGACACGAAGCTCGAAGTCGGTGTTGATGCTCCCATTGCCGGTGCTCGCGTCGATTTCGCCGTTGAAGTCCGGCGGCAGGGTGACGCGCACGGTCCCGTTGCCCGTGGTGAAGGACATCGAGCCCTGGTCGCCCGGCACCGATGCCATCTTCACGTCGATGTCGCCGCTGCCCGTCGTCGCGTCCACGGTGCCCTTGCTGCTGCTGGCGATGATCCTGCCGTTGCCGGTGGAGACCTTCACCGTGCCGCCCGCCGACCCGACCGAGACGTCGCCGTTGCCGGTCGAGGCGGTGACGCGGCCCACCGACTCACGGATGACGACGTCGCCGTTGCCGGTCGAGGCATCCACCTCCGCCACCGTCTGGGTGACGCCGATGTCACCATTGCCGGTGCTCACCCGCAGGCGCAACGACTTCGGCAGCTCGACGATGTAGCGAACCGAAACCCGGATGTCGTTCCACGAGTTGTCCGGATCGCAGTCCGTGCGGCCGCGATAGACCGTGCAGATCTCGATGTCGTCCGGCGCGCGCTCGCGGACGTCGAAGGTCACGTCGCTGGCGTTGCCCCTGGCTTCGACGCGAATCGTCGCGCGCACCTCGACGCGATCGCTGCCGCCGGCGCGAACGTCGATGGGGCCGTTGAGGTTCCTGATCGCGAGGCGCGCGCCATCGGGAAGGCGCCTGGACCAGGTGAACGCGGTATCACGCTGCGCGCTCGCCGTCGAGGCGGCGAGCATCGCCAGCAGGGTCGATCGGAACAGGATTCTTCGCATGATGTCACCGGGGGATCGATCTTCGCCCTTTCCGACATTCCCCCGCCGGCAAAGGTTGGCGCGGGTCAGCCGATTCGAAGATACAACCCGAGCGACGCCACGTAGACGGCGGTGTTTCCACGCCCTTCCATGAGGAAGACGTGGAAGCCGACGCCCGCGTCCGCGTGGCTGGAGAACCGCGAAAACGGGTCGGAATCATATCCGGCCCGGGCGATCCAGGTGTCTCGAGTCCTGCCCGGCTCCGAGGTCTGGCGGCGGACGATTCCACCGCCGAACACCAGCTCATTGGGGATGCCGCCGGCGCGCGTCCGGTTGAGCGAGGCATACGAGAGCAGGATGCC
>CAMLHT010000151.1 GCA_946479895.1 uncultured Gemmatimonadota bacterium | reverse complement strand
TGCTGCGCGTCGCGGGTCGGGCCGGCCGCCGCCTGTGACGAGACGAAGACGAACCGCGCACCGGGAGAGAGTGCGGCAACGCGCCGCAGCAAAGTCTCCGTGACGCGGACGTTGGCCTTCGTGAAATCGGCGAACGACACCGCCCGCGTTGCGCCGGCCAGGTGATAGACGGCCGTTGCCCCCGAGAGAACTGCGTCTGGAAGGCCGAGGTCGCTGTGGTCGTACCGGGCCTGATGGTACGACACGTTGGGCCGGGGGTCCGCCGGCACGGCGCCCCGGGTGAGACACCTGACGTCTCCGCCCGTCGCCGCCAGGGCGTCCACCAGATGCCTGCCGATGAATCCAGTTGCGCCCGTCACGATTGCCGTCATCGACGCACTCTACCCGTCCACCGGCCATGCGTCCAGCCGAGGCTCAGCGGTCCGACACCTGCAACCTCGACCGGCCGAACTCGCACCGGAACGCACCATGGCCTCGTTCGACAAGACTTCTCACCCTGGCGGTGAGACCGTTTCCATCTGGCAGGGCACGTTCACGGTGCCCGCGTATGAGCCGCTGAAATCCTCTGCGACCACGGACGTCTGCATCGTAGGTGCCGGCATCGCCGGCCTCTCGACTGCCTACATGCTCGCGAAGGCGGGCAAGCGGGTGATCGTGGTCGACGACGGACCGATCGGCGGCGGCGAGACCGGCCGCACGACGGCCCACCTCGCCAACGCGATGGACGATCGCATCTACGTCCTCGAGAAGCTCTACGGCGAGGAGAAGACGCGCTACATCGTGGAGAGCCATACCGCCGCGATTCATCGGATGGAGATGATCGTGAAGCAGGAGGGCATCGAGTGCGATTTCCGGCGCGTCGATGGCTATCTCTTTCCCGCCCGACCCGACCAGGTTCACGACCTCGACAGGGAGCTCGCGGCCGCGCACCGCGCGGGACTGGCCGACGTGCGTCGCATCGACCGGGCGCCGATCGCGGGCTTCGAGACCGGTCCGGCGCTGCGCTTCCCCGAGCAGGGCCAGCTCCATTCGCTGAAGTACCTCGCCGGCCTCGCGAAGGCGATCACCGCGCATGGGGGCCAGATCTATTGCGGCAGCCATGTGTCGGGCGTGGAGGGTGGGTCGCCGTGCAAGGTGCAGGTCGAGGGCGGGCTCACGATCACCGCCGACGCCGTCTGCGTCTGCACGAACGCGTCGATCTCCGATTACGTCCAGACCCATGCGAAGCAGGCCCCGTATCGCACCTGCGTGATCGGCCTGAACGTCCCGCGCGGCAGCGTCGAGCCGGCGCTCTACTGGGACATGGCCGACCCGTATCACTACGTGCGGCTTCAGCCCATCGACTCGACGTCGATCCCGATCACGAAGGGCGACACTCTCGCCGACGTGCTGATCGTCGGCGGCGAGGACTTCAAGACGGCGCACGACGATGACGTCGAGGCGCGCTGGCGCCGGCTCGAATCATGGGCGCGCGAGCGGTGGCCGCAGGCGGGCCCGGTACTCTACCGCTGGTCCGGCCAGGTGCTCGAGCCCAACGACTACGTGGCGTACATCGGCCGCAATCCCGATGGCGCCGAGCACGTGTACATGGCGAGCGGCGACTCGGGACAGGGAATGACCCATGGCACGATCGCCGGGATGATCCTCACCGACATGATCCAGGGGCGCCACAACCAGTGGGAGGAGATCTACGATCCGCGCCGGGTGACGCTCAGCGCGAAGCCCATCGAGGAGCTGGCGAAGGAGAACATCGACGTCGCGATTCAGTACGCGAAGGATTTCCTGTCGCCGGGCGCCAGCGAGGATGACATCCCGCGCGGCGAGGGCCGGGTGATTCGCCGCGGCGTCCACAAGGTTGCCGCATTCCGGGATGACAGCGGCACCATGCACTACTGCAGCGCCGTTTGCACGCACCTCAAGTGCATCGTGGGCTGGAACAGCACCGAGAAGACCTGGGACTGCCCCTGCCATGGCTCGCGGTTCGACCCGATGGGGAAGGTCGTGAACGGGCCGGCGATCGGGGACCTGGAGAAGCTGTAGGAGCTGAATCTTATACCCCTGGGCGGCATCCTGTATACCCAGACACGGTATATAGAGTGAGTGACCGCGACGCCAGCCGAACCTGCGTCTCTACGCGCCTTCCGCGCTTCGTTGCGCTTCCGCTGCCCGGACCGCGCCGTGGGGCGCTACCCGCGCATTTCGCGCACTGCGCGCGGTGCGCTCACCGTCCCTTTTGCCCCGGCACTCGAGAGTGGTGACCGACCTGCAAAAGAAAAGGCGCCCGGGCCCCCCGACCCGGACACCTCTTCCCCTGCTCTGCACCACTCCAGGCGTGCAGTCCTACACCCAGCCCTTGGTTGTCGAGACGAGTGCCGGGCCCACCACTCCGAAGACCGCTGCGGCTGCCGTCGTCAGGCGACGTACTACACGCGCGATCCCATTTCGTTCACGGCGGCCGGACAGCGCATCCGCCATCAGTCGCCCGTTCTTCCAGCGATTCTCGCGATCCTTCTCGAGACACGCGTCGATCGCCAGCGCCACCTCGTCGTCCAGGCTCGGCGCCAGTGTCTTCACTGGTACGTGCGGCTCGGTAATCTGTTTCGCGGCCAGGGCCTCGAAGGTCAGCGCATGGAACGGCAGGCGCCCCGTGGTCATGTAGTACCCCAGCACGCCGAGCGAGTAGAGATCGCTCCGCCCATCGAGATCACTCTCACCCGCCGCCTGCTCGGGCGACATGTAGTGAGGGGTCCCATAGTGTCCGCCAGCTTCGCGATCCGGATCGAGTGACCGCAGCAGCGCCACGCCGAAATCCGTCAGCATCGCGCGGTCGCTTCCCCGTTCGATCAGGATGTTCTCGGCCTTGAGGTCGCGATGCACCACGCCCTCGCGATGCGCGTAATCCAGCGCCGTCGCCAGCTCGACGAGCAGCTTTCGCGACTCGGCTGAATTCATCCTCCCGTCGCGGCGCAGTCGCGCGGCGAGCGATTCGCCATGCACGTACTTCATGACGATGAAGACGAAGTCGCCGATCTCGCCGAACGTGTGCACCGGGACGATGTTCGGATGGCTGAGCCGTGCCGTCATCCGCGCCTCGCGGCGGAACCGCTCGCGATGATCGGAGGACGAGGCCATCTCGAAGCGAAGAACCTTGATCGCCACGAGGCGATGCAGCGCGATGTCACGCGCGAGGAACACGACGCCCATCGCTCCCTTCCCCAGCTCACGCACCACCTGGTAATTGTGGCCGAGGTGCATGGCGACCTGCCGCAGCTCCCAGGAGATGGGTGCCGCCGGCGTCTCGTGCGTCGATTCGGACGCAGTGGAAATGGAAATGGGAGTGGGAGTCATGATGGCGCTTCCTGCTTCATGCGGTCAGACACGAGCATTCGAAAAACGGTTGCCTCGAAGGCTCGGGTCTGGGTTCGTCTTTACGAGGCGCCCCATGCAAAAGTTCCTTATGATCCATGTCACAGTTTCGCGAGGTAGGCCCATGGGATACCGCGCTCGTTCGACACCCATCCCCATTCCCATTTCCATCCCGATGCGCTCTCTGCTCTCCCTCGGGCTCGTCGCCGCGCCACTTTGGACGTCGCTCGCCCAGTCGCCGTTGCGGCAGCGGGTCGACGAATACCGGCGGGCCCATGACGTCGAGATCGTCCGCGAGCTGAGCGACTTTCTCGCGATCCGGAACCTCGCGAGTGACTCCGTCAACATCCGGCGTAACGCCCGGCACATCGTCGAGCTGCTCGGGCGGCGCGGCATCGAGGGCCGCCTTCTCGAATCGCCGGCCGGCGGACCACCCGCCGTGTTCGGCGAGCTCAGGACCCCCGGCGCCACGCGGACCATCGTCCTCTACGCGCACTACGACGGGCAGCCGGTGGACACCACCCAGTGGATCACGCCGCCGTGGAACCCGACGGTGCGCGACAGGCTTCACAACGAGGGTGGCAAGGTCATCGAGCTTCCGTCGACGCCGGGCTCCGTCGATGGCGAGTGGCGCCTCTACGGCCGCTCGGCCGGCGACGACAAGTCGCCGATCATCATGATGCTCCGCGCCATCGATGCGCTGCGCGCGTCGAACGTCGCGCCGTCGGTCAACCTCAAGTTCTTCTTCGAGGGAGAGGAAGAAGCCGGCTCCGGCCATCTGCGCGCGCTGCTCGAAAAGCACGCCGACCTGCTCCGCGCCGACGCATGGCTCTTCGGTGACGGACCCGTGCACCAGTCCCGCCGGCAGCAGGTCGTCTTCGGCGTGCGCGGCGTCGTGGGACTCGACATCACCGTCTACGGGCCGTCACGCGGACTGCACAGCGGCCACTACGGCAACTGGGCGTACAACCCGATCACGCTGCTCGCCAACTTCGTCGCGAGCATGCGGAACGACGACGGTCGCATCCTGATCCCCGGCTTCTACGACGACGTCGCGCCGATCACGGCCGCCGAGCGTCGGGCGATCGCCGCGATGCCGCCCGTGGACTCGGCGCTCCGGAGGGAGTTGTCGATCGGCGGGACCGAGGCCCGCAACGCGCCCCTCGCCGAGCGGATCATGCAGCCGGCGTTGAACCTCCGCGGATTCCGCGGTGGTGGCGTCGGGGCGGCGGGTTCGAACACCATTTCGACCGAGGCCCGCGCGTCGATCGACTTCCGGCTCGTCCCGCGGCAGACTCCGCAGCGGATCAGGACGCTCGTCGAGGGCCATGCCCGCAGGCAGGGCTACTTCGTACTCGACCGTGACCCGACGGCGGCAGAGCGCCTCGCGCATCCGAAGATCATGAAACTCGAATGGGATCCCGGATATCCGGCGAACAAGGTCTCGATGACGGCCCCCGCGTCACGGGCGGTGCTGCAATCGGTCGAGTCGGCGCTTGGCGGACCGGTCGTCGCCCTGCCGATCCTGGGCGGCAGCCTGCCGATGTACATCTTCGACGAGGTGTTCCGGGTTCCGCTCATCGGTCTCCCGACCGTGAATCACGATAACAGTCAGCACGCCGCCAACGAGAACCTGAGGCTCCAGAACCTGTGGGACGGGATGGTCGTGTACGCGGGAGTCATCGCCGAAATGGGCAGGCGCTGGCCGGCGATCACGCCTTGAGTCCTGTCATCCCTCGGCGTAGCCGAGGGATCTGCTTTTTCCCGGTTATCCCCGGAAACGACGCGAGGGACCTGCTCGGAAAAGCAGGTCCCTCGCTGCGCTCGGGATGACGAGCGAGTGGCTAGGGACGGAATCGAACCGCCGACACGCGGATTTTCAGTCCGCTGCTCTACCAACTGAGCTACCTAGCCAAGACCCGGGAATTTAAGTCGCCTGCCCCGGATTTGGAATTCTCGGGGGTCATTTCGACCCGGCGGCCACGGGGCCCATCGTGACCGATCCGCGACGGAAATTCGCTATCGCGCCCTCGCGTCCGATACGTACATTGTAGCGCCCGTCCTCAGGCCTCCCGCACGGCTGCGGGTACGCCACGGTGCCCACGCTGCATCGATAACCCCGAAGGATTCTCACCCTTATGAAAATTTCCCGTTTGGCGCTCGGAGTCGCGTTCCTCGCGATTTCAGCGGCAGCGACCCCGCTGCTGTCGCAAGGCACGACGACCGGCGGCATTGGCGGCACGGTGACCGACGCCCAGAACGCCCTCGTCGAGGGCGCCCAGGTCACGATCACCAACCGCTCGACCGGATTCACGGCCAGTGCCCGGACCCGCTCCAACGGCTCCTACCTCGTGCAGGGCCTCGAGGTCGGCGGTCCCTACTCCGTCTCCGTCCGCCGCCTCGGCAGCGAGTCGCAGACCCGCGACGGCATCCGCGTCACCCTGAGCACCATCACCCGCGTCGACTTCAAGCTGGTCGCGCAGGCCCAGGTGCTGGCCGGCGTCACGGCGATCGGCGAGCGCAGCGGCGCCCTCATCGGCCCCTCGCGCACCGGCATCCAGACGACCATCACGGACACGATGGTCTCGCGCCTGCCCTCCCTCAACCGCGACTTCGTCGACTTCGCCAAGCTCACGCCGCAGATCGCGGTCGTCCCGGGCTCGGGCCTGTCCGGCGGCGGCGTCAGCAACCGCTTCAACGCCATCCAGATCGACGGCGCCAGCGAGTCCGACCTCTTCGGTCTCGGCTCGACGGGCACCCCGGGCGGCGGCGTCAGCGCCAAATCCATCTCGGTCGAGTCGGTGAAGGAGTACCAGGTCCTCCTGTCGCCGTTCGACGTGCGCCAGGGCAACTTCGTCGGCGCGCTGATCAACGCCGTGACCAAGAGTGGCACGAACACGCTGACCGGCTCGGCCTACGGCTACATGCGCGACCAGCAGATGACGCGGTCGCAGGATTACCTCTCGGCGTTCAACCAGAAGCAGATGGGCTTCAGCCTGGGCGGCCCGATCGTCAAGGACAAGGTCTTCTTCTTCGTGAACCCGGAGTGGCAGACGCAGAAGTCGCCGACCGCGGGACCGTTCATCGGATCCTCGGATGCCACGGTCACGCAGGCGCAGGTGGACGCGGTGAACGCGGCGCTCGCGACCTACGGCATCACCGGCGGCACGGGCGACATCATCCCGCAGGAGAACCCGCTGACGAACATCTTCGGCCGTCTCGACTTCAACCTTCCCTGGTCGAGCCGCGCGAAGCTGAGCCTCAACTACAGCGACGGCACGCGCACCAACTTCAGCCGCTCGACGAGCGGTGACTTCCGCCTGACGTCGAACGCGTACGACTTTGCCTCCAAGAAGTACTCCACTGTCGGCCAGGTCTTCACCAACTGGTCGAGCGGCGCCTCGAACGAGCTGAGCGTCGGCTACGTCACGATCGACGACTATCGCAGCGTTCCGCAGGTCGCCCCGCAGATCTCGGTCTCGGTGCCGCGCCTCGGTGGCGGCTCCGCCGTCCCGATCGTCGCCGGCACGGAGCGGTCGTCGCAGGGCAACGCGCTCTACCAGACGATCCTCGAGATCGGCGACAACGTCACGATCCCGGTCGCGACGCACAACATCACGCTCGGCACGAAGAACTTCATCTACTACTCCGACAACCTCTTCGCCCAGGACCGCTACGGCACCTGGTCGTTCCAGAGCCTCGACTCGCTGAACGGCACCTGCGCTGCCTGCGCCGGCTCGCCGCTGGCTTCGTCCTACAGCGTGCGCGTGCCGGTCGGCGAGCAGGCACGGGCGAAGTTCCATTCGGCGACCTACGGACTGTTCGCGCAGGACCAGTGGAAGATCCGCCCGACGATGAACCTCGTCTTCGGCCTGCGCGCGGACATCCCGGTGTTCAAGGACTTCCCGCCGGACAACCCGGCCTTCTTCACCGAGTACGACACGCTCACCGGATCCCGGTCGATCGGTGGCGGCCGTCACACCAACGTCCTGCCGAGCGGCAAGATCGAGTGGCAGCCGCGCGTCGGGTTCAACTGGGACGTGACGGGTGACGAGCGCAACCAGTTCCGGGCCGGCGCCGGCGTGTTCTCCGGCCCGCCGGCGTACGTGTGGCTCTCGAACGCCTTCGGCAACACGGGCGTGAGCGGCTATCCGGCGCTGACCTGCAGCAGCGCGACCAACGCCGCGTTCAGGCCGCCGCAGTTCTCGCAGGCCGCGGTGGCGACACCCCCGACGCAGTGTGCCGGCCCGACCGGCGCGAGCGCATCGGTGTCCGGCGCGATCAACCTGCTCAACGAGGACATGCACTTCCCGCAGTCGCTCAAGACGACGATGGGCTTCGACCATCGCTTCGGGACGAGCACGGCGTTCTTTGGCGACCTGCTCCAGAACATCGTCGGCACGATGGAGGCCCAGTACACCCGCGGCCTCTACACGCCGTTCTACAAGAACCTGGCACTGATCGAGCCGGATGCGACGGTCGCGGCGAACTACAACTCGCAGGGCCGCCTGATGTACGGCACCATCTCCGGCAGCTCGGCGACGCCGGCCACACGGACCTCGCGTCGCGAAGTCTACGACGTGACGAACAGCAGCGGCGACTACTCCTACCAGCTCACCGCCGGCCTGACCAAGCGGTATGCGTCGCACTGGGAGGGCGCGCTGTTCTACACCTATACGCAGGCGTACGACATCCAGAGCGCGGGCAACAGCACCGCCGGCTCGAACTTCGGCCTCGGCCGCATCCTGTCCGGCGGATCGCTGCTCGATACGAAGGACATCCAGCACTCCCGCTGGGAGATCCCGCATCGCCTGGTCGCCAACGGGACGTACACGTTCCCGACGCAGACGGCCGTTACGGCGATCTGGACGGGCAACTCGGGCCAGCCGTTCACGTACTACCACACGACGGACGAGAACGCGGACGGCCAGTCGAACGACGCGATCTACATCCCGAGGGACGCGCACGACATCAACGAGATCCGCTTCCAGGCGGCTTCGGGCAAGACGGTCGCGCAGCAGCAGGACGCGTTCGACAACTACATCTCGAGCGTGCCGTGCCTCAACCGCCAGCGCGGGCACATCATGACGCGCAACAGCTGCCGCGGCCCGTGGATGAACGTGCTCGACGTCTCGCTCCGCCAGCCGATTCGCACGGCGCGCGGACAGAACGTCAGCGTGCAGCTCGACATCTTCAACTTCGCGAACCTGCTGAACGACCAGTGGGGCGTGATTCGCGAGGCGGGCGACCCGGGCTTCCCCGGCCAGCGCCTTCTCTCCCGCGTCGCCACGACGACGGTCAATGGCGTCGTGACGCCGATCTACAACATGGTGAACACGTCGCAGGAGTTCTACACGACCCGCAACATCCAGTCGAATTACCGCATGCAGCTCTCGATGCGGTACTCGTTCTAACAGCAGGACGGAGGACGGAGGACGGAGGCTGGAGTTCCCGCACTCTGGATCGTAGTGAAAAAGGCGCCGCCCGATTCGGGTGGCGCCTTTTTCATGTCTCCGTCCTCCGCCCTCCGCCCTCCGCTACGGTTTCCTGGCCCCGACCCTCGCCGTGATGATCGACTTGATCCCCCCGCGGATGTTGAAATCGCCCACCACTTCCATCCAGCGCGGCTTGCACGCGTTCGAGAGGTCGTCGAGGATCCGGTTCACCGCACGCTCGTAGAAGATCCCATCG
>CAMLHT010000150.1 GCA_946479895.1 uncultured Gemmatimonadota bacterium | reverse complement strand
CTTTCGCCCCATGACCGCTGAAGAAACGCTGCTCACGGAGACGCGGAACGGCGTCGCCACGCTGACGCTGAACCGGCCGGCCGTGCTGAACGCATTCAACCGGGCGCTGTCGGGCGAGCTCGTCGCCGCGCTCGAGCGCATCCGGGGCGACGACTCCGTCCGGGCCATCATCCTCACCGGGTCGGGCCGCGCGTTCTGCGCGGGCCAGGACCTGGCCGAGGCGATCCCGAAAGGCGACGAGCATCCTGACCTGGGCGCCATCGTGAAGGCGGTGTACACGCCGGTCATCCGCGCGATCCGCACGATCGAGAAGCCCGTCGTCGCCGCCGTGAACGGAATCGCCGCCGGCGCGGGCGCGCAGCTCGCGCTGCTGTGCGACATCGTCGTCGCGAGCCCCGCCGCGTCGTTCGTCTGGTCGTTCACGAAGATCGGCGTCATTCCCGACACCGGCGGCACCTTCCTCCTGCCGCGCATGGTGGGCCTCCAGCGCGCGAGCGCCCTGACGATGCTGCACGACAAGGTGACGGCGGAGCAGGCCCGCGAGTGGGGCCTGGTGTACAAGGTCGCCGATCCGGTCGTCGAGGCGGCGGGTGAGATCGCGGCGCGCCTCGCCCAGATGCCGACCCGGGCCATGGGACTCACCAAGCGCGGATTCAACCACTCGCTCGGCCTCGACCTCGAGGAAGCCATGGCGTTCGAGGAGAACCTCCAGCGCGAGGCGGGTTTGAGCGGCGACTACAAGGAAGGCGTGAAGGCCTTCCTCGAGAAGCGTCAGCCAGTGTACACGGGCCGCTAGTGGCGCTCCAGGAGCGGGTAACCGTCGGCGTCGCCGGCGCGGGAGCCATGGGTAGTGGCATTGCCCAGGTCGCTGCGGCGGCGGGGAACGCGGTCGTGATTGCCGACGCGATTCCGGGCGCCGCGATGAAGGCGAAGGCGCGGATCGCCAGGGGCCTGGATGGCCTCGTCGCGAAGGGGAAGATGGCGCGCGCCGACGCCGATGCGCTGCTCGGCCGCATCGAGTTCGGCGAGGGGGCGATCGGCGACGAGATGGACGCCTTCGCCGAATGCGGCCTGGTCATCGAAGCCATCGTGGAAGACCTCGCCGCGAAGAAGGCGCTCTTCCGCCAGCTCGAGGAGGTCGTGGACCCGTCGTGCGTGCTGGCCACCAACACGTCTTCGCTGTCGGTGACGTCGCTCGGCGGGGAGCGGAAGAACGGCGCGCGGTTCATCGGCCTGCATTTCTTCAACCCGGCGCAGGTCATGCCGCTGGTCGAAGTCGTCCCCTGGTCGGGTACGGACGATACCATCGCGGCCGCCTGTCTCGCGCTGATGGCGGCCTGGGGCAAGGTCCCCGTGACCGCGAGCGACACGCCCGGATTCATCGTGAACCGGATCGCGCGGCCGTTCTACGGAGAAGCCATCCGCATCGCCGAGGAAGGCATCGCCGACTACGCCACCATCGACCGGGCGATGCGCGACCTGGGTGGCTTTCGCATGGGCCCGTTCGAGCTGATGGATTTCATCGGCAACGACGTGAACTTCGCGGTGACGAAGTCAGTGTTCGAGGCGATGTTCTTCGACCCGCGCTACCGGCCGTCGCTCACGCAGCAGCGACTCGTGGACGCGGGCTTTCTCGGGCGCAAGTCCGGGCGGGGCTATTACAGCTACGCCGAAGGGTCCGAAAAGCCGGCCGGCTCGACGGACCCCGTCCTGGCGCTGCTCGTCTACGAGCGGATCCTGGCCATGCTGATCAACGAGGCGGTGGACGCCGTGCAGATGCGCGTGGCGACGCCGAAGGACATCGACCTCGCGATGACGAAGGGCGTGAACTACCCGAGAGGCCTGCTCGCGTGGTGCGATGAGATCGGCGCCGGCCGCGTCCTCGGCTGGATGAACCGCCTTCAGGGCGACTATGGGGAGGACCGCTATCGTCCCAGTCCGCTCCTGCGGCGCATGGCGGCGGAAGAACGGAAGTTCTTCGAATGAGCGACGCGCAGAAGCTCGCCGAGCGCGTCGTCGCCGGGATGATGGCGCGGGATGCCTTCAGCCGGTGGCTCGGGATCGAGATCGTGACGGTGGCGCCGGATACGTCCACCGTACGCATGACGGTGCGGCCGGAGATGGTGAACGGCTTCGGCGTCGCGCACGGCGGGATCGTCTATTCGCTGGCCGACAGCGCGCTGGCGTTCGCCTCGAACACGCACGGCAAGATCACGGTGGCGATCGACAATGCGATCTCCTATCCGGCGGCCGTGAACGTCGGCGACGTGCTGACGGCGACCGCGACCATGGTGTCGTCGAGTCGCCGGTTATCGTTCCTCAGCGTCGCCGTCGTGAACCAGGCGGGGACGACCGTGGCCTCGTTCAAGGGCACGGTGTACAAGACGGAGAAGGATCACTAGAAGCAGGTCCCTCGCTTCGCTCGGGATGACAGGTAAATGAAAGACGCATTCATCATAGATGGAGTCCGCACGGCGATCGGCAACCTCGGCGGGGGGCTCAGCGAAGTCCGGCCCGACGACCTCGCCGCGCACACGATCATGGAGCTCATGCGCCGGCACCCGGAGGCCGATCCGGCAGCGATCGCCGACGTGGTGCTCGGGAACGCGAACCAGGCAGGTGAGGACAACCGCAACGTCGCGCGCATGGCGGGACTGCTTGCCGGCCTGCCGGTGACGGTGCCGGGCGAGACGGTCAACCGGCTCTGCGCGTCGGGCATGGCCGCGGTGGCGAATGTCGCGCGGGCGATCAAGACCGGCGAAGGCGACCTCTTCATCGCCGGCGGCGTCGAGAGCATGACGCGCGCGCCGTACGTCCTGTCGAAAGCCGCGAAGCCGTTCGCCCGCGACATGGAGCTCTTCGACACGAGCCTCGGCTGGCGCTTCGTCAACCCGCGGATGAAGGCGCTGCACGGGACGGACTCGATGGGCCAGACCGCCGAGAACGTGGCGGAGAAGTACGGCGTGAATCGGGAGGATCAGGATGCGTTCGCCGTCCGGTCGCAGCAGAAGGCGGCGAAGGCGCAGGCCGGCGATCGGTTCGCCCGCGAGATCGCCGCGGTGGAGATCCCCCAGCGAAAGGGCGACCCGAAGCGCTTCGATCGGGACGAGTTCATTCGCCCCGAGACGACGGCCGAGGTCCTGGCCAGGCTCAAGCCCGCGTTCCGGACGGACGGAAAGGGATCGGTCACCGCCGGCAACTCCTCGGGCCTGAACGACGGCGCCGCGGCATTGCTGATGGCGTCGGAGCACGCCGTGAAGCGTTTCGGACTGAAGCCGCGGGCGCGAGTCGTCGCCGCGGCGGTCGCGGGCGTCGAGCCGAGGCTGATGGGAATGGGGCCGGTCCCGGCGTCGAAGCTGGCGCTCGAGCGGGCCGGGAAGACCCTGGCCGACATGGACGTCATCGAGCTGAACGAGGCCTTCGCCGCCCAGTCGCTGGCATGCCTGCGGGAGCTCGGGCTGCCGGACGATGACGCCCGCGTGAATCCCAATGGCGGGGCGATCGCGCTCGGGCATCCGCTGGGCATGTCGGGCGCGCGGCTGGTGCTGACGGCGATGAACGAGCTCGAGGCGCGCAACAAGCGGTTCGCGCTCGCCACGATGTGCATCGGGGTCGGGCAGGGAATGGCGATGGTGATCGAGCGAGTCTGACCAAAGAGCAGATCCCTCGCTTCGCTCAGGATGACAACTGGATGATCTACGAATTCGGCGGCTTCACCCCGGTGGTGCACGAGACGGCGTTCGTTCATCCGCTCGCGGCGGTGACGGGCAATGTCATCATCGGCCAGGACGTGTACGTCGGCCCCGGGGCGGCGCTCCGCGGGGACTGGGGTGGCATCGAGATCGCCGACGGCTGCAACGTCCAGGAGAACTGTGTCATCCACATGTTCCCGGGGACGACGGTGGTGCTCGAGGAGAGCGTGCACATGGGCCACGGCTCCATCGTCCACGGCGGCCGCATCGGACGCAACACCCTGATCGGCATGAACGCCGTGATCATGGACGACGTGTCGATCGGCGCCGAGTGCATCATCGGCGCGATGACGTTCGTGCCGGCGAAGATGGTGGTCGAGGGCCGGAAGGTGCTCGTCGGAAATCCGGCGAAGGTGGTGAAGGACGTGACCGACGAGATGATCCGCTGGAAGACCGAAGGGACCCGTCTCTACCAGTCGCTGCCGGCGATGATGCGCGAGTCGTGGCGCGAGGTCGAGCCCCTGCGGGAGATCTCTGCCGATCGGCGGAGCCAGCCCGGGGGATATCGGACCTGGAAGGACACACGCGGCGCCTGATCGCCGGCAGCCGACCTGAGATTCAGGGCGCGGCCAGCACCTCGTCCAGGATGCGCCGGGCTTCCCGGATCTCGTCCTCGTTGATGGTGTGGCCCATCCCGGGATAGAGCTTCCGGACCACGCTGGCGCCGAGTCGCGCGAAGACCTGCTCGGTCGCGAGCACGCGCTCCTTCGGGATGTGCGGATCTACGTCGCTGCAGCCGAGGAAGACCGGCATCCCGGTGAGGTCGGCAGTGACGTCGTCCCACGTCGTCTCCGGTGGACCGATGAGCCCTCCACTGAATGCGAGCAGGCCGCCGTAACGCCGCGGATGACGGATGCAGAACTCGGAAGCGAGGCAGGCGCCCTGCGAGAATCCGCCGATGACGATGCGGGAGGCATCGAAGCCCCGGCCAAGGCAATCGGCGACGAGGCTTTCGATCACCGCCAGCCCCGAGCTGATCCCCGGCTCGTTGCGTTCCCGGGGGGACATGAAGCTGTAGGGATACCAGGTGTTGCCGGCGGCGGCGGGCGCGAGGCAGGCCAGGCCTGGCCGCTGAAACGCCTGGGCGAGGCCGATCATGTCGCGCGGATCGGCGCCGCGGCCGTGAACGAGAATGGCGACTGCGGCGGCGGAATCGAGGGGAGCACCACCGTGCATCGTCGGCTGTGAGTCGTGTGGCGGCATGCCCTAAGGATAGTTGCGCTCGCGAATCAGCGAGAAAAGCATTTAACCGCAGAGGATCGCAAAGGACCGCAAAGGCTCGCAGAGGGGGCGGCATCAACGAGTGTAGTGGTTGATGCCGCCCCCTCTGCGGACCTCTGCGGTCCTTTGCGACCCTCTGCGGTAAATGCAGTTCACCGTATGGCTGAACAACAGCCAGTGCTAGCTCGCCTTCAACACGATCTTCTCGCACCCGTCGAGCTTCTTGTTGAAGATGTCGTATCCCCGGGCCGCATCCTCCAGCGACATCCGGTGAGTGATGACGAAGGTCGGGTCGATCTCACCCTTCCGGATGCGCTCGAGCAACGGCTTCATGTAGCGGTGCACATGGCACTGGCCGGTGCGGATCGTGATCGACCGGTTCATCATCGACCCGGCGGGGAACTTGTCCACGAAGCCGGAATAGACGCCGATGACCGAGACCGTGCCGCCGTTGCGGCAGTTCATGATCGCCTCGCGCAGCGCGATCGGCCGGTCCTGCTCCATCTTCAGCATCTGCTTCGCCTTGTCGTAGGCGTAGATCGGGCTGTGCGCGTGCGCCTCCATCCCCACGGCGTCGATGCAGGCGTCGGGGCCGCGGCCGCCGGTCATGTCGAGGAGCGCCTCCTTCACGCTCGTCTCCTCGTAGTTGATGATCTCGGCCTTCGCCTTGTCGTGGGCCATGTCGAGCCGGTACTTGAACCGATCGATGGCGATGACCTTCTCGGCGCCAAGGAGATAGGCGCTGGCCATGGCGAACTGTCCGACGGGGCCCGCGCCCCAGACGGCCACGACGTCGCCCGGCTTGATGTTGCACATCTCGGCGCCCATGTAGCCCGTGGGCAGGATGTCCGAGAGAAACAGCACCTGCTCGTCGGTGAGGTCGTCGTCGATCCGGAGCGGGCCGACGTCGGCGAACGGCACCCGCGCGTACTCGGCCTGACCGCCGGCATAGCCGCCAAGCATGTGCGAATAGCCGAACACGCCGGACGGCGAATGGCCGAGCATCGTCTCGGCGATGTGCGAGTTCGGGTTGGAGTTCTCGCACAGCGAGTAGAGCTGCTTCTCGCAGGCATCGCAGTGGCCGCAGGCGATCGGGAAGGGGACGACCACGCGGTCGCCGACCTTCAGGTTCGTCACACCCTTGCCGACCTCGACGACCTCACCCATGAACTCGTGGCCCATGATGTCGCCCGGCTCCATGAAGGGCAGGTAGCCGTTGTAGAGATGGAGATCCGACCCGCAGATCGCCGTCGACGTGATCTTCACGATCGCGTCACGCTTGTTGAGGATCTTCGGCTCGGGTACGTCCATCACCTGCATCTTCTTCGGGCCCATCCAGCAGGTAGCTCTCATCGCGTCTCCTCCACCAGGTTGGCGTTGCCGAGGGTGTCGTCCGGCTGGGCCGGATGCATGTGCCTGTGGATGCTCGCGTCGGACTTCACGACCTCGCCGGTCTCGACCATCATCTTGAACCGCTTGAGATCCTGGCCGAGCATCTGCCCGGGCGACTTGTGCGCCATCTTCTGGATGGCGCTCCCGATCTTCCCCGCCTTCGGCGTGTAGGTCAGCTCGGCGCGGATCTCGGTGCCGCGCCCGCCTGGCGCGGGAGCGAAGGTCACCGTGGCCTCGCGGGACTCGTCGCCGCCCTGCGACCACACGAACTCGTTCCAGTCCTTCTCGACGTTCGCCGGATGCGCCTTGATGGTGATGATCCGGAAGAGCGTCTGCGCGCCGATGTCCACGTCGTCCACCTCCAGTTCCTCGCGCTTGTGGGTGAGCTGCTTCGCGGCGAGGAGGTCGAGCCCCGTCACGCCCAGCACGGCGAGCGTCGCGCCGAGGGTCTTGCCGCGGTCGCCGTCGCTGCGGCCCATCGCGACGCCGAGCATCGCGAGATCCAGCACGTCGCCGACCACGCGGCCCCACAGCCACTTGTCCGGCACGGGCTGGGTGAGGATGCCGACGCCGCTCGTCAGCTCCCGCATGCCCATCGTGCGCATGAGGCGCATGTTGTCCGGCGTGGGCTCGATGCCCGCGAGCTCGGCGACGCGATCGGGCATCGCGAGCTGCGCAAGGCCAAGCCCGACGCTGAACCAGCCGAGTCCCTTCGCGAGCGCCTCCGGCTTGCGCTTGACGACGTCCATCGACTTGTCGCGCACCTGGTAGAACTGCTCGCGGGCGGTCGCCGCGAACCCGTCGCCGTCCAGTCTCGAGCGTGGGACGCGAGAGGCCGACGCCGATTCCGTAACTGAAGCTCCCATAGACCCCTTCGGTGAATGATTCGGCCGAGGGTCTGGGCATTGAGCGTGCCGCCGACCATGTATTTTGGACCCATGGCTACGATCACATCAGGACGCCTTGGCAACTACGTCGCCGGCGAATGGGTCTTGGGAACGGGGAAGGGGACCGAACTCTTCCACGCGGTGACCGGCGACAGGATCGGTGAGGCGTCGACCGGCGGCATCGATTACGCGGCGATGGTGCATCACGCGCGCACCGTCGGAGGACCGGCGCTGCGGAAGCTCACCTTCCACGAGCGGGCGCGACGGCTGAAGGCACTGGCGACGTACCTGATGGAGCGGAAGGAGTCGTTCTACGCGATCTCGGCGATGACCGGCGCCACGAAGGCGGATTCGTGGATCGACATCGAGGGCGGCATCGGAACGCTGTTCGCGTACGCGAGCCGCGGCCGCCGCGAGCTGCCGGACGAGACCTTCTACATCGACGGAGCGACGGAGGCCCTCTCGAAGGGTGGATCGTTCGTCGGCCGCCACATCTGCGTGCCGATGGAAGGCGTCGCCGTCCACATCAACGCCTTCAACTTCCCCGTCTGGGGAATGCTCGAGAAGCTCTCGCCCACGCTGCTGGCCGGGATGCCGGCCATCGTGAAGCCAGCGACGCTGACCTCGTACCTGACCGAAGCCGTGTTCCGCGCGATGGTCGAGTCGAAGATCCTGCCCGAAGGGTCCATCCAGCTGCTCTGCGGGAGCGCGGGCGACCTGCTGGACAATCTCGACTCGCAGTGCGCCGTGGCGTTCACGGGCTCGGCCACCACCGGCCTGATGCTCAAGCAGAACAAGGTGATCGCCAGCGAGAACGTGCGCTTCAACCAGGAGGCGGACTCGCTCAACTTCTCGATGCTCGGGCCCGACGCGCGGCCCGGCACGGAGGAGTTCGACCTCTTCGTCAAGGAAGTGGCGAAGGAGATGACGGTGAAGGCGGGGCAGAAGTGCACCGCGATCCGCCGCACGTTCGTCCACGAGAGCATGGTCCAGGACGTCATGCGGGCGCTCACGACGCGCCTCGACGGCGTGAAGATCGGCGATCCCGGCGTCGACGGGGTTCGCATGGGACCGCTGGCCGGCCGCGACCAGGTGAAGGACGTCCGCAAGAACGCGGAGTGCATCGCGCGCGTGACCGAGAGGGTCTATGGCGACCTGGACGACTTCAACGTTGTCGGCGCCGACCGGCAGAAGGGCGCGTTCTTCCCGGCGCTGCTGTTCTACACGGATGATCCGTTCGGCGTGACCGAGCCGCACGACGTCGAGGCGTTCGGTCCGGTGAACACGGTGATGCCGTATTCATCCGTGGATGAGGCGGTGGCGCTCGCCCGAAAGGGGCGGGGCAGCCTCGTCGGCTCGGTCTTCACGGCGGACGACCGCGTCGCGCGCGAGCTGGCGCTCGGCACGGCGGCGTACCATGGGCGCCTGCTCTTCGTGAACCGTCAGAGCGCGAAGGAGTCCACCGGCCACGGGTCACCGCTGCCGTACCTGGTGCACGGCGGGCCGGGCCGGGCGGGCGGCGGCGAGGAGATGGGCGGCGTGCGCGGCGTGCTGCACTACATGCAGCGGACCGCGCTCCAGGGCCATCCGACGACGATCTCGAAGATCGTCCACGAGTACGTGGGCGGCGCGGCGCAGACCACCGACAAGGTTCACCCGTTCCGGAAGTACTTCGAGGAGCTCGAGGTCGGCGACACGCTGATCACCCATCGGCGGACGGTGACCGAGGCGGACGTCGTGCAGTTCGCCGGGATCTCGGGCGACTTCTTCTATGCCCACATGGACGACATCGCGGCGAAGGAGTCGATCTTCGAGAAGCGCGTCGCGCACGG
>CAMLHT010000149.1 GCA_946479895.1 uncultured Gemmatimonadota bacterium | reverse complement strand
CGAGGAAGGGATCGTCCGCATCTACGACATCTTCTTCGACTACGACGTCCTGCTCTCGACCGATGCCTTCTTCCGGAAGATCATTCAATCACCGGAGTTCCAGAAGCCGATGTCGAGCGCCGAGTTCCACTGGCTCTGCGGCAAGTACGTGCGCGAGCGCGAGAAGGCGCTCGGCATCGGGTCGAAGTCGCTGATCGGCGCGGCCTACGAATGCGGCGTCCCGATCTACACCTCGTCGCCCGGTGATTCCTCGATCGGCATGAACGTCGCGGCCCTCGCCCTCGAGGGGAACAAGTGCCTCATCGATCCCAACCAGGACGTGAACGAGACGGCTTCGATCGTCCTCACGGCAAAGCGGAACGGCGGCAAGTCGGCGGTGCTAATCTGCGGCGGCGGCAGCCCCAAGAACTTCATGCTCCAGACGGAGCCGCAGATCCAGGAAGTGCTCGGCATCGACGAGCGCGGCCACGACTACTTCTTCCAGATCACCGACGCGCGTCCGGATACGGGCGGGCTGTCGGGCGCGACGCCGGCGGAAGCGGTGAGCTGGGGCAAGATCGATCCGGATCGCCTCCCCGATGCCGTGGTCTGCTACATGGACAACACGATCGCGCTGCCGCTGCTCACCGCCTACGCGCACGCGCGCCACGAGCGGCGGCCGCTCAAGCGGCTGTACGACAAGCGGGCGCAGATGATGGCGCTGCTGCGGAAGGAGTTCGAGCAAGCTCAGGGCCCGGCTGACGCCGAGCACGCCGAGGCGATCCTGCCGATGCACCGATAACGGAGGGCGGAGGACGGAGGGCGGAGGGCGGAGGGCATAACCGAAGCCGACGGCCGAGATCGACAGTTTATCGTCCGACGCAGATTCGCCGGCAACGAGATCCGGCCGGATAGCCAATCCGGTGCAGCGCTCCTTACATTGAATGACGCGCCCGGCCCCCACGCCGGGCGCTCAATTTTCGGGGGTTCGTGTCGTGTCGATGATCGAAGAGCTGAAGCGCAAGCTGGGAGCGGAGGGCGAGAAGCTGATGTACGAGCTGAACGTCACCCTGCCCAAGGAAATCCGGAAAGCCGTCGAGCACGGCGATCTCAAGGAGAACAGCGAATACAAGGCAGCGCTGGAACGGCAGCAGTTCGTCCAGGCCCGGCTTGGCTCGCTGATGAAGCGCCTGAGCACACTCGCCTCGATCGACGAGTCGAAGATTCCCGTGGGCCAGGTCGGCCTCGGGTCGAAGGTCGTGGTGAAGGACCGGAAGACCGGGGTGAAGGAGACCTATCACCTCGTGTTCGGGGACGCCGTCGAGTTCGAGGAAGGCCACGTGACGATGGCGTCGCCGATCGGCCGCGCGCTGCTCGGCAAGTCAGTGGGTGAGGTCGCGAACCTCAAGCTGCCCGCGGGCCTGCGCCAGCTGGAGGTCGTGGAGCTCAAGACCATCCACGACGCCTCGCCGGACGACCTCTGACCGTCGTCATCCTGAGCCCGTTCGTCGCTGCGCTGCTCAGGGTAAACGGCGCGAAGGAAAGACTCCCACCCTCGCGTCGCTCAGCGTTCCGTCACGGATCCACGCCGAAGATGTCGTCGACTTCCGCTTCGTAGCGGTCGACATGCGCATCGACGTCGGCGGCGGTCCAGCCGAGCAGCGGCGCGACGTACTCGGCCACCGGACGCGCGAGGGACCGCGCGTTGTCGCGGCGCTCGAAGGCGAGATGAGTTCGCCGGATCAGGAGGTCGCCTAGCGTCCGCGCGGCTTCGTGCTCGCAGGCGAACCGCAGGTCCCCGAACCGGTACGTGTGATCGGGATGGACGCGGGCCGATTCCCTTTCTGATCGATCGAGGGTGTTGAGCGCCTCGCGCCACCGGGCTCCGTAGCGAATCACCATCCGCGGAATGCGATCGTCCGGGCCCGCCTCACGGAGCGCCTGGGCGATGCCTGCCTGGAGGGCGGCGACGTCGTGGCGGGGCCGCGGAAAGCTCCAGCCGATCGGCGTGTCGGCCGTTCTCGATCGCATCGAGTTGATCCGCGCATGGCGGAGGGCGGCGTCCACCACCTGCTCGGCCATCACCCGATAGGTCGTGAGCTTGCCGCCGGTGATTGTCACCACGCCCGCCGGCGTCACGCTGACGACGTGCTCGCGCGATGCCGCGACCGGATCGCCGCTCTCGCTCGCGGCGAGCGGACGGATGCCGGCCCACGCCGAAATGACGTCGTCGCGGGTGAGCTTCGCCTCGGGGAAGAAGTGATTGGCGGCCGCGAGCAGGTACGCCACGTCGGCCTCGCTCGCCCGGACGCGATCCGGTTCGGCATCGGTGAACGTGTCCGTCGTCCCGACGATGGTCTGGCCCTCGCCGGGCAGGACGAACATCACGCGTCCGTCGGTGGGGGAGAGCAGGGTGAACGCGCCGCGGCCGAGCCGGTTCTTCGGGACCGCGATGTGCACGCCCTTGCTGCCCCGTACGCGCGGGCGGCCGCTCGCGCCTTCGAGAGCCCGCACGTGGTCGCTCCACGGTCCGGTGGCGTTCACGATCATGGGCGCGCGGAGCGTACGGCGCTCGCCCGTGAGCACGTCGCGCGTCTCGACGCCCACGGCGCGATCGTGCTCGAGGACGAGCCCCTCGACCACGGTATGGTTGAGCAGCGTCGCGCCGCGGTCCCGGGCATCGAGCGCGATGGCGAGCGTCAGGCGCGCGTCGTCCGTGGACGCGTCGTAGTAGGTCGCCCCGGCCACGAGGCCTTCGCGTCGAAGCGCGGGTTGCTCGCGCCGCACCCATCCCGCGCTCAGCAGGCGGCGACGCCCCACGTTGCGGAAGAGCGCGAGGAGGTCGTACAGCGTCAGGGCGGCGGCCACCTTCCAGAAGGGAACGCGCGCGCCGCGAAAGACCGGCCACGTGAACTTCAGCGGCCGCACGAGGTGGGGCGCCAGGCGCAGGAGTCGGCGGCGCTCCGCGCTCGCCTCGAAGACGAGGTGCACGTACCCGTGCTCGAGGTAGCGCACGCCCCCGTGCACCAGCCGCGAGGACCGGCTCGAGGTGCCGCTGGCGAAGTCGTTCATCTCGATCAGGACCACCTGGATCCCGCGCAGCGCCGCATCCCTCGCGATGCCGCAGCCGGTGATCCCCCCGCCGATGACGATCATGTCGCAGTCGGCGCCGTCGGCGACCGGCTTTCGCACCCGCGTCTCAGCCATGGATCCGCCGGGGCAATGGCTTCCCTGACGCCCCGGACCGGGGCACCTTGTTAACCTGAATCACCCATTCCAGCGGAATCATCATGGCGTTTGGAACTCCCGGACGGCGCGTCGCGATCATTGCCGGCGTGCGCACCCCGTTCGCCAGGGCGGGAACGGTGCTCAAAGATCTCACCGCGATCGATTTGGGCAAGCGATGCGTCGCGGAGCTGATCCAGCGCACGGAGCTGGATGGTAACCAGGTCGACGCCGTCGTCTATGGAACTGTCGTGCCGTCGGTGATCGCGCCGAACATCGCGCGCGAAGTCTCGCTCCTCCCGATGCTCCCGAAGGGCGTGCAGGCGTTCTCCGTCAGCCGGGCCTGCGCGTCCGCGAACCAGGCCATCACCGACGGCGCGGACCAGATCGTCCTCGGCCATGCCGACGTGATCATCGCCGGGGGCGCCGAATCGCTGTCCAACGTTCCGATCCTCCACTCGCGCTCGATGGCGGAAAAGCTCGTCGCCCTCAGCCGGGCGAAGTCCGGCGGCGCGAGGGCGAAGATCGTCAGCTCGATCCGGCCGCGCGACTTCGTGCCGATCACGCCGGCGATCGCCGAGCCCTCCACCGGCGAGACGATGGGCGAATCGGCGGAGAAGATGGCGAAGATCAACGGCGTTCCCCGCGAGGAGCAGGACCAGTTCGCGCTGCGGTCCCACCGGCTGGCGAACGTCGGGACCGAGGACGGACGCCTGACGGCCGAGATCGCGCCGCTGTACGTGCCGCCGGCCTTCGAGACCGTCGTCGAGAGCGACAACGGCATCCGGACCGACAGCTCGCTCGAGCAGCTCGCCGCGCTCAAGCCGGTCTTCGATCGGAAGTACGGCTCGGTGACCGCCGGCAATTCGTCGCCGCTCACGGACGGCGGGAGCGCCGTGCTCCTCATGAGCGAGGAGCGGGCGAAGTCGCTGGGGTACCGGCCGCTCGCCTACATAAGGTCGTACTCCTACGCGGCGCTGGACCCCGGCGAGCAGCTCCTCATGGGCCCCGTGCTCGCCGCGCCGGTGGCGCTCCAGCGCGCCGGGCTCACGCTGCGCGACATGGACCTGGTCGAGATGCACGAGGCCTTCGCCGCGCAGGTGCTGTGCAACCTGCGAGGCTTCGAGTCCGCCGAATGGGCGCGCCGCGCCGGATACTCCCAGCCCGTCGGGGAGGTGGACCGCGCGAAGCTGAACGTCATGGGAGGGTCGATCGCGATCGGGCATCCGTTCGGCGCCACCGGCGGCCGCATCCTCACCACCCTCGCGAACGAGCTCGTGCGGCGCGGAGGGCAGTTCGGCCTGATGACGGTGTGCGCCGCCGGCGGGATGGGGCACGCCATGGTGATCGAGGCAGCGTCATGAGCGATACGACGAAGCAGGAACGCGGGCCCTCGCTGTCGACCGAGCGTCGCGACGACGTCATGATCATCTGGATCGACGTTCCCGGCGAGCCGGTGAACACGCTCGGTCCCTCGATGGTCGGCGAATTCGAGGCGGTGTTCGCGACGATCGAGAAGACCCCGGAGCTGAAGGGAGTCGTGATCACCTCGGCCAAGCCTTCCGGGTTCATCGCCGGGGCCGACGTCGAGCAGTTCGCGTCATTCCAGTCGCCGCACGACGCGACTCAGGTGAGCGCGCTGGGCCAGGAGCTGCTCAATCGCCTCGAGAAGCTGCCCGTGCCCGTGGTCGCGGCCATCCACGGCGCGTGCCTGGGCGGCGGGCTCGAGGTCGCTCTCGCCTGCCGGTATCGCATCGCGACGAATCATCCGTCGACGATCCTCGCCCTTCCCGAAGTGCAGCTCGGTGTCATTCCCGGCATGGGAGGCACCCAGCGGCTGCCGCAGCTGATCGGGCTCCAGGCGGCGCTCGACATGATTCTCGCCGGCCGCAACATCCGCGCGGCAAAGGCGATCAGGATGGGGCTGGTGGACGAGGTCGTGCATCCCGCGGTGCTCATCGACGTCGCCATCGACCGTGCGCGCGGCCTCGGCGAGGGGCGCATCAAGCGCGCCGCGCGGGCGACAGGGGCGGGCGATCTCCTCCTCGCCGGAAACCCGCTTGGCCGCTCGGTGGTCTTCCGGAAAGCACGCGAGAGCGTGATCGAGAAGACGCACGGCCACTACCCGGCACCGCTCGCCGCGCTCGAGGCGATTCGCGCCGGCTACGATCGCGGATTCAAGTCCGGGTTGAACACCGAGGCCAGGCTGTTCGGCGAGCTCGCGGTGAGCGACGTCTCGCGCCAGCTCGTCTACCTGTTCTTCGCGCGCAACGCGACGCGAAAGGATCCCGGCGTCGCCGGCGAGGCGCCCGAGCCGCGCGAGGTTCGCAAGCTCGGCATCCTCGGCGCCGGATTCATGGGCGCCGGCATCGCATCCGTCGCCGTGCAGGAGGGGACGCTCGTCCGTCTGAAGGACATGGAGCCGAAGCGGGTCGCCGCCGGCCTGCGCGCCGTGCGGGACGTGCTGAAGGAGCGACTGGCCCGCAAGCAGGTCACGCGACTCCAGTACGACGACATGATGGTGATGGTCGGCGGGACGACGGACTACTCCGGCTTCGCCACGGCCGACATCGTCATCGAGGCGGTGTTCGAGGACCTCGAGCTGAAGAAGAAGGTGCTGCGCGAGGCGGAATCGATGCTGGATGCCGAAGCCGTCTACGCCTCGAACACCAGCACGATTCCCATCGGCCGCATCGCCGAGGCCGCGGAGCGTCCCGAGCGGGTGCTGGGGATGCACTTCTTCTCCCCCGTGCACAAGATGCCGCTGCTGGAGGTCGTCGTGACACCGAAGACGACCGCGGCGGCCACGGTCACCGCGGTCGCGTACGGCAAGCAGCTGGGGAAGACCGTCATCGTCGTGAACGACGGTCCCGGCTTCTACACCACGCGCATCCTCTCCGCCTACATGAACGAGGCGGGACGCCTGCTCGACGAGGGCGCGTCCATCGAGGCGGTGGACCGCGCGCTGGTGGACTTCGGCTTTCCCGTCGGGCCGATAACGCTCCTCGATGAAGTCGGCATCGACATCGGGGGCCATGTCGGACGCGTTCTCGCCGAGGCCTTCGGCGCGCGGATGGCGCCGTCCGATTCTCTGCGCCGCGTTGTCGAAGCAGGGCGCACGGGGCGGAAGGGACGGAGCGGCTTCTACCGGTACGACGAGAAGGGAGAGAAGGGCGAGGTCGACGCGTCGGTGTACGAGGTCATCGGCCGGAGTCATCGCGCCGAGATTCCCGCGAGCGAGATCACCGAGCGATGCGTGTTCGCGATGGTGAACGAGGCGGTGCTCTGCCTCGAGGAAGGCATCCTCCGCTCGCCGCGGGATGGAGACATCGGGGCGGTCTTCGGCCTCGGCTTCCCGCCGTTCCGCGGGGGGCCCTTCCGTTACGTCGACAGTATTGGCGCCGATACCATCGTCAGCCGGCTCGAGGATCTCCATTCCCGCTTCCCGGGCCGCTTCAGCCCGGCCCGGCTGCTGGTCGAGCATGCGCGGGCGCGGAAGCGCTTTCACCCTGGCCGCTAGCGCCCTGTGACGAGGACCGGAACGACCGGGTCAGCATCGGGGGAAGCGCTCACCGACGGTGAGATCGTCGCCCGGGTGCTGGGAGGAGACGTCGATGCATACGCATTGCTGGTCGCGCGCTATCGCGGCCGGCTCGGACGATATGCGCTGCACATGCTCGGCAGCCGCGAGGATGCCGAGGAAGCGCTCCAGGACGCGTTCGTGCGGGCCTATCGGTCGCTCGCGCGGTGCGACGACCCGGAGAAGTTCGGCGCCTGGATCTTCAGCATCCTGCTCAACCGCTGCCGCACGTCGGGCGCCCGTGGATCGCGGCGGCGGCGCACCTTCGTCACCGACGACGTGGCGCTGCTCGGCGCGTCGGAGGAGCATCCGGCCGAGCGCGACGCGTGGCGGGAAGAGATCAGCCTGGCCATTCAGCGGCTGCGGCCTGACCAGCGGGAAGCGTTCCTGATGAAGTACGTCGAGGACCTGAGCTACGAGGAGATGTCGCAGATGACCGGCGTCGGGGTTTCCGCGCTCAAGATGCGCGTGCTCCGCGCCTGCGACCGGCTGCGCGAGCTGCTCGCGGAGGTGCACAGTGGATCCTGATCGCGACCCGTTCATCGACGACCTCGCGCGCGAGCTGCGGGCCGATCCCGTGGGCTCGGGGGTGGACTCGCGGATCATGCGCGCCGTGCGACGCACCGGCGTCGCGCGCTGGCCGAAGCTCCTCATGCCCCGGCGCATGTTCATCACCCCGCTGCCCTGGTCGATCGCCGCGACGCTCGCCCTGCTAGTCGCCGGGCTTCTGGGGGCGAAGATCGCGCGGATCGGCGTTGCCCCGGAGGAGATCGAGGGCTTCTTCGACGGCGGCATGCAGCACGTGCAGTTCATGCTCGTGTCGCCGCAGGCGAGCAAGGTCTCGATCGTCGGCGACTTCAATTCCTGGGACCGCGCACATGCGAAGTTCCAGGCGCGCCACATCGGCGGCGGCGTGTGGACCGTGACCGCGCCCGTTCCCACCGGGCATCACCGGTATTCGTTCGTGGTCGACGACTCGCTGTGGGTGGCCGACCCGAACGCGCCCGCCGCGTACGATCACGACTTCGGCGTGCCGAAGTCCGCGCTCGTGGTCGGCGAAGGACGATGACCGCGCGGGTGGTGCTGGGCATCATGGTCCTCGCCGCGGTCGCGAGGCCCGCCGTGGCGCAGGACGCGCTGCTCCGCGCGCGCATGGACCCGGACACTTACGCGGCCGTGCGAGTGATCGTGGATTCGGCGGTGAAGACGGGGCTGCCGGCGCGGCCGATCGAGGACAAGGCCCTCGAGGGCACGAGCGCCGGCGCGACGGGACCGGTGATCATCGCCGCCATCCGCGCCTACACCCGGCAGCTCGGCGCGGCCTGCGCGGTCCTCGGCCGCGACGCGTCCATCGACGAGCTGCGCGCGGCGGTCGGCGTCATCGACGCCGGCGTTCCCGGCCGCGATCTCGCCAGGATCCGCGCGTCGGCCGAGAAGGACCGGTCGATCGCCACCTCGCTGACCGTGATCGGCGACATCGTCGTGCGCGGGGTGCCGGTCCCGACCGCCACCAACATCGTCATCTCCCTCCTCCGCGCGCGGGTGAAGGATCCCGAGCTCCTCGACTTCGACCGTGCGGTGCGACTCGACATCACGAACGGTGCCGACCCGGCGACGGCGGCGGCGGCGCGGGCACGAGGAACCATCCTCGCGTTCGGCGTCTCGGGGAAGCGATAGCCGATCGCTGGCGGCCACGGGGCGCCGCTACCTTTAGCTCCACAACGCCACCCGGAGCACCCCCCGTGCGCTACGCGCCGCTCGCCGTTCTCGTCCTTTCGCTCGCCGCCGCCGCGTCCATCGCGCCGCAGCAGAAGGAAGACCTCTACTCGATCCCCGCGAAGAGCAGGTACAGCCTCCAGAGCTTCGCCGGAAAGCGCCCGCTCACGCGCGCCGAGCGCACGAACTTCACCGAGACATCACGCTACGAGGACGTCGTCGGGTTCATCGATTCCCTCAAGCTCCTCGGCGCAAAGATCCACGTCGGGTCGCTGGGCAGGACGGCGCTCGGCCGTGACCTGCCGTACGTCATCGCCTCGCGCCCGCTCATCACCTCGCCGGCCGAGGCACGCCGGCTCGGCCGCCCCGTCGCGTACATCCAGGGCAACATCCACGCTGGCGAGGTCGAGGGGAAGGAAGCGTCGCTGGCGCTGCTCCGCGACCTGCTGTTCGACAGGAACCGGAACGTCCTCGATTCCATCGTGCTCATCGTGCAGCCCGACTACAACGCCGACGGCAACGAGCACTTCGACATCCAGGCGCGAAATCGCGGCGCGCAGAACGGCCCCGAGCTCGTCGGCACCCGCAC
>CAMLHT010000148.1 GCA_946479895.1 uncultured Gemmatimonadota bacterium | reverse complement strand
GTTCGAGGAGAACGACGAGGAGACGGGGATGGACGCCCACGCCGGCGTCGTCGGAATGCCCCTCGCTCCCGGCGATCTGCTCGATCTCGAGGAAGCCATCGCCAAGCTTCCCCCGGGCGCGCGGCGCGTCTTCGTCCTGCACGACGTGGAAGGCTACAAGCATGACGAGATCGCCGAGCAGCTCGGCGTGACGACGGGAGCGACGAAGGCGCAGCTGCACCGCGCCCGGCTCCTTCTGAGAGAGGCGCTGAATCGATGACCCTGTCGATGACGTGCGAGCAGTTCGAGGCAATCCTCCCGGATCTGCTCGACGACGACAACGCGGCGGCGGCGATGACGCACGCGGCGCGCGGACACCTCGCGGCGTGCGCGGAGTGCGCGGCGCTTCATGCGGACCTGGAGCGGATCCGCGAGACGGCGGCGGCGCTGCCGGTGCTCCGGCCGGGCCGCGACCTCTGGAACGGCATCGCGTCTCGCATCGAGACGCCGATCGTGCCGCTCGTCGACGGCCTGACCGTGCGGCCTCCGCGCCGGCAGCTTTCGTGGCGCGCCGCGGGAATCGCCGCCGCGCTCCTCGTGGTGGTGAACGCGGGCGTCACGTACCAGCTCCTGCGTCGGGGCGTCGCGCTGGCGCCGGATCAGGGCGAGATCGCCGCGACGACCGTGGCGTCCACGCCGATGCCCGGTCCGTCGGCCATGCGGACGACGGTCGAGCCGGAGCCGATCCTCATTCCGGCCCCGTCGCGCCTCGCGCCCCGGCGTCAGAGCGCGCCGACCTTCGTCCTCGCGACGAACGGCGACCAGGGCCCGGACAATCCGCAGCAGCAGCCGACGCGGCGCCGCGAGGCCGCCAAGCTGGTGTACGACCGGGAGATCAGCCGGCTGCGGGCGATCGTCGACAGCGGGCGGAGCAAGCTCGACCCGGCGACGGCCGCGATCCTCGACCGGAATCTCCGGATCATCGACACGGCCATCGAGCAGTGCAACGAGGCGCTCACGCGCGACTCCTCGAGCAGCTTCCTGCTCGAGTCCCTGAACAACGCTTATCAGACGAAAGTGAAGCTGCTGCGCATCGCCGCGGCCGCCGCGAGTAGGGAATAGAGGAATCATGAGCACGACGAGGAAGCTGCTGACCGTGCTGGCGGCAGGCGCGGTGGCGGCGGCGACGCCGGGCAGCGTCGCGGCGCAGGACGTCGGGCGCGCGTCCCGCAGCGAGGTCGACACCACGTTCTTCTTCAGCCGGATCGGCACGGTGCTGCTGGGGAACGGCGCGGCGACGATCATCGTGACCGGCTGGGACCAGGCGTCCGTCCGGGTCAAGGCGCGCAACGACGACGGCGTGCTGCGCTTCGAGGCGACGACGAGCCGCCTCGTGGTCGAGAGCACCCGCCAGCACGACGACGCGATCATCGAGGTGACGGTGCCGCGCGGCGTGCGCGTGGTGGCGAGGAGCAGCACCGGCGACATCACCGTGCGGGACACCCGCGGAGACGTCGAGGTCGAGACGAGCTCCGGCGACGTGCTGGTGGTCGGCGCGCGGGACGTCGAGGCGACGAACCTCAGCGGCGACCTCGAGGTGCGCCAGTCCAGCGGCGCGACGACGCTGTCGTCGAACAATGGCGACTGCACGGTGGCCGAGAGCAAGGGCAGCGTCGAGGCGTCGTCCGTCAGCGGCGACGTGCGGGTGACGAAGTCCTGGTCGAGGATCGTGCGGGCCGAGACGACGAACGGGACGGTGTCGTTCGACGGGGAGATCCTCGCCGACGGCCGCTACGAGCTCGTGAGCCACTCCGGGGACATCTGGCTCGCGCTGCCGAAGACCGCCAGCGCGCAGATCGCCGTCGCGACGTGGAGCGGGACGGTCGAGAGCGAGTTTCCGATCACGCTGCGCGCCGGATTCAGCACGACTCCTCCTGAAACCGGCACCAAGCGTTTCGCGTTCACGCTCGGACAGGGCTCGGCGCGCATCACGGCCGACACGTTCAGCGGGGACGTCAGCATCACATCCACGGGAGGCAAATGATGGCGACACGGGCACGCAGTCTCGCAGCGGCGCTGGTGCTGGCGCCGATCGCGCTCATGCAGGCGCAGCGGCAGGAGCAGACGTCGGACTTCAAGTGGAGCGAGCGGATCGAGGCGGGCCGCACGGTGAAGACGACGAACATCAACGGGCGCGTGACGTACCGTCAGGGGACCGGCGATCGCGTCGAGGTGACGGCCGTGAAGCGCTGGCGCCGCGGCGATCCGGCCACGGTGCGCATCTCGGCGACGAAGGAAGGCGGTGACATCCGCATCTGCCCGCTGTACGAGGACCAGGACGACTGCGACGACGGCAACCGCCGCAGCTGGCGGAACCGGAACCGCAACGACGACGACAACGACGTGAGCGTGGACTTCACGGTCCTGGTGCCGCGCGGCGTGCACGTCGAGGCGGGAACGGTCAACGGCAGCGTCGACGTCACCGGCGCGACGGAGGACGTGGAAGCGGCGACGGTGAACGGCGACGTCCGGGTCGAGTCCGGCCGGGGGCGCCTGACCGCGACGACGGTCTCGGGATCGGTGCTGGCGACGCTGATCACGCGTCCGAGCTCGGTCGAGCTGACCACGGTCAACGGGTCGATCGTGGCCGAGCTGGCGTCCAACATCGGCGCCGACGTGGAGATGACGACGGTGAACGGCGAATTCCGCAGCGACTACGAGATCGTGGTACGCAGCGGCCGGTTCAATCCGTACAACATGTCCGCGCACATCGGGCCGGCCGGCGGGCCGCGGATGAAGGTGACCACGGTCAATGGCTCGGTGGAGCTCCGGAAGAAATAGAGGACGGAGGGCGGAGGGCGGAGGATGGAGGACGCTATGCTGGCCCGAGAGGGCGCCTCAGGGCGCCCTCTTTCATTCGCCCTCCACCCTCCGCCCTCCGTCCTCCGTCCTCCGCCGCGGCACCCTTCGCGTCACTGGGGGTATATTCCGGCATCCCCTCGTGACCGGACCATGACCTCACCCACATTCGCTCACGCCGTTCCCGTACGCTCGGGCGCTGAACGCGCGACGCTCGTTCGCCGCACGTACAGCGTCGTGTTCCTCGGCATCATCATCACCTGCCTCGGCGCCGCGTTCGCGATGTCGCAGCCGTCGATGATGATCGCGGTGCAGCAGCACCCCATCATCTCGATGATCGCCGTGTTCGCGCCGCTGTTCCTGGTGATGCGCAACCCGCGGCAGTTCCCGCAGAACGTCGTGCTGACCAGCCTCTTCACCTTCGCGGAAGGTGTCTGGCTCGCCCCGCTGCTCTACATGGCGGAGCGGACGCAGCCCGGGATCATCAACCAGGCCGCGCTGCTGACGCTCGGCACCTTCGGCGCGCTGACGGCCTACGCCACGTTCAGCCGGCGGGACTTCAGCGCGTGGGGCGGGTTCTTCATGATCGGCCTCGTGGTCCTCCTGATCACGTCGATCCTGAACATCTTCTTCCGCAGCTCGGCGGCCGCGCTCTACATCTCGGCCGCGGCGGTGTTCGTGTTCGGCGGACTCCTGGTGTTCGACACCTGGCGGATCCTCCGCTCGGGGCAGTACGGCGAGGACGATTACGTGTCGGCCGCGGTCCAGATCTATCTGGACCTGCTGAACATGTTCCTGGCCATCCTCTCGCTGCTCGGCGGCAGGCGGCGGTAAGCGCCGGACCCTGCAGGAGAATCGGGCGCGAGGACAGGCCATCGTCCTCGCGCCCGATTTGCGCCCGCCACCTCCCGCTACCGCTATACCTTCGCGAGACCTTCGATCTGCCCGGCGAGCTTCGTGTCCATGCCCGTGACGCCGCCGGCATCGTGCGTGGACAGGGCGATCCGGATCTTCGTGTACCGGATGTCGATGTCCGGGTGGTGGTCCATGGCGTCGGCGGCCTTCGCGACCCGCTGAACGAACGCGATTCCGTCGGCGAAGCGCGGAAAGGTGAACGTCTTCACGATCGCGCCACCTTCGCGACTCCAGCCGGGCAGCGATTTCAGTCCGGAATCCAGCTCAGGTTCGGTCAGCTTGGTACGCATCCGCACGCTCCAGTGAGGGCTTGATCTTTCGGTGTTCGTTCGGGCATTGTAGGACATGCCCTTACTCGTGAAGGACAAGAGGCAGCAGGCGCTGTTCCCCGACGCGGCGACGAAGCTCCCCGCCCTGCCCACTCTCGATGTCCAGACGGACATCAAATACTACGGGACGCGGGCCCGGAGCATCCTGAATCGCCCCGAAGCCACGGGAATGGACTTCTGGTCGATCAATCCGTACATCGGCTGCGCGCTCGGCTGCACCTACTGCTACGCGCGGTACGCGCACGGGTACGCGCTGGAGCGCGCGGCAGCGGCGAATCCGGATCACGCCGAAGTCGCGGCCGACGTCGCTTCGCTGCCGCCCTGGCTGGCCTTCGAGCGCCGGATCCTGGTGAAGGAGAACGCGCCCGGTGTGCTCCAGAAGACGCTGCGAACGGGGTCGGACCGGCATCTCGCCCTCCTCGCCGGCGAGTCGATCACCATCGGCACCGCGACCGACCCGTACCAGCCGGCGGAGCGGCGCTTTCGCATCACGCGCCGCATCCTCGAGGTGATCGCCGAGCATCCGGGGCTCGAGTGCCGGATCATCACCAAGAGCCCGCTGGTCACCCGCGACATCGACGTGCTGAAGCGCATCAACCGGTACTCGCGGATCGACATCCACGTCTCGCTGATCACGGTCGACACGGACCTGGCGCGCAGGCTGGAGCCGCGGGCGCCGACGCCCGAGGCCCGGCTGCGCGCGATCAGGCGGCTGCGCGACGCCGGCATCGACGTCGGCGTGAACGTCATGCCGATCCTGCCCGGCATCACCGACGGTCCCGCCCAGCTCGACGCTCTCGTCCGGCGCATCGCCGCGAGCGGCGCCACGCACATCGGGGCGTGCGCGCTGCGGCTGCGGAACGCGGCGCGAAAGAGATACCTGCCCTTCATCGCCGCGGAGTTTCCGCACCTGGCCGCGCGATATGCGGCCACCTACGCGAACAGCATCCATGCCGGCGACGGCTATCGCGCGGGACTCACGCAGGTGATGGCGCGGCTCTGCGCGCGTTACCGCATCCGGTACGGCACCTTCGAGGACGGCGACGTGCCGGACCTGCAGTCGGAGATAGCGGATGCGGCGACGGATCAGCTTGGGCTCGGTGTGTGAAGGCGCGCATGGAACACCGACTTCACGTCATGCCTCCATTCCCGGAGCGTGAGCGTGATCAGGAAGTTCTCGACGTGGGAGACGATCCCAAGCACCAGCGCGACCGTCAGCAGCCGATCGTCCGCGGCCACGAACAGGAACACCAGCGCCACGAACAGTGATGCGCCCCAGGCCTTCGCCGACCACGCGTGGTAGCTCGCCTCACGGCCGAACTTCCAGAACTCGAAGGCGTGGTTGACGACCTGCGTGCCGATCACCGCGGCGATGAGCCAGCCGTGCGAGAGGATCGCGTCGGGATGCAGCCGCCAGACGCAGACCGCGGCCGCGAGGTAGAAGACCGTGTCCACCGCGCTGTCCAGCCGCCGGAGCCCGGCGGTCGCGACTCCGAAGCGGCGCGCGATGACGCCGTCATAGACGTCGGAGACGAAGCCGACGGCGAGGAGCCAGGCCGCCACGCGTCCGGACCCGCGCGTGACCGCGACGAGGATGAACGGAATCGAGAGGACGAGGCGAAGCAGCGTGAGCGACAGGGCCGCCGCGTACCCGAAGCGCTCGGCGCGCGTGGGAGTCGCCGGCGTCGTCACCGCACGCTGATCAATTCGACGTCGAAGACGAGGACGGAATTCGGCGGGATGGCGCCGTACCGCGAGCGCCCGTAGGCGAGCGAGGGCGGGACGACGAGGCGGCGCTGGCCGCCGGCGCGCATGCCGGTCAGGCCGAGCCGCAATCCGCGAATCATCTGGTCGCCGAGCACGGCCTCGATGGGAGCGCGCTGGGTCTCGACGGGCGTTCCGTTGGCCAGGAAGGCCGCGTAGCGGAACGTCACCTTCCGGTCCGGCGCGGCGACGACGCCCGTGCCTGCCAGCATGTCGCGGTAGTACATGCCGGCGGCATTCCGCGTGAACTTCGCGAGGTCGATCTCGAGCGACGGCGCGAAGGTCGTGCTGTCGACGATCGCCGGAGCCGGACCCGCGGCCGAAGCGTTCCGCGACGCGCATCCGGCGACGGCCAGCGCCATCACCACGGCGCCGGCCAGCAGCGGGCGCCGGGCGCCCGGCCGCATGCTACTGCGTCGCGTTGATCGAGGCGTTGAGATCGCCGCGCAGCGTCGCGTCACCGCTGATGATCGAATCCCAGGAGATCTCGGTGCCATTGCGGCGGCCCTTCGGCACGACCTTGATGCCTTCCGGAGAGATCGTGATGGTGAAGACCTGTCCTTTGTGCTCCAGCTCGCGCTTGATGCTCTTGTCGAGTTTCGTCGCCATGGCAGTCGGGATTTGATGTGAACGAACGTCGCCTTCGGACCCGAGAAGCTAATCGCCAGCCGTCGGTTGGCCAGACGCCTCGGTCGCGCGGGGCGCCGTATTCTTCAGCGCCTCCTCCAGCCGGTCGACCAGCTCCCCCTGTGCCGCGATGAGCCGCCGGCGCGCCTCGACGGGATCGAACCATCCGCAGCGGTCGATCTCGGGATAGGTGATCCAGCGTCCCGAGCCGCGCGGCCATTCGGTGCGCCCCTCGTTCGACACGATCGCATCGGCGTCCGCGTCGCCCTCCCAGGCCCAGGCGTGGACGGTCTTGCCGGAACGCTGCCGGATGGCGCCGAGCGGGATGAACGGGCCGCTGGGCTCGATGCCGGTCTCCTCGCGAAACTCGCGCTGCGCCGCGCCGAGCGGCTCCTCACCCGGCTCGACCAGTCCCTTGGGAATCGTCCACGCGTGCTCGTCGTGCTTGCGCCAGAACGGGCCGCCGGGATGCGCCAGCAGGACACGCAGCCCCTCGGGAGTGCGCTTGAAGAGCAGCAATCCCGCGCTGGTGTTCCTGCGGCGCGATTGCGGCTCGGTCACTTCGGCTTCGCGCACAGCCAGGCGTGCGCAATGGGGAACGCCGCGCCGAACACGGCCTGATAGCCGGGCACCTTCGGCTTTCGCCGCTCGGCGACGCGGTTCCGGTCGAAGTCGACGTAGTAGACGCTCTCCTTCACCGCGACCTTCTCGGTCCTGCAGTTGAACGTCGCGAGAGTGGTCAGGGCGCGCAGGGAGTCCTTGCGCACCGGATCCCACGTCGGCGCGGCGAAGCGAGTGAGGATGAGCGCGGTGACCGTGTCGCCGCCGCGCCTGATGCTCGACGTGCGGACGAACATCTCGCTTCCGTCGCGAGTGGTCCTGCCGATGGGCTTCCACTGCTGGGCCGCGGCCACCGCGGGCGCCGCGAGCGAGGTAGCGAGCACAACGATCGGGACGAAGCGTCGCATGGATCGCCGGGTTGGAAGTCGGAACGCCGCGCCTGACAGCCGCGCGCACTTGCAGGATAACGATGGGAGTGCCGACGTGACAGGCGGGGCCGCCGGCGGCCTCAGTCGACGGTCACGAGGATCGGATGGTGATCAGAGGCGGTCTTCACCACCAGCGGCGCGCGGACGATCTCGAACGCCTTCACGCGATCGGCATGCGCCATGGGCACGAACGCATAGTCGAGGCGCACGTGCGGGTTCCACGTCGGGAACGTGTAGCCGGGATCGTCGGGGTTGAAGCGGCGCCAGACGTCCGCGTATCGCGCATTCAGCATCTCCTGGATGGTGTCGCGCGCTATGTCACGTCCGCTGAGCCACACCATGGCGCGGATCCAGTTCGGGAAGTGCGTCACGTCGAGATGCTCGCCCGGCGCGAGCGCGTTGAAGTCGCCGAGCAGGAGGTGGAAGCCGTGCTGGTGCTCGCGGATGCCCTCGAGGAGGGCGCGAATCTCGAAGTGCCGCCGCCGCTCGCTCCACTTGGAGAACCAGGCCGACAGGTGCAGCGCGAAGAGTCGCAGGTCGCGGTCGGCCAGCACGAGCTCGAGGAACGGGTGACGGGCTCCGCGCGGGAGATGCCAGGCGTGCGAGGCGACGGCGAGACGGCTCATGAATCCCGTCGACTGGCCGCGGCGCGACCCGAAGTGGGGATAGCCCGCGAAGTCGGCGATGTGGGTGATGACGTCGGGATGCGTCGCCTCCTGGAAGAGCACGACGTCGGGCCCGACCTCCCGGATCACCGTGGCGAGCTCGCGCTCCTTGCCGACACCGCCGTAGCGGATGTTGTAGCTCATCACCCGGATCTCGGGCATCGGCGTCAGCGCTCGGGGGCGGGCTCCGCGTTCGCCAACTCCTCGCGAGCCTTCTCCCGGTTCTCGATCAGCTCGACCCACGGCTGATCCATGGTGACGTCCCGGGCGAACTGCACGATGGACGTCGTCGCCTGGATGTTCACCGGGCGCCCGGCGACGGTGCACAGCGCGTCGCGCAGGGGCCGGAACTCCGGACACGCGTCGGGATGCTCGTCGCTGAGCGGCACCGTGTGCAGCGCCGGGATGTAGAACTCGTTCCAGCGGTTGATCATTCCGCCCCCGACGAAGGTTACATCGAGGTCGCTGGTGCCCCTCCCGTCGGCGTCGAAGGGCGCGTTGTCCGCCCACCGATATCCCGTGACCGCGCTGCCGCGCAGGATCACCGATCCGTCCTCGGGCGTGACGCCGCGCAGCAGCGAGAGGAACTTCTCATAGCGCGCGCGGTCGCCGTCGAACGCGAGCTCGATCACGCGCCCGAGGGTCGTTTCCCGTGGTTCTTCCGATGAGTAGGCCATTGGCACCGGTATATGGCAAGCCGGAAGCCATTGGAGGGCGGAGGGCGGAGGGCGGAGGGTGGAGGCTGGCCAGGTCAGGGGCCGCCGCGGCCGCGCTGGGGGACGATCCGGGTGAAGTCGGCCGGGATCTGGAAGACCGCGGGGTCCACGGAGACTTCCGTGATCCCGGTCATCTCCATCGTGCGGGTGTATTCGGTCGCCCGCTGGGCGTTCTCCCCGATGGTCCCGCTGGCGGTGAACTTCACGATCGTTCCTTTCCCGAGCCGCTCGTAGAGGGCGAGCATCTTCGCCCACTCGCCCCGCAGCGAGTCGGGGATCTGGCGGCGCGGAC
>CAMLHT010000147.1 GCA_946479895.1 uncultured Gemmatimonadota bacterium | reverse complement strand
TCGTCACGGTGGCTCACTGGGTGATCCGCGCGAGCCTGCCCTGCGCGTCGATCTTCAGGGTCAGCCGCTTCGTGAGGGGGGCAGGGTCGAGCTCATCCACCTCCACGTGTACGCGCTCCGCCGCCGTGCGCACCGCCGTGACGCGTGCGCCCGCGTGCATGCCCTGGGCACCGAGTGCCGCAAGCTTCGCCGGGTCCGCGAGCGTGCACGTGATGCTCGTGCCCACGGCGAACTCCTCTGGCTGGCCTGGCGCCATCGTGGCCCCGAGCTGGCTCGCGACGGTGGCGGAGCCCTGGGCTGCTGCGCGGGCAGGACGAAGACTGGTCAGGGCCACGCAGGTGAGGGCGAGCAGGACTGCGGATGCGCGATGGAGCGAGAACACGTTGCCCTCCGGATGTCAGGTCATCGGTGCGCCGATCAGCAACGAAGCTTCACCCCCCGATCGGCTGTCGCCGTCAGCGATCGCCCGACATCCCGAGCATCTGCCGCCCATTCGAAGGGACGAGGCGCCGCACGAGGAGGACGATTCGCGGTCTCCGTTCCAGGCGGATCGCGTCACCGCCGCCCCACTGTCCTTGCGGGATCGATCTACGGCGTCGCCGGCGCGAAGAACGAGACGCCGCGAATGTTCTCGTCGATCCGCAGCGGCTCGGTGATGGACGGAAAGGCGCGTGCGGTGCAGTCGGGACGCTCGCACAGCCGGCACGTGATGCCGATGGGCACGGCGACGGCCGAGCTGTCGATGTCCAGGCCATCGGCATAGACGACCTGGCGCGCCTGGCTGATGTCGCATCCGATGCCCACCGCGTACGGCGCCTCCGGGGCACCCCACCCGTAGGTGTAGCGCTGGACCGTGCGCGCCACGGCGAGCACCGTGTGTCCATCGGGGAGGCGCGACAGCTGCACGCGCACGCGCCCCGGCTGGAGGAAGGCGGCATGGACATTCCACAACGAGCACAGGCCGCTGAAGCGCGGAAACCGGATGCCCGCCGCGCTGAAGCGCTTGGAGATGTTCCCGGCGAGGTCGACGCGCAGCAGGTAGAACGTCACGCCCTCGGCGCCGGGGCGACGCAGCGTGGTGAGGCGGTGACATACCTGCTCCCACCGCACGCGGAAACGGTGGCAGAGCAGCTCGACGTCGTACCGCTCGTCTTCGGCCGCGCGAAGGAAGGCGTCGTACGGCATCAGCACGGCCCCGGCGAAGTAGTTGGCCAGCGCGATTCGGCACAGCTCGCGTGACTCGTCGCTGCCGAGCCTGGGATCGGCCGTGAGGTGGTCGAGGGTGCCGCCGAATTCGAGCAGCGCGATCTGCGTGGCGAGCTGGAAGTTGCGCGAGCCTCGGCGGAGCATCTCGGAGAGGTGGAGCTCGCGGCGCGCCGGGACGAACCGGCGGATCGCGCCGCGCATCGCGCTCACGGTCCGGATCTGCACGCTCACGCCATGCACGCGGTGCAGGTGCCGCGAGAGCCTGGTGAACAGGTCGTCGCTGTCCTCGCCGATGTCTCCCGCCGACAGCAGTTGCTCGGCATCTCGCTCGAGCTGCGGAAAGTAGTTGCCGTGGCGCTGGATGAAATCGGAGACCTGCTCGGACGAGAGCCGCGCCCGGTCGAGCGAGCCGATGTCCTGCTGCTCGTCGAGCAACCGGCCGCCGAGTGTCTCGAGCGACGCGCGCGCGCGCGCGTAGGCCTCGTGCAGCCACGTCACCGCCTGCGCGATGTCAGGGCTGTCGGTGACGAACGCCCGGAGGTCCTTGCCCATCACCGGGTGATCCTCGAACAGCGGATCGCTGAAGATCTCGGTGAGCCGTGCGAGCAGGTCGCTGTCGGCGCCAGCGGCGAGCTCGCGGACGTCGACGTCGAGCTCGCGCGCGAGTGCCAGCAGCAGCGTGCCGGTCACGGGCCGGCGGTCGTTCTCCACGAGGTTCAGGTAGCTCGCCGAGATGCCCAGCCGCTGCGCGAGGGCGGCCTGGGTGAGGCCTGCCTTGATACGGAGCGGGCGAATGCGCCGACCGAGATGCACGGGCTGTTTCATGGGCCACCGACGGTCCCGGATGTTACAGGATTTACAGTCTTACATCGGACGGCGGAAGAGACAGTGACAGCACAACACGCTCCAGGTCAGGGATTTACGCGCCAGGGCGCCCGGGTTGCATGGCCTCCGTGAAGCATGTAAACCGCCAACCTCCCGGAGGATGCCGCCGTGGCTACCGTCATCGAACCGCTCGACAACATCAGGAACGCGCCGGACACGAGGCGCCCCGCTGCACCCACGCCGGCGAGCCGGTGGGAAGGCATCCGGCGCCCGTACTCCAGCGACGACGTGGAACGTCTTCGCGGTTCCATCCGCATTCATCACACCCTGGCCGAGGCCGGCGCGCGACGCCTGTGGGAGCTGCTCTGCACGCGCGACTACGTACCCGCGCTGGGCGCCCTCACCGGCAACCAGGCCGTGCAGCAGGTTCGCGCCGGCCTCGAAGCCATCTACCTCAGCGGATGGCAGGTGGCGGCGGACGCCAACCTCGCTGGACAGACCTATCCCGACCAGAGCCTGTACCCCGCCAACAGCGTGCCCGCCGTGGTGCGGCGCATCAACCAGGCGTTGTGCCGCGCGGACGAGATCGAGGCGGTGGAAGGAAAGCGCGGCACGCACTACTGGCACGCGCCCATCATCGCCGACGCGGAAGCCGGGTTCGGCGGACCACTCAATGCCTTCGAGCTCATGAAGGCGATGATCGAGGCGGGCGCCGCCGGCGTCCATTTCGAGGATCAGCTCTCGTCGGAAAAGAAGTGCGGCCACCTCGGCGGCAAGGTCCTCATTCCCGCCTCGCAGTTCATCCGGACGCTCATCGCCGCCCGGCTCGCCGCCGACGTGCTGGACGTGCCAAGCATCATCGTGGCGCGCACCGATGCCGACAGCGCCCGCCTGCTCACCACCGACATCGATCCGCTCGACCGGCCCTTCCTCACGGGAGAGCGGACGCCGGAAGGGTTCTTCCGCATCACCGGCGGCCTCGAGTGCGCCATCGCCCGCGCCAGGGCGTACGCGCCATACGCCGACCTGCTCTGGTGCGAGACGTCCACCCCCGATCTCGCCGAGGCACGGCAGTTCGCGGAAGCGGTGCACGAGCAGTTCCCGAACAAGATGCTTGCCTACAACTGCTCCCCGTCGTTCAACTGGAAGCGCAAGCTCGACGCGACGACGATCGCCAGCTTCCAGCGCGAGCTGGGCGCGATGGGATACAGGTTCCAGTTCGTCACCCTCGCCGGCTTCCACCAGCTCAACCACGGCATGTTCGAGCTGGCGCGCAGCTACCGCTCGCGCGGCATGTCGGCGTACTCCGAGCTTCAGGAAGCGGAGTTCGCGTCGGAGGCACACGGCTACACGGCCACGCGTCACCAGCGCGAAGTCGGCACGGGCTACTTCGACGAGATCACCCAGCTCATCGCGAGTGGCGCGAGCAGCACCACGGCGCTCATGGGGTCCACCGAGGCGGCACAGTTCGGCGGGGCGACGATGCTGGACCAGGGCGAGTCGGGGTCGTACCGATCCCAGTACCCCGGCTGACCGCCGGCAGGTCGCCGCAATCGACGCGGCAAACCGGACTCCCGTTGTCGTAATTGCTTCAGCGGAAGTGGCGTCAACAGGAGAAAGGGCGGCTAGCGGCCATCGCTTGCCGCCCTTGTTCATTGCCCCACCCCGCGACCGGCTTGCCCCCCTCGCCTTTCGATGAAGACGCGATCACGTGGCGTCGTGATTGCAATACGCCGTCGGCCGCAAAGCGGACGGTCCGGCGATGCAGCAGTCGATCGGTGTCACTCGGGCGGGGGGCCATCCAGGCCTCGCTCGAGCTCTTCGCCTTCCCCGACGCGTGCGTTCGCCGTCACCGGTCCGTTGAAGGTTTGGGCCGCCGCCGCAACGCGGCACCAGCGGGTCGCAACAGGTAAGGCAGTCGCAGCAGGAAAGGGAGTCGCAGTAGACGGTTGCAGTTCCACTCTTCTCGGGAGGGCTGTCCATGTCTCGATTGCGCTTTTCCATCCTCAGCGCCGCACTGATCGCCGCGGCCGGCGCCGTGAGCCCGGCCGGCGGGCAGGCGGTGATCAGCAACGGTACCATCTCCCTCGGCGTCAACGAGGCGGGCGCGCTCAACGTCACGAGCGAGGCCGGGGGGTACTACGGAGGGGTCGGCGTGCGGTACCTGCCGACGAACTGGGATGGCACCTACGCCGGCTGCACCTGCGAAGGCTGGGGCGCAGGCATCGCGGGCGGCACGTATGATGGAACGTGGGGCGGGCAGAACACCGCCGAGGGCGGCATCACGAACCTGAGCAACATCACCTTCAGCAGCACGGCCACGACCGCCACCTCCGCAGTCACGATCCAGAGCGGCGGGACGGACCTGCTCCGCGTGACCCAGGCCTACGCGCCGAGCGCGGTTTCGCCAAACCTGTATCAGGTGACCGTCACGCTGACGAACCTCACGGGGGGCACGCTCGGCATGGGAGCGGACGGCATCAGGTATCGCCGCACCATGGACTGGGACATCCCGACACCAGGCGAGGAAGTCGTCAGCCTCGCGGGATGGCCAGCCACGAACCTCCTCGGCACGAGCTCGAACGGCTTCACCAATGAGAACGTCTTCGGCGATCCGGGCGTGATCTGCGGCGCGCCGCAGAACGCGAACTTCACCGACATCGGTCCCTGCGATCACGGTGCGAACTTCGACTTCGGCTTCCCGGCGCTGGCGGCCGGCGCGAGCCAGACGCTGACCATCTTCTATGGGGCGGCGGCGAACCTCACCGACGCGAAGGCGGCGCTCGGCGCCGTCGGTGCGGAAGTGGCGTCGTGGGCCTACTGCGGCGGTTTCGACAGCGTCAACGATGCCACCTGCGCCGGCAGCTCCGGACCGACGTTCGTGTTCGGCTTCCAGGGCGTCGGCGGCACGCCGATCGAGCCACCGACCACGGTCACGCCGGAACCCGCCTCCGTCCTCCTGACGGCCACGGGGCTGGGCTTCCTGCTCGTGGGCGCCCGGCGTCGCCGGAAGTCCGTCTGATCGTCACGTCACTGGCACGTGCGCGGGAGACAGGGGCAACCCTGTCTCCCGCGTCTTGTGTCGGCTGGTCGCAGCGACGAATATCGAGGGCGTCGTTCGGGCACCTCTCCGCAGGACATCGTCATCCTCCCCCAGCCCCGACATCGTTTATGGACCCGCGTTCTCCTGGCCGGATTCGTGGCGTGACCCGTATCGCGATGCTCCCTGCGCTTTGCGTCTCGCTGGGGGCGTGCAAGCCGGACGTTCCACCGATGCCCTACGCGCCGCCACCGGTCGGCACGGTGTACGACTACGGCGGCCAGACGAACACGATCACCAAGGTCGACGGGTGGCGTACCACCTACCGGGACAACCTCGGCCGCACGGGATCGCGCCTCGGCCTGTTCATCACCGAGGATCCTCGGCGGCCGTTCACCGACGACAATGGAGCCATCGGCAGCCTCTGGCCACTGCGGCTCGGCCAGCAGTCGGTGGTGACGGTCAAGCGCGACAGTGAGGTGTATCGCTGGGACTTCGACGTCACCGACACGGCGACGGTCACCGTCCCGGCGGGAACGTTCTCCACCTTCGTCGTGCAGGGCGTCGAGCGGCCCACGCTGGTGCGCGAGCCGCGCACGGCGGTCACGGTGAGCAACCGGTGGTGGGTGGCGCGACCGAACAACGCGGTCGTGCGCTTCGTCTCCACGTACGTGACCGGCCCCGCGGCGGGACGGCAGGTGGTCGGCGAGCTGAAGGCGATCCGGACGGCGAATGCGGCGGACAGCACGTCACGCCCGGACAGCGTCACGCGCTCGAAAAAGCGCTGACTCAGGTGCGCGGCACCGGGGCCCCGGCACTCACGGAGGCTTCGAGGACGCCATCAAGAGGACGTTATCAATCAGAGCGGTCCCGGACGACATCCGGGTGGCGTACGTCGACAAGGGCAGGAACGGGTCGGCGGGGTGGCCTGCTGATGTGGCGGCGCTCTTACTCGAGAAGGAGTGACGAACCACCTCACTCCCGGGACGCGGGCGCTGGAACCTCGTGTGGCGGGTCCAGAGCCGAAGCGGCGTCACCCTCCATCGCGACGAGAAGCACGCCAGAGGCTGATCTCCAGCGGAGCGACGCCGGTGCTGAGTGCGAAGCGCGCCATCGGCCCGATGGTCGCCCACAACAGGGCAGCGGCGGCGATGAACGCGTAACCCAACAACCTTTCCCTCGGCTTGACAGGTCGGCCTGGCGATGCAGATTCGCGCGCCTGAGTCGGCGCCTGTGAGCAGTGCCTCGCCGAGCGGCTCTACCACGGATCCGCGCGACGGCGAGGAAACCTTCCCCACAGGGGGAGACCATGACAAGGGTCGGAACGCAGTTCAGGCATGGCCTGCTCGTCGTCGCGATCGCGACGGCAGCGGCAACGGTGGCACAAGCGCAGTCGATCAACATCAGTACCGGCACCAACGGCAGTGGCGTCGTCCTGTCGGATGGCGCGACGGATCCGAACTGGATCGTCTCGGTGGCGGGCGGCGCGTTCACCCCGGGGGTGGTCCTCTATCCGGCCGACCAGTGCTGCAACATGCAGACGGTGAACACGACGCTGGCGAAGTGGATCAACAACGTCACGAGCCCGACCGGCGCGGGGAACGATGGCTGGACCAACAGTCCCAACACCGTGTTTCGGCGGACCTTCGACCTCACTGGGTACGACCTCAGCACGGTCATGATCAACGGCTTCTGGCGGGCCGCTGACGGCATTTTCGGCGCCTACCTGAACGGGAACCTCCTGTTCAGCGCGCCGCAGGAGATCGGCGGTGTCCAGCAGACCGACAACTGGGCTGCCGATAACCCGTTCCTCGTCGCCCTCGGCTCGGCTGATTTCGTCAACGGGGTAAACACGCTGGAGTTCAAGATGGAGACGCTCAACAGCGTGTACGACGGCCTGTATCTCGACGCCACGGTCACCGGCCGAGTGACGTCCGTGACGCCGGAGCCGGGATCCCTGGCGCTCCTCGCCACGGGGCTCCTCGGCATCGTCGGAGCAGCCAGGCGCCGCCGGCGGATCTGACGACGACCTCGGCGTGATGTGAAACGCCGCCCGGAGGAAACCTGCCCCGGGCGGCGTCGCGTTCCTTCTGAATTCCCTCTCTGCTCGTCACATCTGCTGCCCAGGAGCGGCGCCCACCTCCTCGAGCCTCACTGCGGGAGGGAGCCGGCTTGCGCCGTTGCAGCGGCGAGCCTCGCGCGGCCCTCCGGCGTCACGACGCGATTGGCGTCCACGTCCGCCACGAGTCCCGCGAGCTGCAGCTCGCGCAGCGCCGAGCGCACGCGGTAGACCGGTAGCGCAGCGGCCCGCGCGACGGCGTCCGCCGTCCCGGGCGCTCCAACCGATGCAAGCGCGCCGAGCACCTGCGCGGCGATCGGGGAGAGCGAGCCGTCGGCGTTGACGCAGGGCATCAGACAGTTGCCTCCGCGCGCGACGTCGCTGGCGCGGTGACCGCGGCGCCGTTCGGCGACTTGAAGCAGAGATACCACTCCGAGCACTCGTAGCCCGCGTCGATGCGCTTCTCGAGGTCCTCCATCGTGCGCGGCGCTGGGACGATCACCTTCTGGCCCGGCTCCCAGTTGGCGGGCGTCGCCACCTGGTTCTCGTCCGCCATCTGGAGCGCATCCACCACGCGCAGGATCTCCTTCATGTTCCGGCCGAGGCTGAGCGGGTAGTAGATCATTGCCCGCACGATCCCCTTCGGGTCGATGAAGAAGACGCAGCGCGACGTCTCCGTGCTGCTCTCGCCGGGCATGATCATGCCGTACGCCGTCGCCACGGCGCGATCGAGGTCGGCAATGACGGGGAACGGTACCGTCACGCCGAGCGAGGAGCGGATGCTCCGCATCCAGGCGAGGTGCGAGAAGACGCTGTCGATGCTGAGGCCGAGCAGCTCCACGTTGCGCTCGCGGAGCTGCGTGGCGATCTCGGCGAACGCCGCGAACTCGGTGGTGCACACCGGCGTGAAGTCGTGCACGCTGGCGAGATGGACTCCGTCAGCATGCCACCGCGCGTCGGCAGGCGCCGTCGCGGATCGCCCTACAGGTCGCGTCGACGGTTCTTTCCGAGCCCTGCAGGAGGGGGTGGGCGGGAGGTTACTGTTCCGGTATGACGACACCCAGATATCCGATGCTCCACGACCTCGCGCTGCTGCTGCTCCGCGTCGTCGCCGGTGCCATGCTGATGCAGCACGGCGGCCAGAAGCTGTTCGGCTTTCCCCACTCCGCCGGCCGCGCGTTCGCGGGGGCACCCGAGCTGTTCTCCCAGACGTGGATCGCCGGGGTGCTGGAACTGTTTGGTGGGCTGTTGCTGGTGCTCGGACTGCTGACGCGGATCGTCGGGTTCCTGCTCGCCGGCGAGCTGGCGGTGGCGTACTTCACGGTGCACGCGCCGCGCGCCTTCTTCCCGATCCTGAACCAGGGCGAGCTGGCGGCACTGTACTGCTTCGTCTTCCTGTTCTTCGCGGCCGTGGGGGGCGGGCGGTACAGCGTGGACGGGCGGCTGTTCGGGCGGCGGGAGTAACACGAATAGTCCCCCGCTTCGCGCCGAGGGGATGAAACCGATTCGGTAGAGGGGCCGTTGGGCAGGGCATGAAACCTGTCCGGTGAACGCCCGTACTTTGTGGCACCAAGTACTCTACCGAGGTACACCATGTCACGCGTTCGCTCCGCCCTCCTCGCCCTGGGATTCGCCCTCGCGGCCCCCATCGCCCCAGCGCAACAGCCTGCACCGGCTGCAGGAGCCCAGCCGTCGTTCGAGATCCGCGGCAAGATCACCGACACCGCCGGCGCGCCCCTCCCCCGCGCGTCGGTCACCCTCAAGCCCAAGGGCGCGGCCGTCACCGTCGCCGGCGCCTACGCCGGCGCCGACGGCAGCTTCCGCGTGCCCAACCTGCGCCCGGGGGTGTTCACCATCCGCGTCGTCTACATCGGCTACGCACCGGTGATCCAGGACATCACCCTCTCGCCGAAGTCGCCGGTGGTGGACCTCGGCACGGCGAAGCTCGCCCCGCTCTCCACCACCCTCTCCGAGGTGAAGGTCACCGAGGAGCGCTCGGCGATGGTCACCGAGCCCGATC
>CAMLHT010000146.1 GCA_946479895.1 uncultured Gemmatimonadota bacterium | reverse complement strand
GACAGAGGACGGAGGATGGAGGACGGAGGGCGGAGGGTTCCTCCGTCCTCCGTCCTCCGCCCTCCCCCCTCCGGTCAGCACTCCCGGCCCGAAAACCGTAGTTACTGACAGAGAACCACCCGGCCCCGAGCGGGGCCGTTTCCAGGAGATCATTTCGTGAAACGCTTATTTGGAGCCGCCCTTCTTGTCGCCGCAGCCGCATGCTCCGGCAACAAGCCCAAGGACCTCCCCGTCGCCACTGCAACCGTGCAGCGGCGCGATATCATCATCGACGCCCAGGCCTCCGGCGTGATCGAGCCCATCGCCATCGTCGAGGTGAAGTCGAAGGCCTCGGGCGTGATCACGAAGGTCCCCGTGGAGACCGGCACCATGGTCAAGCCGGGCGACCTCCTCGTGCAGGTCGACACCCGCGACGTGAACAACCAGCTCGAGCAGGCCCAGGCCGACCTCGACGCCGCCCAGGCGAAGTACGACGTCTCGGTCCAGCAGAAGAAGCGCTCGGACGAGATGTTCGCCGCCAAGGTCATCACCGCCCAGGAGCACGAGACGGCGGCGCTCGATCTCCGCAATGCGAACACGGCTCTCGTACGCGCCCGCACGTCCCTCGACCTCGCGCAGCAGCGCGTGGAGGACGCGCGCGTCACGGCGCAGGTGGCCGGCACCGTCATCGAGAAGACCGTCACGCCGGGCATGGTGATCGCGTCGGCGACGGGGAGCGTGAGCGGCGGCACGACCCTGCTCAAGATGGCCGACCTGCGCCAGGTGCGCGTCCGCGCCCTCTTCAACGAGAGCGACATCGGCCTGATCCGCGGCGGCCAGACGGCCAGCGTCGCCGTCGACGCCTACCAGAACCGGCCGTTCACCGGCATCGTCGAGAAGATCGAGCCACAGGCGGTCATCCAGCAGAACGTCACGATGTTCCCGGTGCTGATCACCCTCGACAACACCGAGGGCCTGCTCAAGCCGGGCATGAACGGCGAAGTCACGGTCACCGTGAGCGAGCTGCCGAACGTCCTTGCCGTGCCGAACGACGCCGTCCGCGGCGTCCGCGAGGCCGGCGCCATCGCGGCCATGCTCGGCCTCAACCCGGATACGGTGAACGCCGAGATCCGCGCCCAGCAGGGCCGTGGCAACGGCGGCATGAACGGCGGCCGCACCGGCTCGTCGGGCGGTGAAGTCGCGATCGACCAGCAGGACCAGCAGTCCGGTCGGCGCGGCGGCAACATGCCGCAGGTGACGGCCGAGGAGTGCACCGCGATCGATGCGGCCATCGCGAAGAAGCCGGCCGAGAAGAAGAAGATCGACGATATCCGCGCGAAGATGAGCGTCGAGGGCGCCGATCGTCGCGCCCTGAACGCCGAGCTTCAGCCGATCTACGCCGCGATCGGCGTGGATGCGCGCAAGGTGGGCGCCTGCCGCTTCATGCAGGGCGGTGGCCGCGGCGGCAACAACGCCGGCATGACTGGCGGGCGCACGGGTGGCGCTCCGGCCGGCGCCGCGGGCAATGCGCCGCGGGCCACGACGACCATGCCGCAGCGTGCCAATGGCCAGACGGGCCAGCTCACGCCGACGCCGGAGATCGGCGGCCAGCCGCGTCGTCCGCGGTCCGGCCTCGTCTTCGTCGCGACCGACACGACGAACAAGCACTTCGCGCCGCGCGTTCTCCAGCTCGGCCAGGGCAACTTCGACTACACCGAAGTGATCAGCGGTCTCAACGAAGGTGATCGCGTGGTGCTCATCAGCGCGCTCCAGCTCCAGGCGAACCGCCAGGCGCAGAACGATCGCACGCGCTCGCAGATGGGTGTTCCGGGCCTGAATCCGAACGCGGGCGGCGGTCGTGGCCCGGGCGGCGGTGGTCCTCCGGCCGGCGGTGGCGGGGGCGGCGGTGGTGGCGCCGCACGCGGCGGTCGCGGCGGCTGAGGATAGACAGATGCTGATCGGAGAAATCATCGCCGTCGCGCTGGGCGCGCTCCGCGCGAACAAGATGCGCTCCATGCTGACGATGCTCGGCATCGTCATCGGCGTGGCCGCGGTCATCGCGATGGTGGCGATCGGCAGCGGCGCGCAGGCGGCGGTGAAGGACCGCATCAACGCCCTCGGCACCACGCTGCTGACCGTGAACCCCGGCCAGCAGCGCGGCATGGGTGGCGTGAGCGTCGGCGGCCAGAACGCGAAGCTCACGCTCGACGACGCCAAGGCGCTCGAGGATTCCGGCGGCGCGCTCTTCGCCGCCGTGCAGCCCGAGATGGGCGGCAACCAGCAGGTGACCTGGACCAACAAGAACACGAACACGTCGATCGTCGGGACCTCGGCGAACTACCTCGAGGTGCGCAAGACGGAGCTGTCCGTCGGGCGCATGTTCTCCTCGGCCGAGGACGAGGGGCGGGCCCGTGTCGCGGTGGTCGGTCCGATGGTCGCGACCAATCTCGGGCTGACGACGCCCGAAGCCCTGCTCGGCGAGAAGATCCGCATTCGCGGCCTGATGTTCGACGTCATCGGGGTGCTGAAGTCCAAGGGCCAGGCCTCCCAGTTCGGCAACCCCGACGACCAGATCCTCATCCCAGTCCGGACGGCGCGGTATCGCGTCAACGGCAACGACCGCCTCCGCTCGATCAGCGTCCTCGCGCCGTCGGAGGATTCGATTCCGGCGACGATGGCGAAGATCCAGTCGATCCTCCGCCACGAGCATCGCCTGCGCCAGGGCGCGGCCGACGACTTCCAGATCCGGAGCCAGGCGGACTTCCTCAACACGCTCGGCGAGACCACCGCGGTCTTCACCTACCTGCTCGCCGGCATCGCCGCGGTGTCGCTGATCGTCGGCGGCATCGGCATCATGAACATCATGCTGGTGTCGGTCACGGAGCGCACGCGCGAGATCGGGATCCGCAAGGCGCTGGGCGCCACGCGGTGGAACATCCTCGCGCAGTTCCTCATCGAGGCGGTGGTGCTCTGCTGCCTCGGCGGGATCATCGGCATCGGGATCGGGACCGGCGGCGCGATGATCATGAGCAAGGTCGCGGGCTTCACGACGCACGTCTCGATGGGCGTAGTGGGCGCGGCGTTCGCATTCTCCGCCGGAGTGGGCGTGCTCTTCGGCGTCTGGCCGGCGCGCTCGGCGGCAGTGATGGATCCGATCATCGCGCTCCGATACGAGTAACGGGATTTACCACAGGGAACACAGAGAACACGGGGAAAAGCATGAGGGGCGAACGGTCTGTTCGCCCCTCATGCTTTCCCCGTGTTCTCTGTGTTCTCTGTGGTAAATGCCGTCATGGCATCACGCACGGAGATCACGCATCCGATTCGGCCTCGCCGATCTTGCGCTGCGCCTTGCCCTTGAGGTCCTGCGCCTTGCCCTTGAGCTGCTCGCTCGTGTCGCCGGTCAGCCCGCCGACCGCGTTGCGGATCTTGCCTTCAGCCTGCTTGGCGGCACCCTTGATCTGATTCTCGGCGCCTTCGTCGTGGATGTTGTCAGCCATTTGTCCGCTCCGGTTTTGTGTGAGCGCGAAATGCGCTCTGGAGTCCTAGGGCAGATGACGGGCCACCCTCAGGGCTGAGTCCGTTCCCCCGGCTTTGTTGCCAGGCCAGGCGGTCAACACGGAAAGGTCCGAAGGCGGAAAGATCGGATCCCCCCAAATGCAGGACGGGTTTGCGCGCGCGAGTGAACCCAGCTCTCCTTTCCTGGTTGTAGCCCGGGAAGACACTCCGCCTTGCGCGGACGGGATCGGATCTGATCCGCGGCATCGGACCTTTCCGTGTGCCCCTTCTGACCTCGCCACGGACGCCCTTCCGGACTTGACAGTTCGATATATCGCGCGATATATCTTCTAAACGCCACGATATATCGGAGATACATCTTATGTGGAGCTGCTACGGGGATCCGCGGGACAGCGATCGACGCCACCGGTGGGGCGGGTTCGCCTTCGACCAGTTCGGTGACCTCTGGGGCGGGAAGCCCGGCGCCCGCCGAGGCCGATCGGGACGGATGTTCGAGCAGGGCGATCTCAAGCTCGTCATCCTGCGGCTCCTCGAGGAGAAGCCCCGGCATGGCTACGAGATCATCAAGGAGCTGGAGACGCGGTCACGCGGGGCATACTCTCCGAGCCCGGGCACCGTGTATCCGACCCTCACCATGCTCGAGGACCTCGGCTACGCGCGCGCGGTCCCAGAGGAAGGGGGCAAGCGGATCTACGAAATCACCGACGACGGCCGCAAACACCTGGCGGAGCATGGCCCAGCGGTCAACGACATCTTCGATCGCATCTCACGGTTCGTCGAGGGCTTCGTCGACTCCCCGATGATGGAGGTCAATCAGGCCTTCAAATCAGTCGCTCGCGCCACATACGCGACAGCTACAGGCCATATGAACGACAAGGAAGTCCTCGCCAAGATCAAGGATGCCCTTGCCAGAGCTTCCGCGGAAATCGACGCGATCGGAAAGCCCACACCGTGAACTGACGTGATCGCCAGGCCGGACGAGGCCTAACCGCCTTTACGGCAACATGTAAGACCATAGATTGCACAAGGGTCGCAGAAATCTCTGCGACCCTTTTTTGTTTGCGACCGGCCGGACGGCCAGGGCGCACGACATTCTGCAGCAATCGCGGGCACGGTCCCGCCGAAAATACAAATGGCTGAATCCAGCGGTCCGCCGAACGGGCCCAGTGACAAGGATGGACCGCCACCGGATCAGGGTGGCCAGCGTCCGCCGACCGAGCCGCCGCAGTCGCGACCGTCGGAAGCCCAGCGCCTTTCCGAGGTGAGCGGCTTCCACAAGTCCGTCACGCTGCCCCGCGAGCACGCCCCGCTCAATCCGACCGGCAAGCGCCTGGCGGTCCTCTCGCTCGGCGCGCTCGGCGTGGTGTACGGCGACATCGGCACGAGCCCCCTCTACGCGATCCAGGCCGCCTTCAACCAGAAGACGCACGGCTTCGCGGCCACGGAGTCGTCCGTATACGGCGTCCTGTCGCTGATCGTCTGGTCGCTGATCATCGTGGTGGCGATCAAGTACATCTACTTCATCCTCCGGGCGGACAATCGGGGAGAAGGCGGCGTCCTGTCGCTGCTCGCCCTGCTGCTCCAGACCGAACGGCGCGAAGAGGACAAGCGCCGTCGCTGGATGCTCGTCGCGATCGGCCTGTTCGGCTCCGCGCTGCTCTACGGGGATGGCATGATCACCCCGGCCATCTCCGTGCTCGGCGCCCTGCAGGGTATCGAGGTCCGGAATCCGGAGATTCCGCACACGGTCATCGTCGCCCTGTCCGTCGCGATCCTGGTCGGCGTGTTCGCGGTTCAGCGGTTCGGCACCGCGAAGGTGGGCGCGGCGTTCGGGCCCATCATGGCGATCTGGTTCGCCACGATCGGGTTCCTCGGGGCGCGCGAGATCCTCATCGAACCCCGGATCCTGCTCGCCGTGAACCCCTATTATGGCGTTCACTTCTTCATCGAGCACGGCCTCACCGGGTTCGTCGTCCTCGGCGCCGTGGTCCTCGTCATCACCGGTGGCGAGGCCCTCTACGCCGACATGGGCCATTTCGGCAAACGGCCGATCCGCCTCGCGTGGTTCGGGTTCGTCATGCCGGCGCTGCTGCTGAACTACTTCGGCCAGGGAGCGCTCATTCTCCGCGATCCGCTCGCCGCCGACAACCCGTTCTACAAGCTCGCGCCGGCCGGCTTCCAGATCCCGCTGATCTTCATCGCCACCGCCGCGGCGATCATCGCGTCGCAGGCCCTCATCTCCGGCGCGTTCTCGCTGACGCAGCAGAGCATCCAGCTCGGCTATTCGCCGCGCATGACGATCGTCCATACCTCGCACCACCAGGTGGGACAGATCTACATCCCGGAGGTCAACAAGCTCCTCGCGCTGGGCACGCTCATGCTCGTGCTCATCTTCCAGGATGCCGATCGGCTCGGGGCCGCCTACGGCATCGCGGTGACCGGCACGATGGCGATCACCTCCATCCTGTTCCATTTCGTCGCGACGACGAAGTGGGGATGGTCGAAGCAGAAGATGCTGCTGCTCACGGGCGGCTTTCTGCTCGTCGACGGCGCCTTCCTGTTCTCGAACACGTTCAAGATCATCGATGGCGGCTGGATTCCCATCGCCATCGCCATCGGCGTCTACACGCTGATGAGCACGTGGAAGCGCGGGCGCCTCATGCTGACCAGCATCCTCCAGGCCGGCTCGCTCCCGCTCGACCTCTTCCTCAAGGACGTCGAGAAGCGCAAGCCGCCGCGCGTGCCGGGCACCGCGGTCTTCATGACCTCGAGCGCGGATGGCGTTCCGGTCGTGCTCCTGCACCACCTCAAGCACAACAAGGTGCTGCACGAGCAGGTCATCCTCATGTCCGTCAAGACCGACGAGGTCCCGGAGATCGACGACCAGGAGGACCGCGTGAAGGTCGAGAAGCTCGAGCAGGGCTTCTGGCGCGTCGAGGCGCACTACGGCTTCATGGAGACGCCCAACGTTCCCGAGCTGCTCCACTACGCCAAGCGCCACGGACTTCGCGCCAAGCAGCTCGATACCACGTTCTACCTCGGCCGCGAGCGCATCATCATCGCCGGCACCGGTCCGCACAAATCCGGCGCCCGGCGCGCCGCCGACCCGAACGCGCTCCGGATGGCGCGGTGGCGCAAGCGGATCTTCACGGTCATGTCCCGCAACGCGCGCTCGGCCACCGAGTTCTTCGGAATTCCGCCCAACCGCGTCGTGGAGCTCGGCGCGCAGGTCGAGTTCTGACCACCTGAAAAGAGAACGGCGCCCGATACTGCGGCGCCGTTCTCCTTTCCCCCGCCCCCCACCAGGGGCGGCACATCTGGTCTGACACCTACATCCGGATGAGCGTTCGCCGCGGCGCGGCCGACGAGTCACCGGCCATCCAGCGGATGCTGCCGCGCGCGTTCATGCCGCGGCCCATCTCGTCGAAGACCCGGCCGAGGCCCTCCAGGCGCTCCCCGGTGACCCGGGTGGCTTCCTCGACCGCCTTCCGGACCGTGGCGCCGACGCGCGCGGCATCGAGCTCCATGGACACGTGGTCGGGCGACCGGATGATCGTGACGCCGTTGCCGCCCCGCATCACGCGGGTGTTCCGCGGACGCTTGTCGAGCTGCGTCACGGCCACGGTCGTGACCTTCACCGTGCGGGTCTGGCCATTCTGGTAGACCTTCAGCTCGACCGCGTCGCCGGGCTTCACCTTGCCCATCTCCCGGTCGAGCCGGTTGAGCCGCGTACCCGACACGAAGTCGTCGCCGGCGTCCTCCCGCGCCACCCGGAGGTCGACGCCATTGATGGAAGCGATGCGCGCGCCTTCCTCGATGCCCGCTTTCGCCGCGGGCCCATCCTCGTCCACCGACATGATGAAGACGCCGAGGGTGTCGCGCTTGCTCCCCGTGGAGGCGATGCCGATGCCGAGCGTCGCGCGATCGTCCATCGAATTCCAGACGATCCGCCGCTCGCTGGCGTAGAGCGAGTCCGGATCCACGGTCTTCACCTTCACCGATCGCGTCTGGCCGTTGCCGTAGACGCGCAGGTCGACTTCGTCGCCCGGCTTCACCTTGTCGAGCTCGCGGGTCAGACGGCGGTTCATCAGCCGTTTCATGTCCGGATCGCCGAGGTCGGCCGGGGCGAGCCTCAGGCTGACGCCGTTGATCATCGCGATCCGGTTCCCTTCCTCGATCCCGGCCTTCTCGGCTGGGCTGTTGCGGGTCACCGACGAGACCAGCAGGCCGAGTGTGTCGCGGCTTCCGGTGCCGAATGAGGTCGCGACGCCGATGACGGCGCGCGGCAGGTCCATTCCGAAACCCACCGGCGCGACTGCGCGGGCGACCGCGCCCCCACGGGGCGTGGCGACGGCGACCTGGGCGCTCGCGCTCGCTGCTGCGAGGACGAGCGTTGATGCAACTGCTGTATGGAGACGCATGTAATTCCTGCCGTATTCAGGGGTCGGGAATACGACACGGTCGGCCGGGGAAAAGGTTTCCAGCGATATTTCCGGCATGGGTATCACCGCTCCCCCGCCCCCGACGCATCCGGCGCCCGACCTGGACGCCTTTGCCCATCACTGGCAGGACGAGGCCGACGCCGCCTACCTGTACCGCCTGCTCTCCGACGCCGAGCCGGATCCGGAGAAGAAGGATCTCTACCGCCGGCTGGCGGAGGTGGAGGACAAGCACGTCCAGATCTGGGCGGCCCTCATGCGCCAGCATGGGCGCGAGCCGAAGAAATTCCACCCGACCGGCCGCACCCGGCTCCTGGCCTTCCTCGGGAAGATCTTCGGCCCCTCGTTCCTGCTGCCGATGCTGCTTCGGGAGGAAGGACGCGAGGTCAAGGGCTACCTGGACATGCATCGGGCCACCCCGCGCGGCTCGGCGGGCAACGCCGAGGCCCTCCAGCTCGCGAAGGAATCGGCGGAGCACGCCGAGACGCTGAACGTCATCGCCGGGCGGACGGGCGAGCCCTGGCACCGGACGGAGTCCGGCGGATTCCTCCGCAACGTGGTGTACGGGTTCAACGACGGCCTCACCGCGAACTTCGGACTGGTCGCCGGCGTCCTGGGCGCCGCCGCGACGACCGAGGGACACCACGCGGTGATCGTCGCCGGCGTCGCGGGCCTGATCGCCGACGCGCTGTCCATGGGATCGAGCGGCTACCTCGCGGCGAAGAGCGAGCAGGAGGTCTACGCCAACGAGATCGCGATGGAGCGGGACGAGGTGGCGCTCATGCCGGAGGTGGAGCGCGACGAGCTCGCCCTGATCTACGAGGCGAAGGGCATGGACCGCGACTCGGCCTACAAGCTCGCGACCGAGGTGATGCAGGATCCGCAGCGCATGCTCGACGAGCAGGTGCAGGAGGAGCTGGGCATCAGCGCCGAGCAGGTTTCACCGATGCGCGAGGCTTGGATCACCGGCATCGCCACGGCGATCGGCGCGTTCATCCCGGTCTTCCCCTTTCTCGTGATGACCGGAAAGGGCCCGATCATCGTCTCGTTCGTGATCTCCATGGCGTCGCACTGGCTGGTGGGCGCGGCGCGCTCGGTGTTCACCGGACGATCGGTCTTCCGCTCCGGCATGGACATGTTCGTCGTCGGCCTGGGCGTCGCGGCGGTCGGGTATTTCGTCGGGGAGTGGATCGGGAAGATGCTGTAGCGGGGTCTCGGGGGATAAGCTTTTAACCGCAGAGGGGCGCGGAGGTTCGCAGTGGCTCGCGAGGGGCAATGTCTTCGACGTTGCCCC
>CAMLHT010000145.1 GCA_946479895.1 uncultured Gemmatimonadota bacterium | reverse complement strand
ACGATTCAACGAGGGAGCTGCCCGCGGCCGCCCCCGTCGCCGTCCCCGCGGTCGCCACCCCTGATCCGACGCCGCCACGGAGCGCTCTCGACAGCGCGACGTTCCTCTACCGCCGCGGAGACCTCGGTGGCGCGGTCCCTCTCTTCCAGCGGGCCGTCGCGCAGGACACCTCGGACGCCCGCGCGGAGCTCGGCCTGGCCATCACGCTGGGGATCCTCAACAACCCGGCCGACAACGAGGCATCGCGCGTCGCGGCCAGCCGCGCGATCACGGGCAAGCCAGCGCTCGACGACCACGACCGGGCGATCGCCGAAGGCTTCGTGGCCCTCGCGAGCCAGCGCTATCCCGAGGCCTGCGACGCCTTCGAGCGCGCGCGCCAGTCACGCGCGTCCTTCGAGTCCTGGTTCGGCGCCGGCGAGTGCCGGTTCCGCGACGACATGATCGTCTTCGACGCGAGCGGCGCGCCGCAATTCCGCGCCGGCTACGCGACGGCGTTCGCCGCCTATGCCAGCGCCGTGCGCGCCGCGACGCCATTCGCGCCGGTCATGGCGTACCGGCGGCTGATGATGACCGTGCCCCAGACCAGCACCGAGGTGCGCATGGGGCGCACGCAGGACAACCGCGTCTTCGTCGGCCAGTGGCGGAGCTTCGGCGACACGCTCGGCCACGTGCCGGCGGCGACCGGCGCGCCGCGCCAGCTCTCGCCCGACGCCTTCGCGGCCACGGCGGAAGCGGCCCGGCTCGGACGCACGGCCCTGCGTCCGCTGCTGGTCTCGTGGGTGGCGCGCGCCCCTCGCGAGGCGGCCGCGCACGAGGCGCTGGCGCTCCTCCTCGAGAACATGGGCGTCATCTCGGAGGACGGCGACGACCGCGTGAGCGCGCTGTCGGAAATGGCGCGCGCGCGAGCGCTGGAGCGTGACCCCGCCAATGCGCTCCGCATCGCGGCCGGCCATGCGCGAATCCTGCTGCGCGCCGGCCGCTACGAGGAGCTGGGGAAGCTCGCCGACAGCCTGCTCGTGGCGAATGCAGCCGAGGAGCCGACCGAGGCGGAGCCGCTGATGTGGCTCGCCCTGCTCACAGGCCGGATCGATCGCGCCACGAGCCTCGTGGCGAGGGTCAGCGGCCGGACGCTGCGCCAGGTCCGGGGCGCGGACGGCCGGCCGGTGAGCCTCCCGACCACGGCACTGCGCGAGCGGGCCGACTTCCTCGTGCGCGCGTCCCTCGGAGTCTGCGATGCGCGCGTGAAGGCGGCGCCGGCAAGGCTCGTGGGGCTGCTCGACGCATCGTTCCCGGGCGGGACGCCCCCCGGGGTCGAATCATCCTTCATGGAGCGCATCGTCGGCTTCGCGCTGCCCTGCCTCGGCCCGTCGGTGCTGACGACGCTCCATGAGCCGGGGCGCTCGATGCCCATGTGGGCGAGGGCGTTCGATCCGGCCGATACCGCTTTTGCCGCCGAATATGCCGCGCGCGAGCGGGCGCGTCCGCCCCTCACCCGTGGCGCGGAGTCGGGCGTCGACGGGATCATCCTCGACGCTTCGGTGAAGCTGGCGCTGCGCGATTCCGCCGGCGCGCTGCGCGCGCTGACCCTCGCGCTGGACCGCATCCCGATCCTGAATCGCGCGGCGTTGTCGTCGGAGTGGTCGACGGGATCGACCGTGCGGGGCATGGCGCTCGCGGCCGAGATTGCCGCGGGCCTCGGGGACCGGGAGACGGCGCACCGGTGGTCGAGCGCCATCGTCGCGCTCTGGAGGAATGCCGATCCCGAGCTCCAGCCGCAGGTCGCCCGGCTGCGCGCGATCGCGCTGGCTACGGCCGACGCGTCGAGCCGCGAATAGCGTCGGCCAGCGCGCGCGTCTCGTCCGACGGGGCGACCTCGAGCGCTGACGCCAGGAACTTCGCGAAGTCCTCGAAGACGAGGATCGCGCCGGCGCGATCGCCCGCGGCGTCGAGCATCGTCATGATCTTGCGGATGCGTCGCTCGTCCGGCCCGGCGAGGCGCGCGGCGCGGCGGGCCCACTTCGCGGCATGCGTGAGGTTCTGGTCCGTCTCGTACCGCGTCGCGAGGCTCCACGCCGCATCGGCCGCGGCGGTGCGGAAGTGCTCCCGCTCCTGGTCGAGCCAGTGGTCGGCGGCGGCCGACTCGCCGAAGAACTGCTCCAGCAGCGGACCACGATAGAGCTCGAGCGCGCGCGCGAGATGCCCGGCCTGCAGCGCCGAGTCGAAATCGATGGCGTCGCAGCTGATCAGGTTCGTGTCGATGCCGACGTGGGTGTCACCTTCGCGGACGACGGCGTCCTGGCCAAGCGATTCGCGCAGGACGTGGAGCGTGGCGCGCAGCGACCCCCGCGCGCGCTGCTCGTCCTGGTCCGGCCAGAACATCGCGACGAGGCGATCGCGCGACTGGAGCCCGCGTGGGCGCGCGACGAGCAGGTAGGCGAGCAGGAAGAACGCCTTCGGCTGGCGCACGAGGCGCCGCGCTTCCTCCGTCCCGACGATGTCGACGGGCCCGAAGAGCAGGACCCGCGGAGCCTGGGGCGATCCCGTCATACCTCCACGTGCATGCGCGCCTTCTTCGGGCGCGGAAAGTCCGCGCGGTAATGTCCGCCGCGCGACTCCTCGCGCTGAAGCGCCGACCAGACGATCATCTGCGCGGTCTGGACGAGGTTCAGCTCCTCGGTGGCTCCTTCGGGCAGGCGCTGCTCGATGTCCATGAGCAGGTCGAACGCGTGCCACAGGCCGGCGCCGGAGCGGACGATGCCGGCGTCCTGCCACATGATGGCGCGCACGCGGTCGGCCGCGACCTGCGCCGCGCCACGGTCGCGCAGCACGGGGACCTTCCACGCCCCCTGTTTCGGGACCGATGCGAGCGGCTTCACCTCGCGCAGGTCACGCGCCACCCGCTCGGCGAAGACGAGTCCCTCGAGCAGCGAGTTCGAGGCGAGGCGATTGGCGCCGTGGACGCCCGTGCGCGAGACCTCGCCCACCGCCCAGAGGCGCGGGAGCGACGAGCGGCCGCAGAGATCGACGGCGACGCCGCCCATCATGTAATGCGCCGCCGGCGTCACCGGGATGAGGTCGCGCATCGGGAAGATGCCGCGGCTTCGGCACAGGGCGGTGATGCCCGGGAACCGCTCGACGAAGCGCGCGCCGAGCTTCCGCGCGTCCAGGTAGACCTGCCCCTTCTTCTGCTCCTCGAAGATCGCGCGCGCGACCACGTCCCGGGGCGCGAGCTCGGCCAGCCGGTGGATGCGCTTCATGAAGCGCTCGCCACGCCGGTTCACCAGGCAGGCGCCCTCGCCCCGCACCGCCTCGCTGATGAGCGCCAGCGGATTCTCGGGCGTGTCGAGCGCCGTGGGATGGAATTGGACGAACTCCATGTCGGCGAGCATCGCGCCGGCGCGGTGCGCGATGGCGAAGCCGTCGCCGGTGGCGACGACGGGATTGGTGGTGTAGCGGTAGACCTGGCCGCAGCCACCCGTGGCGAGGACCGTCGCGTCGGCGATGATCTCCGTCGCCTTTCCGGCGATGCTCGCCTTTGCGCCAACGCACTCGCCGTCCTCGACGATCAGGTCGAGCACGCGGGCGCGCTCGAGCACCCGGATCCGATCGCTGGCCCGCACGCGCTCGATGAGCGTCCTCGCCACCTCGGCGCCCGTCTGGTCGCCGTGGGCGTGGACGATGCGATTCATGCTGTGCGCGGCCTCGCGGCCGAGCTGAAGCCGGCCGGCGGCGTCGAGATCGAAGTCGGCGCCCGCGGTCTGGAGGTCCCGCACGCGGGTCGGCCCCTCCTCGGTCAGCACGGCGACGGCCGCCGCGTCACAGAGCGCGGCTCCGGCGGCGAGCGTGTCCTTCCGGTGGAGGTCCGGCGAATCGCCGGCACCGAGCGCGGCGGCGATACCGCCCTGCGCATAGGCGGTGGCGCTGTCGAACAGCGACCGCTTGGTCAGCAGGAGCACGTCACCGAAGCTGGACGCACGCCAGGCGGCGTGCAGACCCGCGACTCCACTCCCCACGACGAGAACCCGGCCCCTGATGCGATCCATTTGCGTCCGAAACCTATCCCTCGCGAGAAGTCTGGAATTGGCGACGTCTCGCCGTCGGACGCACCACCGAGCTGGACCCTTGACGGCCCGTCGCTTCGCGCCTCGTCGTTAACGCGGACGAACGAGGTGGAACGACGTCTGGCGCGCGAGCGCCCATCGCGGCAGCCCGTTCGCGTCGAGCACGACGTCCTCCTCCTGGGCCGAGCGCACGGGCTGGCCGCCCCACTCCGGAACCGGCGTCGTCGCCTGGAGCTCGATCGAGAACCACATGTCCGGAATGACGGGCGCGTCGCCGCGACCAGGCACGCCGTCCTGATAATCCCAGAGCCCGATCAGCGTGCCGGCGCCATGCCCGTGCATGCCGATCGGATGCGAGTAGATCGTCCCGTCGATCCCGGCGGCCTTCATCTTCGCTCGCGCCGCGCCGAGAATCTCGTTCCCCGTGCGCCCAGCCCGGATCTCGGCCAGGACGATGTCCTGAAGCCGGTTCGAGTTCAGGAGGGCCTGCTTGAGGCCCGCCGGCGCGTCCGTCTCGCCGTCACGTAGGACGTAGCCCATGTGCTGCGTGTCGGTGTTCAGGCGCATCGCGGTGATGCCGAAGTCGCAGTGCAGGACGTCGCCCTTCTGGATGATCGGATTCGCGCCAAGCTCGGCGTCGCTCACACCGCGGCGCTGGACCTCGACCGAGGGATGGAACCAGGTGCCGAGCCCGAGATCGTTGACCTTCTGGCGCATCCACCAGACCACGTCGTCGGTTCGCGTCACGCCGGGGGCGATCACGACGTTCGAGAAGGCGGTGTCGATGATGCCCCAGACCACGCGCGTCATCCGCTGGAACGCCTCGTTCTCCTCCGGCAGCCGGGTGGCGATGAGGTCGAGCGCGAGGTTGTCCGCGGGCTTGAGCCGCCCCGCCCACTTCGCGCCGAGGGCCTCGCGCATCCCGTCGAGCTCCCCGGCCGACAGGCCGTCGTTGAACGCGAAGACGCGCGACGTGTTGATCGCGATCGACGCGGGGTTCCGCTTCTCGATCTCCTGCACCAGCACCTGCCACTGTTCATCGCCCCACAGCTCGGCGTTCTGCTGGACGTTGCCTCCGGCGGGGCCCGCCGCGGCCTTCGTCGATCGCACGGCGTTGAAAACTCCGCCCTGTGAGGTTCCGCCGAGGGCGAGGCGCTCGATCGGCTTCGTGCAGCCGGGCGATCCGCCGGGCCCGCAGGGGTCGTTGAAGACGTAGATGGTCCGCCGGCGCGCGGCGAAGGTCGTGGGCGAGACGAGCGAGGAGAACACGGGATCCTCGTTGTACTCGCGCATCGGGACGACCCACATGCCGACCCGATGCTTCCGCATCAGGGCAGGCAGGACGGTGCTCATCCGCTTCTCCAGCCACTGCTGCTGAAGCTCCGCCTGCTCGCGGAGCGTTCCGAAGGGCCGATACGTGGTGATCTGCTGCGCGGAGCCCGTCGCGGGAACGAGCGTGGCGACGGCCAGCGCAACGGCGAGGGCGCGCGTCTTCATCATAGATTGGGGAGGCATGGTGGGTACCATGTCGCCGCCGGCCCCGAATCGCAATCCGCCTACCCCCCGAGTCATGCATCGCTTCCCTTCGTACCGGTCGCGCGCCGGCCTCGTGCCGCTCGTCGCCGCGATCCTCGTGGCCAGCGCGCTCCGCGCCCAGCCGGCCACCTACTTCCCGCCGAAGGGCGAATGGAAGGTCGCCCGCCCCGCGGACGTCGGGATGGACTCGGCGAAGCTCCAGGCGGCGGTCGACTTCGCCCTGGCGAATCCCGCGACCTGGGACTTCGAGCGGGACCAGGTCAGGACGTTCGGGACTCCGCTCGGCCCGGTGCCGAAGGCCCGCGCCGGGACGAACGGGATCATCCTCCGCCACGGGTACATCGTCGCGCAGTTCGGCGACGTGAAGGCCAACGACCCCGTCTACAGCGTGGCGAAGAGCTTCCTGTCGACGGTGGCCGGACTCGCCGTGGACCGCGGCCTGATCAGGGACGTGAACGACCCCGTGGCGAAATACGTCACCGACGGCGGCTACGACTCGCCGCACAACGGCGCGATCACCTGGAAGCATCACCTCCAGCAGACCAGCGAGTGGGAGGGCACGCTCTGGGGAAAGAACGCCGACTTCATCGGCGCCGAGGCGTTCGGCAACGGGCAGCGGCGGCCGCGGGCGATCCAGGCGCCGGGCACCTTCTATGAATACAACGACGTCCGGATCAACCGGTTCGCCCTCTCGCTGCTCCGCCTGTTCAGGACCGGGCTGCCGGAAGTCCTGAAGACGGGCGTGATGGATCCCATCGGCGCCTCGGCCGAGTGGCGCTGGGTGCCCTACGAGAACTCCATCGTCGAGATCGACGGGCGGAAGATCGGGTCAGTGAGTGGAGGCACCCGGTGGGGCGGCGGGCTGTGGATCAACTCGGAAGACCTCGCCAGGTTCGGGCTGCTGGTCCTGAACAAGGGCAGGTGGGGCGACCGGCAGGTCGTTTCATCGCGCTGGTTCGAGGAAGCGGTGAAGCCAAGCGGCGTCGGCACCACGGACTACGGTTTCCTTTGGTGGCTCAACACGCAGAAGAAGCAGTGGCCGAGCGCGCCGGCATCGAGCTTCGCCGCGCTCGGCAACGGGTCGAACACGATCTGGATCGACCCCGAGCATGACCTCGTCTTCGTGTGGCACTGGCATCGCGGGCAGGCGATGGACCCGATGATCGGGAAGATCATGGAATCCATCGTCAAATAGCTGCATCTTTCCGGCATGCGAAAGCTCGCGACGCTGATCGGCGTCCTGCTCGTCATTCACATCGGATTGCTGTTCGTCCGCCCGGAAAGCGCCGAGACGGCGCCGGCGGCCGACGCGCTCCGCGTCGGGGTCGTCTTCGACGTCGGCGGCCGTGGTGACAAGTCGTTCAACGACGGGGCATACGCGGGCGCGATGCGCGCGAAGAACGAGCTCGGCGCCACGATCCACTACATCGAGCCCGGCGAGTCCTCGGATCGCGAGGCCGGCCTCCGGCTGCTGGCCGCCGAGGGAATGGACCTCGTGGTCGGCGTGGGGTTCATCTTCACCGACGACATCAACCTGCTGGCGAAGGAGTACCCGGACATCCGCTTCGCCGGCGTGGACTACTCGGTCGGGACCGACGCGCAGGGCAACCCGGTGCTCCCGCCGCCCAACGTCGCCGCGCTGCGATTCCGCGAGGAGGAAGGCTCGTTCCTGGTGGGCGCCATCGCGGGCCTGGTGACGAAGACGAAGACGGTGGGGTTCGTTGGTGGGATGAACGTGCCCCTCATCAACAAGTTCGACGCGGGATACACGGCCGGCGTGAAGCAGGTCTGCCCGGGCTGTCGCATCATCACCCAGTACGCGGGGGTGACGCCCGACGCATTCCGCAATCCGGGCAAGGGCAAGGAGATGGCGCTGTCGCAGTACCAGCAGGGCGCCGACATCATCTATCACGCGTCGGGGTCCACGGGCCTCGGCGTGTTCGAGGCCGCGCGGTCGACGGGCAAGCTCGCGATCGGCGTGGACGCCGACCAGTACGCCGAGGCGCCGGGATTCATCCTGACCTCGATGGTCAAGCGCATCGACGTCGCGCTGTTCGAGGCCGCGAAGCGGGTGAAGGAAGGCAAGTTCACCGGCGGGATCTACGACTTCGGCCTCGCCCAGGACGGCGTGGCCTACGTCTATGACGAGAACAACAAGGCGCTCATTCCCGACGCGGTTCGCCAGCGGGTCGAGGCGCTGAAGCAGGAAGTGGTCGCCGGCAGAATCAGGGTCCCCACGAAGCCGGCGGCGAAGTGACCGAAGCAATCCGCCTCACGGACATCGTGAAGACGTTCGGCCCCGTCGTCGCCAACGACGGGGCGAGCCTCGAGGTCGATTCGGGAGAGATTCACGCCCTCGTCGGCGAGAACGGGGCCGGCAAGTCGACGCTGATGCGCGTGCTCAGCGGCATGTACGCGCCGCAGTCGGGCCGCATGGAAGTGAACGGGCGCGACGTCACCGGCTGGACGACCGCGGAAGCGATCGCCGCCGGCGTGGGCATGGTACACCAGCACTTCATGCTCGTCCCGACGCTGACCGTCGCGGAGAACGTGATGCTGGGCTCCGAGCTCACGAAGGGGCTCCAGCTCGATCGCGCGCGCGCCGTGCGCGAGGTCGAGGAGCTGAGCCGCAAGTCGGGCCTGAGCGTCGATCCGCGCCGGCTGGTCTCCGACCTCAGCGTCGGCGAGGCGCAGCGGGTGGAGATCCTCAAGGCGCTCTACCGCGGCGCGAAGATCCTGATCCTCGACGAGCCGACGGCCGTCCTCTCTCCGGGCGAGGTGGCCGAGCTGTGGGGAGTGCTGAGGACGATGCGTGCCGCCGGGAGCACCATCGTCCTCATCACCCACAAGCTCGACGAGGTGATGCAGATCTCGGATCGCATCACGGTGATGCGCCGCGGGAAGACGGTGGACCGCATGGCGACCGCCGGCACCACGCCCGCCGCGATCGCCAGGGCGATGGTCGGCCGCGACGTCACCCTGGCCGGCTCGTCCGCGTTCGGCGCCGGCACGCCCACAGCGACGGCGACGGCGAGCGCCCCGATGCCCGACGGCGCGCGCACGCCGCCGATGGCGGTCGAGGGGCTCGTGGTGCGCGACGATCGCCACAAGGTCGTCGTCGACGGCGTGTCGTTCGACATCGCGCCGGGCGAGATCCTCGGCATCGCCGGCGTCGAGGGCAACGGCCAGACCGAGCTGATCGAGGCGATCGCCGGCCTGCGCGAGATCGAGTCCGGCGCGCTGCGGCTGGACGGCCGCGACCTCAACGCCCTTGCCGTCAGGCAGCGGGGCGACGCGGGCCTTTCGCACATCCCCGAGGACCGGCACGAGCGCGGACTGATCCTCGATTACTCGATCGCCGAGAATCTCGTGCTCGGACAGCAGCATCACTTCACGCGCGGGGGCCGGCTCGACGCGCGGGCGCTCGCGGCGAACGCGGAAAAGCAGATCGCGGCCTACGACATCCGTCCGGCCATCGCCGGCGCGCCGGCGCGGACGCTCTCCGGCGGCAACCAGCAGAAGATCGTCATCGCCCGGGAAATGGGACGCGAATTCAAGGTGCTGCTGGCCGCCCAGCCCACGCGCGGCGTGGACGTCGGCGCGATCGAGTTCATCCACGCCCAGCTGCGGGCGGCGCGGGCGGCCGGCAAGGCCATCCTCCTCGTCTCGGCCGACCTCACGGAGATCCTCGCGCTCTCGGACCGCATCGCGGTGATGTACGAGGGGCGCTTCGCCACCGTCCTGCCGCGCGCCGCCGCCAGCGAAGAGGTCCTGGGGCCCTACATGACCGGCGCGGCGGAGAGCGCGGCATGAAGCGCTGGGCAACCATCGAGGAAGCCGTGGT
>CAMLHT010000144.1 GCA_946479895.1 uncultured Gemmatimonadota bacterium | reverse complement strand
CCTTTCGTGAAGACCACCGTGCCGCCGTCGGCTTCGACGCGATGGATGGTCGACATCATGCGCCTCGCCGACGAGAACGGCATCTCCGCCAGGCGCGGCAGGCGCCGGTCGATCTCGTCGTCCTCGATTCCCGCGTCGCGTGCCGCCTCGCGGAGCGCGATCTCGGTCGGGTCGCCGTGCGCCGGACCCTCCGCGGGCAGCGTTGCGTTGTTGGCGCGATCGGCGATGGTGAGAGCGTGAATCACGTCGTCCGGCACGCCGGAGCCGGCGTCGTCAAGCGAATGACGACCGTCCGCGGTGAGGACGGCGCGCACCGCCATGCGGTTCTCGGTGAGCGTGCCGGTCTTGTCGGTGGCGATGACGGTGGCCGAGCCAAGCGCCTCGACCGCGGCGAGATGACGGACGATCGCGTTGCGCTTCGCCATCCGGTTCGTGCCGATGGCCAGCACGGCGGTCACGATGGCTGGCAATCCTTCCGGCACCGCGGCCACGGCGAGCGCCACGCCGACGAGCAGCGCGTTGGCCACGGTCCCGAGCGCGTGGTCGGGCGCGAGCAGGAGGATCGCGGCGATGATCACGACCGCGATCGCCAGCACGGCGATCCCGAGCATCCGCGCGGTGCGGGCCAGCTCCACCTGCATCGGCGTCTTCTGGCGGGGCGTGCGCTCGATGAGTGTCGCGATGCGCCCCATCTCCGTCGCCATCCCGGTGGCCACCACGACGGCCCGGCCATGGCCAAAGGTGACGGTGGTGCCGCTGAAGAGCATGTCGCTCCGCTCACCGAGCGGTGCATCCGGCCTTGCGGCCACGACGGACTTCATCACCGGCAGGCTCTCGCCGGTGAGTGCCGCTTCCATCGCCTGTAGCGATACCGCCTCAACCACGCGCGCGTCGGCGGCGACGGTGTCGCCTTCCTCGACCACGAGCACGTCGCCCGGCACGATCTCCGCCGCCGGCACCCGCGAGCGTCGCCCGTCACGGACCACGCTCGCCATGTGGGCGGCCATCGTGCGCAGCGCCTCGATCGACGCCTCCGCGCGCGCCTCCTGGACGTACCCCATCGCGGCATTGAGCACGACCACGGCGAAGATCGCCAGCGCCTCGTACGGCACCGGTGACACGCGCTCGCGATACCAGATGGCGAGGGAGATGGCGGTGGCGACGAGCAGCAGCACGACCAGCGGGCTCGCGAACTGCGCGAGGAGCAGCGAGACGCGGCTGCGCTTTGCCGGCCCGCGCAGCTCGTTCCGGCCGTGGCGCCGGAGGCGAGCGGCCGCCTCGGCGCTGGTCAGGCCATGACTGTCGGTCTGGGTCGGGGACGCTGTCCTGGACGGGTCAGTCGGCTGCCAGCGCGTGTCGGTCACGCGACAAATAGGCGATCACGTCCGCGGCGTGGAAAGGCCGGACGCCGTTGAAGAAGCCGGGCAGGTTGATCAGGTCGTCACCGCTGGTGACGATGGCCGGCTCCAGCCCTTCCTCGCGCACCTGCGCGAGGCCCACGGTCGCCGTCAGCCCGTTGCACAGGCAGCGGCGCCCCTCGGTGTCGGCTGCCGCGCCGCCCTTGGCGACGTAGGTCTCCACCGGCTCGGCGGGGCAGCGATACACGACCTTTCCTTCGGCCGTCTTCGCTGCGACACGGAGATACCCGAGGTCGCACACGCGCTTCCGCTCCGGATGGTCGTCCTCGGGTCCGGTGCGCACGAGCTTGAACGGATAGCCAGTCGGCGACGCGAGTGGATCCGTGAATACCCGCGCTTCGTCCGCGCGCACGGCGTCGAGCACCGACGCGCGAATGTCGGGCGTGACTCCGGATTCCTCGCAGAACGCGAAGAGCGTTCCCACCTGCACGCCCGCCGCGCCGTTGTCGAGCGCCTCGCGCACGGCCTCGGGCGACCCGGCGCCCCCGGCAATCCAGAAGGGGAGCCCGAGCTCGCGGATCTTGACCAGGTCCACGGCGTCGCGCTCTCCATATATGGGCTCGCCGAGATGGTTGAGCTTCGTCTCGCCGCGGGGCGGGGCGTTGTGGCCGCCGGCAGTCGGCCCCTCGATCACGAATCCGTTCACCACGCCGTTCGCCTTGCGCGCGAGCGTCATGGCCAGCGACGTCGCCGAGATCACGGCGAGGAAGCGCGGGCGGCGCAGTGGTACGTGCGACGCGCCGTAGTCGGCGGGATCGAAGTCGAGATACTCGGCCTCGTCGCGCGCCAGCCCTTCCATCTCGAACCTGAGCCGTGCCGGACGGTGGCCGGCGAGCGCGTCGAGCGCGCCGGGAATCTCGCGCGGGATGCCCGCGCCCATGATCACGTAGTCGACGCCGGCGAGCATCGCCCCGTACAGCGACGCCAGCGTCGGCGGCTGGACCTTCGTGAGGAGGTTGATGCCGACCAGGCCGTCGTGCCCTTCGCGGGCGAGGAAGACCTCGACGAAGTTGGCGACGACCGTGACCCGATGGCGCGCGGGGCTCACGCGCTGCTTGTACATCGGCAGGAGATGATACGCCGCGCCCTTTCGCCCTTCGGGCTTGTAGTATCGGCGGAGTATCTCTTCGGCGGCGGAGGGCGCGGGGAAGGCGGCCAGCGCGCGGCGGACGTCGCCGCCCGGATCGCCGTCCTGGAGCCGACGGACCATCACGGTGTCGAGCATCGTGCCCGACACGACTCCCAGGTTGCCGGTCAGCGACACGGCTCTCGCGAGGCGCCAGTTGGACACGGCGACGCCCATCCCGCCCTGAATCACGAGCGGGAGCTTCTCGGTTGCACTCATTTCCCGAAGCTAGGCCGCCGTGGGGCTTCTGCCCGTCAGGTGTTTTACCGAGAACGATTCGGGTTATCCGCGACAGCGCTTTGCGCCGCGCTCGATCGCCGGCCGCGCAGCCGGTGTGCCGACCACGCCATCGCGAGGGAAACCGCGGCGGCGGCGAAGACGAATCCGGTGAGGAGCGCGCGCAGGCGATCCGGCGATCCGATGCTCACGACGGCCGCGATCCCGAAGCCGATGGACAGCAGCGATGCCAGCCCGACGGGGCCGGCGACGAACTGTGGCGCCTGATGCCCGCGCCCGTGACGCGCGACTTCCTCCCGCGTCGTCAGCCACGCTTCGGCGAGTCCGACGCTGGCGGTGCAGGCGGCCATGATCGCGACGAACATCACCGCCGTGACGGGAAAGCCGGCGATGCCCGGCCAGAGGAGCAATGCTCCGCCGGAGGCGATGCGTCCCCCGGCATCCACGAGCATGACGATGCCAAGCACCATCTCGCGCTCCCGCTGGCGCTCGACGCTGTCTCCGAGAAGGGTCAAACCGAGGATCGCCCCGATGAGGCCGTCGATCATCAGGTACCTGCTCACGATTCCGAAGTAGCCTTCCCACGACAGCTCGGACGCCTGCGCCAGCGCCGCCGCGAAGAAGAGGCCGACCAGTCCGCGAATGAGAAGCGTGATGCTCATGCTGCTCCCTCCTGCCACCAAGTATGCGGTGAGGAGTCAGCGGTGGGTGTGGGGTCTTGCCGGATGTGTCCGGGGGAATACCCGATGCCGGGCGACACGATATCCCGGGCCTCGCCGGGCCGATCAGTGCAGCGGCAGCACGAGCCTCGACGTCCATCGCCGGACGCGATCTCCGCGCCCCGAGACGACGCTGACGAGGACGGCGACCGAGTCGGCGGCACCGGCGCCCGATCCCGGGTCCACGAGAGTGAAGCAGTGCTCGGGCTCCGACTCGCGGCACTGGCCGGCGAAGAGCGACACCGGTCGCGACGCGTCGAAGGCCGCCTCCGCTCCACTCGCGTCGCGGATTCGGAGCGGTCGCCCCACCGCGGCCGGCTCCCGCTCGATGGCGATGCGGCAGAACCCGGTGTCCCGAACGTCGACGCTGGCGATCGGACCCCCATGCACCGACACCGCCTGGAGCGCGGGGACGGCCGGCGCCTTGTACGCGATCAGCGTGATGCTCCGGACGCCTGACTGAACCGCCTGCGAGCCGGCGCTGCGCCAGGCGATCGCCGCCGCGAGAAGGCACGTGGACATGCGGATGCTGCGGGACATGGCGGCTCGGCTCGGCGGGAAGGGCGGGCGCCAACATTGACCCCGTCGTCCAGGATTACAAGACGGGGAATGCCGTACAGTCGCTCAGTGGCGCTTGAGCACGATGATGACGGGCGTTGTCTGGCCTTCCAGCCCCGGCATCGCCGTCTCGGGAGCGGATACCACGCTGAAGGTCCCGAGGACGATGAACTGGTCGAAGGCGACCGAGACGCGCACGGCTCTCCTCCGGCTCACGCGCGTGAAGAATCGCCCCTCGGAGTCGGTGAACACGATGTCCTCCCCGAGCGCGATCGCCGCGCCGCCGATCGGCGCGCCCGCCTCGTCGCGCACCAGCCCTTCGATGACGTACCGGTCCATCCGGACGCGGAGCGGCGCGGGCGACAGGCCGTTCATTCCGCCGAGGTAGAGGTATCGCTCGGCCGAAGCGGTGTAGTACATCCGGCCGTCGGCATGCATGCTGGTGCCGAAAGTCGCGTTGTAGTCGCCGAGCTGGAGCCGCATCGTGACCGTCGCCGCGCGCTTGAAGGGACTGCGCGAGTCGAACGGGTCGTTGACGATCTGGTAGTTGACGGCGTATTCGCCGAAGCGGCCGAGGTACGTGCCCCCGAGTCCGAGGCTCGCGCCGCGGCCGAAACCCGCCAGCACCTGGTCGAGCGCCAGGCGAGGCGAAACGCGCTCGTGGAGCATCAGCGCCGGCATGGTGTGAGGCTTCCCGGATTCGAACCGGCTCTGCATGAGGTAGGCGTCCGCCGCGAGCCAGTCGACAAAGGTCCAGCCAGCGGCAGTGTACGCGCTCAGGTTGCGTCCGGCGCTGGCGCGCGAGAGGTAGACGCCGGCCGCCACGTGCCCCTGGTCGACCGAATACCCGACCGCGCCGGAGACGCCGTGTGCCCGGGAGAATCCGCTGGTGGTGCCCGAATCCGTCAGGTACTCGTGCCTGGTGAAAGCCGCGAAGCTCCGCTCGGTGGGGTGTATGGACAGCTCTGCGTTCACGCCGTTGAGCGTCGTCTGGCGCGGGATCGGCAGGTTGGCGCGCCGGAAGCCGGGCTCGATGTTCACCAGCTCGGCCTGGAACGCCCAGAGGTTGCGGCGGATGCTGCCGCTGAACGCTCCGTATTCCCGCCGTCCGCTCACGCCGCCGCTCGCCGCGAGCGAGGATCCATCGGCTCCACGCCAGCGGGCGTGTCCGAGCCAGCTGGAGCGCGGGGCGATCACCCCCGTCGCGCCGACGTCGATGCCGTGGCCCAGACTGTCGCGGATCATCACGGTGCCGAAGGTCTGGTCCGCGCGCCGCGCCGCGAAGAGCGGAACGCCGAGCCCCGTGGCGCTCGCGCCGGCAAAGGCAAGGAGTCGGGTGGCCCCTCGCGCGCCGCTCACCGTCACTCCCTGCACGACGACCTGCGTCTCGTCGCCGAAGATGTCGGTGGGCAGGCCAAGGCTCAGCGCGTCGTTGCCGATGCGGATCGTGTCCCGGGGTGCGCGAAGGCGGAGAAAGCCGCCGATCCGCCACCGATCCTGGTAGCCGACGCCGACCCACCCGTCGTAGCGGTCTCCCCACACCCCCGTGGAGATTCCGTAGCCGTCGTACAGGGTGCTGGCGCCCCCGCGAACCTCGAGCACCTGCGCGTGGGCCGCGCAGGCGCCGGCGCAGATCAGAAGGGCAGGCAGGGTGCGCACGAGGGCGCCCCCGGAGGTCTGGTGACCGGGAGGGACGCTGCCGCCGTGTCGACCTGACGCTCGAGCGAGAAGCCCGCGAACTTCGCGATGACCTTCGCCGGCGGCTCGGCGTCCGGCCACTTGTAGGAGAAGTCGCGCGAGCTGTTCGGGAAGAGCGGACAGGCGTCGATCGAGAACTCGCGCCCCCGCGTCGTCACTCCGACCAGCTCGGTGATGCGCGTGAGCTTGGCGCTGTTGTTGGCGACGCTCACCAGCAGCGTCCGGCTGGCAGCGCGGTACGTCGCCGCGGTGATGGCCACCTCGGCTTCGGCCACCTTCTCGCGCTGCATCACATAGACGATGTGGGGGATCTCCATCCGGATGCTGAGCCCCGACTGCGGCCGGCCCGGCGAGAACCCGACGATGATGGCGAACCAGCTCGGCACCGAGTCCACCTGCGCGTCATAGAAGATCGTCGTCCGCTGCTTGGCCCCGAGGCGGCCGCTCATGGCCGAGAGCCGCAGGCGGGTGCGCGTGGTGTCGATCGGGCCGAAGCTGACGTCGCCGCTGCAGGCGATCAGGAACCGCTTCGGCTCGAGGACCCATGTGATCGGGAACAGCGACGGATTGTTGATGATGATCGACCCCCGCGCCCGGGTGGATCCTCCCTCGAAGATCGCGATGGGAGGATCCACCGACTGCGCGGCCGCCGGCGCGGCGAGCAGCGTGGCGAGCAGGAGGGCCCGGAGTCGCATCAGTTGCAGATCGCGATCAGGGTCAGCGTGCCGACGTACATGCCGGCTTCCCGGTACTGGTTGGTGAGATTGACCCGAACCTTGAAGCTGATCGGCGCGCTGGACTTCTTGTTGGTCCCGGAGGTAGCGGCCGAGACGTAGAGGGTGGCCGATCCGCCGTCCATGCCGGCCGTTCCCACCGCGTTCCCCGTCAGCGGGACCCACGTGGTGCCGTTGTCGGTGCTCACCTCGATCATGCTCGACGGGATGTAGGTCCCGGCGGTGGTGTTCGTCAGCGCCTGGGCCGGCGTCGCGAAGTACGCCACGAGCTTCACGGTGGTCGTCGCGTTCGGCACGTCCCAGCTCACCGTCGTGGTGAACGCCGTCGGGAACTCCGTGGCCGCGCTGTCGACGACCGCCACTTCCTGGGTCGTCAGGTTCGGCGGGGCGATGGTGAGATACGGTCCCTTCGAGGCCTTGAGCTCGATGGACTGTGTCGTGGATATCACCTGCGCCGGCGCGACGGCCGCGGTCAGCAGGAGCGTGAGGGTGGCGAGGTGCATGTGTGTGCGCTTCATGTTCGTTCTCCTTTCAGCTGCAGATGGCCATCAGGTTGAGGGTGCCCGAGTACGTGCCGGAGGGAGCACTGGTACCGGTGAGGTTGACGCGAACGGTGAACGTGACCTGGGTGCTGCTCTTGCGGTTCCCGCCGCTGGTGACCGCCGACGTGTAGAGCACGTAGCTCCCGCCGGCGACGCCGACGCCGCCCACGGCGTTCCCGGTCAGCGGATGCCAGGTCGCGCCGCCGTCGGTGCTCACCTCGATCAGCGACGACGACAGCACGTCGCTGCCGCTGACGAGCGCGGTGGCGGGCGTCGGGAAGTAGGCGACCAGCTTTACCGTGGTGGACGTGGAACCGGACACGTCCCAGCCGACCGTCGTCGTGAAGGGGGCCGCGAAGGCGGTGGCTTGCCCATCGGCCAGAGCGACCGTCTGTGTTGCCGGCGTGGGCGCCGACAGCGTGACCGTCTGGCCCTTCGTGGCAACGAGGTTGATGGATTGGAGCGTGGAGGTCACCTGCGCGCCGGCTCCGGCGGCGATGACGAGGAATGCCGCGACTCCGGGGACGAATGCAAATGGCCTGCGTCGGCACATCTAGAACCTCTCTGTCATCCGCGTGATGAATTCAGGCGCGCGGGTGACAGTCGCATGGTAGGGTCGGGCGCATCGCAAAACCGTCAGGCGACCGTGCAGGGGCAGTGGTGCAATCGCCTACCCGCGTCCACGGCATTCCGACGCCAGCCCCACGCAGGGGAAAAGCCTGACACGAGGTCGGGAGATTCCCCCGAAAACATGCGGCCTTTCTGCGACACCCCCGCATTTAGGACATCCGTATCCTCAATGCGCCATGCTATCCCAGACAGTCGAGTACGCGCTGCGCGCTGTCCTGTACATCGCGCGAGAACATCCGCAGTCGATCCCCGTGAGCGACATCGCCGGTGCCGTCGAGGCGCCGCGCGGCTATCTCGCGAAGATCCTCGGCGACCTCGCGCGCCACGGCGTGCTCGAGTCCAGTCGCGGTCCCACGGGAGGTTTTCGCCTCGCCGCGGAGCCCGACACCCTCGCGCTCTCGGACATCGTCACGGCGATCGAGGGGACGGAGGAGCGACGCTGCCTGCTGGGCCATGGCAAGTGCGGCGAGAACCCCACCTGCACGGCGCACACCCGCTGGGCGCCGATCGCCAACGACATGGATGCGTTCTTCGGCAAGACAACGCTTGCCGACCTGCTGTACACCCCAACGGCTCACCAGAGGTGACCACTGCCATGCAACGCTCAACCCTCACGCGCGCCCTGACGATGGCCTCGGTCGTCGCCGCCGGCGCCATCCTGTATTCATGCCGAACGACGACCCCCAGCCTGACGACCGGCGACGCTTCCTCGAAGGTCTACGTCGCGCCGGGCCAGTACGACGAGTTCTATGCGTTCATGTCCGGCGGGTTCAACGGCCAGGTGAGTGTCTACGGACTCCCCTCCGGCCGCATGCTCAAGCTCATCCCGGTCTTCTCGCAGCACGCCGAGAACGGCTGGGGCTACAATGAAGAGACGAAGCCGATGCTCCAGACGACGCACGGCTTCATCCCGTGGGACGACACCCACCACGCCGAGCTGTCGCAGACCGACGGCGTGCCCGACGGGCGCTGGCTGTTCATCAACGGCAACAACACGCCGCGCGTCGCCCGCATCGACCTGACCCGCTTCGAGACGGACGAGATCCTCGAGATCCCGAACGCCGCCGGCGGCCACGCCTCGCCGTTCACCACGCCGGACACGAAGTACATCGTCTCGGCGACCCGGTTCAGCGTGCCGATCCCGAACACCGACGTCGCGATCGACAGCTACCAGAAGAACTACCGGGGCACGATCTCCTTCATCACGGCCGACAAGCCGGGCCAGATGGACATCGCGTTCCAGGTCCTGATGCCGGGCTTCAATTACGACCTGGGTCACGCGGGCAAGGGTCCCAGCGATGGCTGGTTCTTCTTCACGTCGTACAACTCGGAGCAGGCCTACACGAAGCTCGAGGCCAACGCCTCGAAGAACGACAAGGACTTCGTCGCCGCGCTCAACTACGCCCAGGCCGAGAAGTGCGTCGCCGACGGCAAGGCCAAGACCTTCCCGTCGAAGTACGCCCACAACTACATCGACGAGAAGTCCCGCATCGCGAAGAACGAGACGCGCACGAGCGTGAAGATGCTGAACCCCTCGGACTGCCCTGGGCTCGTCTACTACCTGCCGACGCCGAAGTCCCCGCACGGCGTGGACGTCGATCCCACGGGTGAGTACATCGTCGCCGGCGGCAAGCTCGCCTCGGTGATTCCGGTGCACTCGTTCACGAAGATGCAGAAGGCGATCGCCGACAAGGCGTTCGAGAGCGAGATCGACGGGATCCCGGTCCTCAAGTACGACGCCGTCATCGCCGGCGAAGTCCAGAAGCCGGGCCTCGGCCCCCTGCACACCGAGTTCGACGGCAAGGGCTACGCGTACACCTCGATGTTCATCTCGTCCG
>CAMLHT010000143.1 GCA_946479895.1 uncultured Gemmatimonadota bacterium | reverse complement strand
ACACGCGGATCACGCGAATCACGCTGATCAAACGGATCGGGTCCGAGACTCCAGGAGTTTCGGGCCCGATCCGTTTGATCAGCGTGATTCGCGTGATCCGCGTGTCCCCTTATCTACGCCTCCGGACCGACGCTTTTTGAAACGGTCAGGTAGTAAAGGGGAATGCCCGCGAGAATGACTCCGAACACCGCAAGGGTAGGCATCCTCGCCCCGGGATCCATCAACTGGTTGACGAGCAGGTACAGGATGGCCGCACAGAAAAGCAGTGGCGTCAGCGGATAGAACGGTGTCCGGAACGGCGGATCATAGCCCTCCCGCTTCCGCAGCACGAAGATCGACGCCACGCCAAGCGCGTAGAAGGGGATGATCGCGGTGACGAAGGTGTCCGCGAGCTGCTCGAACGTCCGCAGCATGACGAAGATCACGCCCAGCGCCGCCGTCATCAGGATCGCGAGATGCGGCGTGTGGAACTTCGGATGGACGTCCCGGAACCGCTGGAAGAGCATCCGCTCGTCCGCCATCGCGTAGAAGATGCGCGGCGACGTGAGGATCGAGCCGTTGAGCGTGCCGAAGGTCGAGAACATCACCGTGATCGCGACGAACGCCACGCCACCGGCGCCGAGTATCCGCGAGGCGGTGTCCGCCGCGACGAGCTTCGAATTCGCGATCTCGTCGACCGGGAACATCGCCACGTAGGCGACGTTCGCGAGCAGGTAGATCCCGATCACCAGGCCGGTGCCGATGAGCAGGGCGCGGGGGATGTTGCGCCGCGGATCCCGGATCTCGCCGGAGATGAACGTGAGGTCGGCCCAGCCGTCGTACGCCCACAGCACCGACACGAGCGCGAGGCCGAACGCCCCGCCGCTGAAGCTCCCGGCCGGCGCGGCGGGCGTGAAGTGGGCGCCGCCGCCGTTCACGAAGCCGTACCCGAGCGCGAGCACCACGATGAACAGCAGGCCGAAGTACTTGGCCAGCGTCGTGAGGTTCTGGACCAGCGACCCGCTGCGGACGCCGATGTAGTTGAAGGCCGCCGTCACCGCGATCGCCACCGCGGCGATGTAGTGGACGTACTCGCTGTACGGCGCCAGCGACGGATCGAAGCCGAGCACCCGCAGGAAATACTCGGCGAACGTCGTCGAGATGGCGCCGAGGGACGCCGCGCGGATGATCGAGAGCTCGGCCCAGCCGAAGAGGAAGGCCGCGAGCCGCCCCCAGGCGCGCCGGATGAAGTCGAAGATGCCGCCCGTGTTCGGGTAGGCCCCGGCGACCTCGGCGAGCGTGAGCGCCCCGCAGAGCGCCAGCACGCCACCGGTGATCCAGACGGCGAACATGGGCAGGGGGCCAGGCAGCCGGTTGGCGACGCTGGCGGGCGTCCGGAAGATCCCGGAGCCGATGGTGGTACCGATGACGACGGCGACGGCTGACCAGAGGCCAAGCTGCCGGGTGAGTCCCGCGCGGGTGGATTCTGACATGCGCCATAAGGTATCGCCCGCTTACGTTTCAGGGATGCTCCCCGCCCTGCCCCCCGCGGTCGCCAGCGCCCTCTTCTGGATCGCCGCGGCCTGCTGCATCGTCGCCCAGGTCGCCCTGATCCATTCGGCGATCCGCGCGCCCATGCCGGGGTCTCCCGAATCGGCGTCGATGCGGATGCCGAGCCGAGCGAGCGAGATCGCCTGGACCATCGTCCCCGCGATCGGGCTCGCTGTGCTCCTCGTCTTCACCTGGCGCGCCACGCACCGCCCGGAGGTGCCCAGTCCGCACGCCGGCCACCAGATGATCGACGAGCCATGATGCCCACCGACTATTCGGCGGAGACCACCGCCGCCTTCCGCCGCATCCGCACCATCGCGACGATCGCGCTCGGCATCGCGTTCGTCCACGTCGTCTTCGGCGCCATCGTCCGCATCAGCGGATCGGGCATGGGCTGCGGCGACCACTGGCCGAAGTGCTACGGCTCGTTCTTCCCGCCGATGAACCGCCCCGACCTCATCATCGAGGTCTCGCACCGCTACCTGGCGTCGATCGTGAGCCTGGCCGTGCTCGCGCTCACGGTGATCGCGTTCCAGCTGCGGCGCGTGGCGCGCGTCTCGGGGCCGAATGGCCCGCTGCGCACCGCCGTCGGCGCCCTCGTCGCCGTGCTCGTCACCGCGATCCTCGGCGGCGTCACCGTGAAGCTCGGGAACACCACCTTCGCGACGGTCGCCCACTGGTGCCTGGCGATGACGCTGCTCGCGCTGCTGGTGATGACCATCGTGCGCGCGGCGGACCGCAGTGAGGACGCGCGCGGCGTCTCGGTGAAGACCTTCCGGAGTGCCGCGGTGGCCGCCGGCCTCGCGGCCATCGTCGTGGCGATGGGCGGCGTGACCGCGAAATATCCGGGCGCGCCGATCGCCTGCCTGAGCTTCCCCCACTGCGGCGCCAATCCGGACGTTCCGGCGGCGGCCGGCCACGTGCAGATGACTCACCGCGTTTTGGCGATCATCCTCGTCTTCCACCTGTTCGGCGCGTTCATCGGGCTCCGGAAGCGCCGCGCGGTCGAGGCGCCCGACGTCGTGAGCGCGGCGCGGCTGGCGTTCGCGCTCGGGGTCATCCAGCTGCTCCTCGCCGGCGCGATGATCGGGATGAAGCTTCCGCCGGTGCTGCGGTCGGCGCACCAGGCCGTCGGCGTCGCGATCTGGATCTCGACCTTCGCCTTCGCCTACATGGCGCGCGCCGGCACGCGGCCGCTCGAGACGAGCGAGTCGTTCCCCCAGGAGCGCAAGAGCGGCCCCCGCAAGACCATCGCCCGTCCATCGCTGAGCACCAGAGAGCTGCAGTGATCGAAGCGGCGGCGGAACAATCGACGGCGCGGGCGCTGCTGAAGGACCTGGTCGCGCTGACCAAGCCGCGCATCATCTCGCTCCTGCTCGTCACGACCATCGCGCCGATGTTCGTCGCCGGCAACCCGAGCTGGCAGCTCGTCCTCGCCGTGTTCGTCGGCGGCTACCTGATGGCCGGCGGAGCGAACACGGTCAACATGTACATCGATCGCGACATCGACGACCGCATGTCGCGCACGAAGCTCCGGCCGATCCCGGCCGGACGGATGCATCCGCGGCAGGTGCTGGCCTTCGGCGTGCTCCTCGCCGCCGCGGCCGTGCTGCTGCTCGGGCTCGTGGCCAACGTGCTCACCGCGGCGCTCGCTCTCGCGGGATTCTACTTCTACGTCTTCATCTACACGCGCTGGCTCAAGCGGTCGACGCCCCAGAACATCGTGATCGGGGGCGGCGCCGGCGCCTTCCCGCCGCTCGTCGGCTGGGCGGCCGTCACCGGTCGCGTCGACCTCACGGCCGTCTACCTGTTCCTGATCATCTTCTACTGGACGCCCCCGCACTTCTGGGCCCTCGCGCTCCTGAAGCAGCGCGACTACGGCCGCGCGGGCGTGCCGATGGCGCCGCTCGTCTGGGGCGAAGCCGAGACCATGCGGCAGATGCTCTGGTACACCGTCATCCTCCTGCCGCTGACCCTCCTGCCCGCGACGTTCGGGGCGCTGGGACTGTTCTACCTGCTGTCGGCGGCGGTCCTCGGCGCCATCTTCCTCTGGGGAGTGGTCCGCGTGCTGCGCGCGACGGAGTGGATCGCGCCCGCATGGTGGCTCTACAAGTTCTCGCTGCTCTACCTCGCGCTGCTGTTCGCCGCGATGGTCGTCGACCGCCTGATCCGGAGTTGACCCGATGACCGCCCCGACGTCCGCGGGGCCTGCGCGAAAGCTCCGCTCCCCGCGCCCGCTCGGCCGCCTCCTGCCCCGGCTGCGCCCGTACCGGGCCCGGCTCGCCCTTGCCGCCGTGTGCCTGCTCGTGGCCGCCGCGGTGGGCCTCGCGTTTCCGCTCGTCGTCCGATACCTGCTCGACGCGGCTTTCCAGGCTCACGATCGGGCCCTGCTCGATCGCATCGCCCTCGGCCTGCTCGGGCTCTTCGCGCTCCAGGGCGCGATGAACTTCGTGCAGGTCTACCTGCTCACGTCGACGACGGAGCGGGTGATCGCGAAGCTTCGCGAGGACGTCTACGCGCACCTCGTCCAGCTCTCGCCCGGGTTCTTCACGGAGCACCGGACGGGCGACCTCACCAGCCGCCTGTCGTCCGACCTGACGCTGCTCCAGTCGCTGCTCAGCACCTGGATCTCGGAGCTGTCGCGCCAGTCGCTCTTCCTCGTCGGCGGGATCACCCTGCTCACCGTCACGCATCCGGAGCTGACCGGGACGACGCTCGCCGTGGTGCCGCTGGTGGTGGGCATCGCGTTCTTCTTCGGCCGGAAGCTGCGCCGCGCGAGCGCCGGCGTGCAGGATCGCGTGGCCGACGCGATGGCCGGCGCCAACGAGGCGCTGTCGCAGATCCGCACCGTGCAGAGCTTCCACCGGCAGGGCCATGAGGCGCAGGTGTTCGGATCGCGCCTCGCGGCGGTGGTGGACGCCGCGATCAGGCGGGCGTGGATCCGCGCCGCGTTCTTCGGCCTCGTCGGCTTCATCGCCTTCGCCGGTGTCGTGGCCGTCCTCTGGAAGGGCGGCGAGCTCGTGGTGTCGGGGGCGCTGACGGCCGGCGCTCTCGTGTCGTTTCTGCTGTACGCGATCACCGTCGCGGCGTCGGTGGGCTCGCTGGCATCGCTCTTCGGCAACTATCAGGAGGCGATCGGCGCCGCGCAGCGGGTGTTCGAGCTACTCGAAATCCGGTCCGATGTTGCGGAGCCGGCGGCGCCGCGCCCGCTGGTCCGGCCGGTGCGCGGGCACGTGCAGTTCGAGAGCGTCGGCTTCCATTACGGGGCCGGGCTGCCGGAAGTCCTCCGCGACATCTCGTTCGAGATCAGGCCCGGGGAAGTCGTCGCGCTCGTCGGTCCGTCGGGCGCCGGCAAGACGACCGTCGCCAACCTCCTGCCGCGCTTCTGGGACGTCACCCGCGGGCGAGTGCTGCTCGACGGCATCGACGTGCGCGAGATGTCGTTTTCCGATCTCCGCGGAGCCATCGGCATCGTCCCGCAGGACCCCGCGCTCTTCAGCGGCACCGTGCGGGAGAACATCGCCTACGCGCGACCGACGACCGGGGGACCGCCGTCGACCGACGAGGACATCATCGCCGCGGCCCGCGCTGCCCATGCGGTCGAGTTCATCGAGCGGCTGCCCCAGGGCTTCGAGACCACGATCGGCGAGCGAGGCATCAAGCTCTCCGGCGGCCAGCGGCAGCGCATCGCCATCGCGCGTGTGTTTCTCCGCGATCCGGCGGTGGTCGTGCTCGACGAGGCCACCTCGAGCCTCGACACCGAGAGCGAGCGCCTGATCGAGGCCGCCATGGAAGATCTGCTCCGCAACCGCTCGACGCTCATCATCGCGCACCGACTCAGCACGGTGCGCCGGGCCGATCGCGTGCTGGTGCTCGAGCACGGGGCGATCGTGGAATCCGGCCGCCACGCCGACCTGATGGCGAGGGACGGGGTCTACGCGCGGCTGAATCGCGCCGGACTGCCAGCGTAACCGCAAGGCCGGCGCGAGCCGGCCGTCAGGTCAGCGGACGATGATCTCGGTCTGGCCCGTCGTGCCGACGGTGGTCGACACGGCCACGGGCGCCGGCATCCCCTCGTGCCACGTCATCACGCGGTAATCGCCCGGGGGCACGGCGTCGAGCGTGATCTTGTCGCCGCTCGACGCGACGCCGAAGTACGGATGGTCGAAGACGGCGATGTACGAGCGCTCGGCGGGATGCTGCGCGCACCGCACCTCGACCACGCCGGGGGTCTTCGTCAGCCGATCGGTCGCCACCACCGAGCCGGCCATCGAGAACGGCATCGTCTGGAGCGTGTCGGTCGTCCCGGCGCGAATGAAGACGAGGCGGTGTTCGCCGGCGTCGTTGAAGACGTTGATCCCCCCGCCGATCACGGTCGCCTGGATGCGCGGCTGAAGCCCGCATTCGCCGTTGACCAGGTCGTACCGCCGCTCGTTGGGCAGCGGCTTTCCCTCGCGAATGCCGTCGAGCCAGAAGACCGTCTCGGGCGCTCCGCCGCTCGGGCAGGTGCCGGCCGTCGATCGGGCCGGCGCCGTCGAGTCACCCACCAGCGTGACGACGAGGGCGGTCGATGCCTCGACGCCGGTCGGCTTGTACGGGCTGCTCGGCGCGATCACGAGTCCGCCGGCCGAATCCGAGCGCGTCACCGAAGCGGCCTCGGCCGACTCCCGATGGTCCGAGCAGGCCCCGGCGATCAGCATCGCGGCACAGGTCAGGGCAAGGCGGGAAGGCATCATTCTGCCCCGTCCCAAGGGCAATCTGCGCGCCGCTCCGCTAGACGACGAAGAGGTCGCGCTGGTACTCCCCCGGGGTGACCACGGCGCGATCCTCGGTCATGTAGACGTTCACCTCGCTCCGCATGCCGAACTCGCCGGCGATGTAGATGCCGGGCTCGATCGAGAAACCGACCCCGGGAATCAGGAGGCGCTCTTCGCGCGACTCGAGGTTGTCGAGGTGCGGCCCCGAGCCATGCAGCTCCCTCGCGTCGATGGAGTGGCCGGTGCGGTGCGTGAAGTACCGGCCGTAACCGCGGTCGGTGATGACCTTGCGGGCGGCGTCGTCGGCCACGGCTCCGGCAATCGGATTGTGCCTGGCGGCATTCTCGACGACCACGGCGATCGCCGCGTCGCGCGCATCGCGCACGGCGGTCCAGACCTCCATCGCCTTCGCGCCGGGCTTCCCGACGCTCGCCATCCACGTCTGGTCGGCGTACGGATGGCCCGGCTTCTCGGTCGCCCACAGGTCGATCAGCACGATCTCGTTCTCACCGATGGTGCGCGCCTTCGCCGCGGTCGGCTCGTAGTGCGGATCCGCCGAGTTGGGCCCGGCGGAGACGTTCGGGCCATGGTCGGTCTCGAGGCCGCTCTCCCTGAACCGGGCGAGGATCCACTGCATCATCTCGTATTCGGTGGCCGGCGATTTCGACCGCGCCCGCTCGCCGATCACCTTGAACGCGTCGCGCGCGATCTTCGCGATGAGCTCGGCCGACCGCTCGTGCGATGCGATGTTCTCGGCCGTCCACACGGCATAGAACCGGGAGACGAGCTGGCCGGAGGTGACGACTTCGGCGCCCGCCGCGCGCACCATCTCGATCACGCCCGCCGGAATCCGGTCGAGGTACGGGACCGCGTCCCCCTCGGAGTACTCCATCGCCACTCGCTTGCCGCGGACGAGCTTCGCGAGCGTCGCCTCGAGCGTCTTCCACGAGGAGTAGATCTCGCGGTCCCATTCCGCCGGCCAGTGCCGCCACGGGCCGGGCTCGATGGCGTGCATCACGGCGACTGGCGTGCCCGTCGCCGGGATCCAGGCGAACATCCGGCGGCTGGCCAGCCCCTCCACGCCCAGCAGTCCGCCGGAGATCGGATTGGTGCCGCGGAAGTCGTAGAGCAGCCAGCCGTCGAGCGACTGGCTCGCCAGCTCGGCCTGGATCCGGGGAAGCATCGAGAGGGACAGCATGGTCTGCCCGGTTGCGGGGGTCGTCATTCCAGGCCCGCCGACCGGTCGAAAGTGCGCCAGTCCGCGCGCCATTCGCAGGTGCCTTCACCGCGGCTCTCGCAGCGCACGTGCTCGACCGACCCGATGCTGCCGATGAGCATCCGCAGGAGCTCCTTGATCGTGGACTCGTAGTACACGCACCCGATCCCCGAAGGCGCCGTGTCGAGCGTGACGGATCGCGGCACCTCGAGCAGCAGGAAGTTGCCCACGCGACGCACCGACGCGTTGAGGTACCGGCTGGTGATCCGCTTCGCCCGCTTGAACGCGATCGGCCGGGCCATCGCCGCCGGCAGGAGGCGCATCATGCGGCGGGTGACCGGCGAGATCGTGAAATAGGATTCGCGGGCGAGGTACTTTCCGGCAGCCCGGAAGATCGCTTCCGCATCCGGCCGGCGTCCGATGAGCTTCGCCAGCGCGATCGCTTCTTCCTGGGGAATCCGCTTGTTCCGCTTGACCGCTTCCGTATGACGCCGGATCTGGGAGTAGATCGTGTCGCTGAGCCCCAACCGCTTGTTCCGCAGCTCGTCGACGTACTCGGCCTCGAAGGAATCGGCCGGCGTATCGACGTTGCGAACGGCTTCGAGCAAACTGAGGGGAAGGAGCGCGTCTACCGTAGCGAGCATGAAGTCCGGCGAGAAAGCTGAAGCGATGATGGCGCGCGAGGGCATCCGCCGCGCGCGGACAAAGTTAACACGATGAGTCTCGCGCTCCGGGTGACCCTTGGCGCCATCGCCGCCGTCGTGATCGCGGTCATCGCGCGGCGGGCGCGGTCGCTCTCCGGAAGCGGCGCCGCCGCCGCGGTGGTGACCGGCACGGTTGCGGCCGCCGCCGGCTGGTCGTGGGCGATCCTCCTCGTCCTGTACTTCGTCTCGTCGACCCTCCTGTCCCGGCTCGGGCGCCGGCGCAAGTTCGAGCGCACGGCGGGGATGGTCGACAAGCCCGGGGCCCGCGATGCCTGGCAGGTGCTGTCGAACGGGCTGGCGTTCACGGTCGCCGCCCTCGCGGCGATCGCCTGGCCGCATCACCTCCCGCTGCTCGAAGCCGCCGCCGCGGGAAGCCTCGCCGCCTCCGCGGCGGACACCTGGGCCACGGAGGTCGGGACGCTCGTCGGACAGGAGCCACGGTCGATCATCACCTGGCGACGGCTGGACATCGGCCAATCCGGTGGCGTGACCTGGGCCGGGTCGCTCGCGTCCCTGGCCGGCGCGCTGTTCGTCGGGGTCGCCGCCCTCGCGGTCGGCTGGCAGGCGGCGATGCTCGGCGGCGTCGTCGCCGGAGGGCTCGCGGGCTCGCTCGCCGACTCGATCCTCGGCGCGCTCGCCCAGCGACGCTCGTGGTGCGATGCCTGCGATGCACCGACGGAGATGCGAGTGCATACCTGTGGATCGCCCACCCGCCCTGCCGGCGGCTTGTCCTTCATGGGCAACGACCTCGTGAACCTTCTCGCGACGGTCGTCGGCGCACTGACCGCCGCGCTTTTTTCCCGCGGCCTCGCATGACGACGCGACGGTGCGAGGTGCTCGTGGTCGGCGGTGGTCCCGCGGGAACGTCCACCGCCGTGGCGCTGGCCCGCGAGGGAGTGGACGTCGTGCTCGTCGATCGCGCCCGCTTCCCGCGTCCCAAGCCGTGCGCCGAGTATCTCAGCCCGGAGGCGTCACGGATCCTCGACGCGATGGGCGCCCTTGCCGAGGTCGAGGCGACCGGAGCTGCGCAGCTCGCCGGAGTGGTGGTTCGCGCGCCGAACGGAGCGACGATCCACGGGGAATTCCTGGCCGCTCATGGATACACGCCGTTCCGGCCTCGCGGGCTGTCCGTGCGCCGCGAGGTGCTCGACAAGGTGCTCGTCGATCGAGCCCGCGCCACCGGAGTGTGCGTCCGCGAGGGCGTCCGGGTCACCGGTCTCGAGCCGCGAGCGGATTCGACGCACGCCGTGGCGCTCGCGACCAGCGACGGACCGGAGTCCATCGAGGCCCGCCTCG
>CAMLHT010000142.1 GCA_946479895.1 uncultured Gemmatimonadota bacterium | reverse complement strand
GCGGAGGTTGCCAGGTCAGGGTCCGCCGCGGCCGCGCTGGCGTTTCCGTCTCTTCAGTTCAGTTCCGCGGCACCACCGGGCGGACCGTGCGTGGAGACTGCCCTTGGAGCGCGCGGGCTCTTCTCCAGCCCTGGTCCGCCCCTCTTTTCGCGCGGAACGAAACGGAAAGAGGCTGAAATGCCTTTTTCTTGTCTTTGTACCAAGCGAGAGGGGTTTCCGTCTCTGCAGTTCAGTTCCGCGCCACTACCGAGCGGACCATGCGGGGAGACTGCCGTCGAAGATCGCTATCGGCCCAGCTGTGGGCTGGGCCGGCGGCTATCAGCGAGCGATAGCCATAGCCGAGAGCCGAGAGCCGGACCCGATAGCCGACAGCCAGGAGCCGAGCCGACAGCAAGCCGTACGGACTCACCGGATGATGACCATCTGGCCGCCCGCGGCCGACGCTTCCATCATCACGGCGGCGCCGATCGGGCCCCCGAAGGAGACGAAGCCACCGCCGCTGGCCGTGCCGGAGCGGACGTACGCGAGGTACCGCGTATCGAGGTACTGGGCCAGGAAGCCCAGCTTCCGCTGCTGTGCGGAGGTCAGCATCCGGCGCACGTCCGGGGCGATCTGGATCAGCAGGTCGACCGAGGCTTCGCGACCCTGGCGGTACAGGGCGTACGCCTCGTCCTGGTCGTAATCCTTCGGCATGTCGGCGAGCGTCTTCGCGATGGGGGTCCAGATCGAGTCGAGCCGGATCGTGTACCAGCGGTTCAGCGACGCGATGCTGTCGGCCTGCTCGCGGGTGAGCTGCATCGAGTCGGCCTGGGTGAGGATCGACGCCAGCGGATTGAAGACCGGCCCGCGGCTGTACTGGTTCTTCCAGACCTGCTCCGTCACCTTGGCCCCGACCATGGAGCGACCGCGGTCGAGCTGCTGGGTGAGGAGCTGGCGCTCGGTCGTCGGGCCGACGTCGAAGCGCGCCTGCATGACGATGCGCACCGGGTTGCGGGCCAGCGTCTGCTGAAGGCTCGTCGAGCCGAAGCGCTGGTTCACCTCGTACGTGTAGCGCTGCGTGGCGGGATCGAACCCGCGCACGCTGAGGAGGGTGTTGTCGGGCTGCGGCGCCTGGCCCCAGCCACGCATGTCGTCCTCCCCGTGGAGCAGCATGTCGGCGGCCCCCAGCGGATTCGAGACGCTGAAGCTCAGCCCCATGCGGTGCGGCAGGCGCGTCTTCACCGGGTCGAGGCTGATGCTCAGCGACGCGTTCGTCGTCCACGGGCCCTGGCAGCTGGCCCGCGCGGCCAGCTTTCCGAGCTGCGACCCGAGGCATTCACGCGCGGCGTCAGGGCCGCTGGCGAGGAGTGATTCCATCGCCGTCTTCACGGCGGGATCGGTGCCGGCGGCGGCCGGGTCGAACACGAAGGCGCGATCGTTCAGGTAGCCGTCGCCGTTGACGTCGCCGGAGACCATCGGCGTGAACGGCGTGCCGGACCGGAAGCTCTGGTTCCAGTTCACGTTCAGCGCGCCGAAGAACAGGTAGCTCAGGCCAACCCGGACGTCGTGGCGCGCGTCGAAGCTGCTCCGGCCCCACGCCTTCTCGCGCGGATCGCCGGCGGTGCTCGAGAACCCACGGATCTCGTCGCGCGTGTTCTGGAGCGTGTAGCTCAGGTTCCAGCGCCAGTTGTAGCTCCACCGGAAGGGCGAGAGCGAGACCTGGAGCTGCTCGCTGTGCGACGTCAGGTCGGAGCGCATCTCGGTCACGCGGTTGAAGGCGTTCGAGACCTTGGCGTCACGCGAGGAGATCAACCCGCTCGACGGCACGATGCTCGTCGGCTGCACGAAGACGGGCCGGCCCCCTTCGTTCGCCAGCGTGAATCGCGTCGTGGGGTCGAAGTTGAGGTCGAAGCTGCCGGGCTGGTTCAGGTTGTACGACGCCTGGCCGCTCACCGACGACGAGAACCGTCCGTTGAACGGGAAACCGCGCCACGCGAGGTTCGACCGGATGGAGCGCGGAGAGACGAAATCCCGCGCGAAGAGCGTCACGTTCGGCGACGTGCTCGCGAACTCCGACGCGCCGACGCCGTTGGCGCACACGCTCGGGGCGCTCTCGGGATTGCCCATGAGCGCGTCCCAGTCGGGAATCGGGGTCGCGCTGCCGATGCAGCTGAGCTGCTGGATGCCGCTCGGCAGGCCGTTGTTGGCGATGGCCTGCGAGAGCGTGCCGGTGTTCGCCCAGTTCTGGAACACGCCGACGCCGCCGTTGATCACCATGCGCGGCGCGCGGAACATGCCGTCGAAGGCGATGACTTCGGGAGCCGTGCCCAGCGTCTTCGTGAAGCCGATGCGCGGCGAGAAGTAGAACGGCGTCGGCACCTTGTCGTTCCGCACGCCGAAGGTCGACTCGACGGCCGCGTTGCGGGTCGGCAGGGTGGTGAAATGATTTCCGTCGACGCGGATGCCGTACTGGACCTGGAGATCCTGGTTGGGACGGTACGAATCGCCCAGCGACCATCCGCCCACGATGTTGCCGATGGACGTGTTCCGCGGCGTGAGCTGGCGGTTGTACGAGGACGGCGTGTTCGTCGCGAGGTCGGCGAGCGACTGGTAGCTGAACGTGCCGAACTCGTTGTTGAACGAGCTGCTCGAGCTGTGCGAGTAATTCAGCTCGGTGGTCATCTTGAGGCGATGCTTGTTGTTGCGGCTGAACCACGAAAGCGTGTTGGCGAACGACTGGTTCAGCGCGCTGGTCGAGGAGCGGCCCTGGTTGCCGCCGAACCCGACGTTGCGAACCACGGGCGCGGCGCCGCCGAGGTCGGAGCTGATGCGCACGGTGCCGGCCGGCATCCGGAGATAGGGATCCATCTCGCTGCCGGACGCCCCGACGCCGAGCGACGTCTCGGTGAGCACGCCGAAGCCGAAGTAGGCGTTGTGGCGGCCCTGAAGCCCGGCGCCCCAGCGCGTCTGCTCGGCGCCGCGGGACGCGAGGTCGAGCGAATTGAGGAACGCGGGCGTGTTCCGGTCGAAGTTGCCGTTGAAGGTCAGGTTGTACGCCGCGCCGGTGTTGGACGTCGGCGGCGTGAAGTCGAGGGCGCCGACGAACGAGCCGCTGCGATTCAGGTTGCTCCCCGGGACGCGCGGGGTCGTCTGCGGAATGCCGGTCAGCGTGCTGCCCGGCGTGATGAACTGCTCGTTGAAATTGCGCACCGAGTCCGGCGCGAGGCCGGAAGTCAGGAGCGAGGCCGGGCTCTGGCTCATGAGCGAGAGCAGGTCCCGCGTGGTGTTGTTGAACTGGCCCGACACCGAGTAGTAGGCCTTGTTGAAGCGGATCGGCCCGGAGATCGTGCCGCCCAGCGATCCCATCGTCTGCTGCGCGCCCGAGGCGCGGCCGGTGGCGTCGGTCCACGTCGCCTGAGGCGCCTGGCCGACGAAGCTCAGCGACCGGCGGATGAAGTTGTTGCCGCTGCGCGTGCGGAGGTTGATCGCGCCGCCGCTGAATCCGCCGCGGGCGACGTCGTAGGGCGACGTGGAGACCGACGATGAGACCGCGGCATCGCGCGGGAGCCCGTCGCCGCCGAACGGCATGCCGTTGAGCGTCGTCAGGTTCTGCGTCTGGTCGAGGCCGAACACAGAGAATCCTCCGGCACCCTCGGCGCCGGCCGGGATGTAGCTGAAGCCCGGAAGCGATCCGGCCATCGCCGCGAGGTCGCCCATCTGGTCGAGGCCGAGGAGGCCGCCGCCCAGGCCACGCTCCGTGCCGCTGATGTCCGAGCTGAGCGCGTCGTTTCGCCCGGGCCGCTGGCGGGGCTGCTCGACCTTCATCGCGTCGAGCGTCACCGCGCTGCGCTGGAGCTTCGCGTCGGCGAGCAGCACCTCCTGGTCCGCCGTCCGCTTCACCTGGAAGCGGCGACCCGCGTAGCCCATCGCCGCGAAGGCGACGATGTAGTCGCCGTCGCCGTTCGGGAACGAGATCGAGAAGTTGCCATTCCGGTCGGTGCGCGTGTTGCGCGAGACGTTGCCGGAGATCGACGTGGCGGTGACGGTCGCGCCGATCACGGGCTGGCTGTCGGGGCCGATCACGCGGCCGCGAATGACGTCAGTGGTCTGCGCGGAGAGATCCCGCCCGGTCAGCGCGGCGGCGACGAGGGCGACGAGTGACAGCAGGCGACGTGTGGACACCGGATCAGGGGCTGGGGCCTGGGGCCAGGGACGAGCGCGACGGGCTGGATGCGAACGTGTGGCTCTACGCGAGTGCGCGCTACGGGGTTTTCTTCCGCGATCTGGAACGCGAGTTAGATGCAGAACCCCGCGAAAGGGTTTCCCCCGCCCTTCGCCCTTCGGAGCTACGCCCTGGCCGCGATCTCGTTCTCGCGCAGCCGGCCGCCCAGCCACGCGAGCGGCAGCACCAGCAGGACGTTGATGATCACGAACCAGTTCGGCACGTGACCCCAGACGGCGTAATTGGCCGCGCCGGCGGCGAAGACGCCGATAACGCCGAGTATCATCGCGTGCTTCATCGGGTTCGACGGCGCGAGCCGCGCGGTCACGTAGCAGCCCACCACGCCGTAAACGGCCGAGTAGAGCATCGAGACGAGCAGGATCGGCAGGTTGCTGGTGCCGCCGCTGGCGTCGAAGGCCCAGGGAGACATGGCGCGCATGATGGCGTCGGTGCCGAAGCCGAGGATGCCGATGAGGATGAAGCCCGCGAGAACTGCCCACACGCTGCGCATCATGACCGTCGCTCCAGGAAGGTGGGTCTCCTATTGTCCTGCCCGGTTGTGACGAGCCTCACAGGGCGGAGGCAACGGGATCAGCGCCTCCCGATGCCCCCCAGACGGCTCGCGATGCCGGCCGGAACCGACCCGAGGCGCCCCGCGACACTCATGGGAACCGTCCGCCGGCCCGGGAGCCTGGCATCGAGATGTGCCGGGGCGAAGGCCGCCGGCCGGTTGGGAATGGCGGGGTGCGGGCGCTCGACCATCGGATGGGAGACGACGGGATGATCGGGCGTCCGGATCACCACGGATGGCGGATGTGCCGCGGCCCGCTGGGGGATCGGCAGACCCCCGATAGCCCGGGCGAGTGATCGTGGCAAAGATCCGATTCTGTGCGGCATCCTGAAAATTCCGGGCTCGATCGGCTATCCAATGATAGAATAACCCTGCGCAACCCTTACCGCTCCAGCCTCACACCCCTCCAGACCATGAAACGGATCGCGATCGCGAGCATTCTTGCGGTAGCCGCCTGCACCACCGCCCTGCAGTCCACGCCGGAATCATCGAGCACCCTGGCGACAGCGGCCGGCCGGAGTGACCGCGCGATCCAGCGCAACATTCCGATGACGCCCGTCATCCAGCGCGCGTTCAACGCGGGCACACGGGACTCGTCAGGGCGCCCGGGACGGAACTACTGGCAGCTCCGGACCGACTACACGATCAACGTGCGGCTCGATCCCGCGACGTCGCGGCTGACAGGCCGCGAGACGGTGGTGATCCGCAACAGCAGCCCGGACACGCTGCGCCAGATCGGCCTGCGGCTGGACATGAATCACTTCCTGTTCAACGTCCCGCGGGCGGCGCCATGGGTGCCGTCGGAGATGACGGACGGGATGATCATCACGCGCATGGTGGTGAACGGCCAGGAGGTGAGCCTGACGCCCCCGGCGCCCCAGGGGCGCGGCGGTGGCGCGCCCGCCGCGGCCGGCGGTCCGTTCGTGACGGGGCTGCGCTCGACGGTCGCCCGGGTGAACCTCTCGAAGTTCATCGCGCCGCGCGAGAACGCGACGCTCGAGATCGAGTGGAACCACAAGGTTCCGGGCGCGCCGGGCGGCTACGCCCATCGCATGGCGCAGCGGTGGGGCGACACGCTCTACCAGCCGACGCAGTGGTATCCTCGCGTCTCGGTCTACGATGACCTGCGCGGCTGGGACCCGGAGCTCTACCTCGGTCCCTCGGAGTTCTACAACAACTTCGGCCGGTTCGACGTGCGCATCGACGTGCCGGCGGGGTGGATCGTGAGCGGCACCGGCGTGCTCCAGAACCCCGAGGAAGTGCTGACGGCGACGGCGCGCGAGCGGCTCGCCCGCGTCCTCGACTCCGATGCCATCACCACGATCGTCGGCGCGGACGAGGTGGGCCCTGGTCAGGCGACGGCGAACGGCGACCGACTGGTGTGGCACCTGGTGGCCGACACGGTGAACGATTTCGCCTGGGCGACCGCGAAGAAGTACGTCTGGGCGGCGACGCGGGCGACGATTCCCGGCAAGGGCCGCATCCCGATCCACATGGTCTACCTGCCTGGTGACACCAGCCTCTATCGCAACGCGGGGCCCATCGCGCGCCATGCGCTCGAGTTCTACTCGAAGCTCTGGTTCCCCTACGAATTCCCGCAGTTCACGCTGCAGGATGGGCCGAGCGCCGGGATGGAGTACCCGATGGTGATCAACTCCAACCAGGGCGCGGCGGACCACGAGGCGGGCCACCAGTGGTGGCCGATGACGGTGAGCAACAACGAGACGTGGTACGGGTGGATGGACGAGGGATTCAACCAGTACATGAACATCCCCTCGGGCGCCGACTCGCGGGCGCTCGGCGTGACCCAGGGCCGCGGCGGCAACGCGGCGAGCGCGCCGCCCTTCACCGGACCGGCGATGCCCGCCCTCTTCGATGGACTTGGCCAGAGCTACGGGCGCTCAGCCGCGCAGCTCGGGGAGTCCGAGTCGCCGATGATGTGGAACGCGAATTACGCCGGCCCGTCGTCGTACAGCTTCACGACCTACGGCAAGACGCCGCTGATGCTCTCGATGCTGGGCGGCATCGTCGGTGACAGCGCGGTGCAGCGCGCGCATGCGGAGTGGGGGCGCGCCTGGCGCTTCAAGCACCCCTCGCCATGGGACTACATGTTCTTCATGAACCGCGCGCTCGGGAGGGACCTGAGCTGGTTCTGGAACTACTGGCTGTTCGAGACGGCGACGGTGGACGGGTCCATCCAGGGCGTCGCGATGGACGGCACGCGGGCGACCGTCACGGTGCGCCAGGATGGCGAGATGCCGTCTCCGATCGTCCTTCGCGTCGATCTCGGAGGATCAGGCACCGCGCGCGCGATGCCGGCGGCGCGCATGCTCGACGCCAACACGGCGATCGTGACTTACCCGGTGGACGTCTGGTTCGGGGGCAGCCGGACCTACGCGGCGACGCTGGACTTCGGCAGGCCGATCACGAAGATCACGCTCGACCCCAATGGCAGGTTCCCCGACCGGGCTCCCGCGGACAACGTCTGGCCGCGGCCCTGAGGTCAGCGCGCGGTCGCGACGACGTCAGGACAGGTTTCGCGCAGGGCGGCCGCGATGGTGACGGAATCAACCCCGTCGGCCATCGCGGCCAGCATGTCGTCGACGATGGTCTCCCGCACGAGGGCCGGGCTCCACCCGAGGCGCAAGCGCACGCGACCGGCGGCGCAGTAGGCGGGAGCTTCGAGCCGCAGGTTCGACGAGGCGAACAGCGTATTCCACCGGTAGCGAACGGGACCGAGCGCCCGGCATTCCTCGACGTGGACCGCCTCGTGCGCGACGGTCGCGATCGACTCGGAGCGGGCGAGCCCGGGCCGGATCGTCATCACCGGCTCGCCGAGCCAGGCGCAATCGGTGCGGCCGACCCAGCGACCGCCGGGCCGATGGCTTCGCTTCCAGGTCGCGACCGATCCGTAGACGACGGTGATCGCGAGCAGCGCGAGGAGCAGCCAGTGCGGGCGGCGGGTCAGTGGAGATCGAGGGCGAAGGTGCGATCGCACCGGCACGAGTGCCGGTCTCCGTCCGTCTCGACGAAGCCCGCGCGCTGATAGAGCGCGATGGCGGCGGTGAGGTTCGAGGCCGTCTCGAGCTCGATGCGCGTGAATTCCCGACGCCGGGCTTCGCCGAGCAAGTCATCGAGCAGCGCGCGACCGAGGCCCTGGCCGCGGATCGCGGGGCGGAAATACATCTTGCGCAGCTCGACGACGCCCGGTCCCAGCGGATAGAGCCCGCCACAGCCGACGATCCGGTCCTCCTCGTCGACGAGGACGCGGAAGACTCCGCCGCGGTCCTGGTAGCTCAGCGGAACGTCGGCGAGATCGGCATCGGTGCCGGACGATTCGACTCCGAAGCCGAATTCCGCGAGCGTCTCGGACACGATCGCCCGAATGGCGTCGGCGTCAGCGGGCCCCGCTTCGCGGATCCTCACGGTCTCTTCTTGGCGCCTTTCTTCGCGGCGCGCTTCTTCCCGGCCGGGGTCTTCTTCCGCGCACTGGGCTTCTTACCTGCCACGGACTTCTTCGGCGCGGCCTTCTTCGCAGACTTTTTCCCCGAGGCGCGCTGCGTTCGCGCGGCCCCGCGCGGCGAAGCCGCTGGCGGCGCGGCGTCATCCTCGGGCACGAGCGCGGCGAGCCGCTTCGGCGCGGTGGCGCGGTAGGCGTCGCGAATCAGCTCCGTGACGGCGATCCAGTCGGTGCCCTCGTCCAGGTAGGCGCCCGTCCATCCACTCGGCCCGACGTAGGGCGGCGAGAAGTAGCGCGCGGGCTGGCCGCGGACGAGCAGGTCCTGCGTGAACGAGTTCGTCTTCACCCAGATGCCTTCGCGGCCCTCGTGGTGCTCGTTGCCCGCGGCCGCGTACATCACGAAGATCTTGCCGATGCGGAACGTGGGCGCGCCCCAGGCCTCGACCTCGATCGCCTCGGGGAGCGAGAGGCAGAGCTTCCGGACGCGGGCGAGGTGCGAGCGCGCCATGTCAGCCCTTCGAGGGGTCGAATGCCGGCCCGTCCACCAGCAGCATGCGCGCGTCGGCGCAGCTCTGCCGGATCTTCCGCGCCTCGCTGTACTCCGGGCTGTTCCACCAGTCCCGCGCGGCCTGAGCCGTCGGGAACTCGAGGATCACGAAGCGCTGCGGGTTCCAGTCGCCCTCGAGCGCCTCGTAGGTGCCGCCGCGGGCGGCATAGCGTCCCTTGTACTTCGCGATGGACTCGGGGGCCATGGCCATGTACTTCCGGTAAGTGTCCGGATCCCTGACGGTGATTTCGACGACGACGTAGGCCATTGATGGAGGGATAAGGGGATTGGGGGAGAGGGGGATCGCCCGGGCAAGTGATTGGATGGTCACTTTAGCCCGTCACGGCGGTCCTCCGGCTAGGTTCCGGTATCTCTTCTCGAGGTCCGGCTGTGAATCAGTTCCAATTCGAAAGCGAAGGCAAGGAGTTCCTCTGCGAACGCGGGCCGTCCCCGGCGACGCCCGGCACCCTGTGGTGGTGGGTCAAGGTTTCCGGAGAGAACCAGCGATATGCGGCTTTCCGAAGCGAGAAAGGAGAAACGGAAGCCAAGCTGAAGACTCGTGTCATCGCGTACTACGAGCAGCTGCTGGCTGATCGGGCTCGCCCGCCCGCCCCGCGCCCCAACTGGTCGCAGCGGAAGCCGGGAGCGGCGGCGCCCGAGGCGGCCTCCGAGGTCAAGGAAGCCTGAGTCCAGGCCCAACGGGAAAGAAAGAACCGGCGAGCAGACGAGCTCGCCGGTTCTTTTT
>CAMLHT010000141.1 GCA_946479895.1 uncultured Gemmatimonadota bacterium | reverse complement strand
GAGCCCCCATCCCGCTACGGACGACTTTGGCGTTCCAGAGGTCAACGGTTCCCGGCAGGGCGATGGTCGCCGCGGCGCCGAGAGCGGCGGCGGTCCGGACGATCGTGCCGACGTTCCCGGGGTCCTGGACGCCGTCCAAGATCAACAGCCGCAACGAGTCAGACCTCTGGATCTCATCCAGTGTAGTACTGGGAATGCGAGCAAGGCCAAGTATTCCCTGGGGAGACTCGGTTTCGGCCGCCGAGGTGAATTCCGACGCCGCGACGGTCTCGACGGGCAGTCCCCGCGAGCGGATCGCGTCGAGGAGCGCCGCGCCACGGGGGGCCTCCTCGACCTGGGGAGCGACGAGAATTCCCTCGATCTCGAGCGCGGACCTGACGAGCTCTTCGACGGCCCGTACGCCCTCGGCGACGAACAACCCACGGCGCTCGCGGGCTTTCCTGCGTTTGAGGTCTCGCGCCAGGGTGAGCAGCTTCACGGAGTTCGGGATGGGGCGAGGGGTGGGAATACGTCTTGCCAAACACGAGTGTCGATCAGATCCGCCTCGGACTGATCCGGACTGATCCACGTACCAATTCAAGACGAGCGCACGCCAATGAGAGCAAAAATGTTACTGGTCGTCCTGGCCGTCTTCGCGACCGCCTGCGGCGTATCGACCCAGCAGGAGATCGAGATCGGGCAGTCGAACGTCCAGCAGATCAACCAGCAGCTGCCGATCATCCAGGACGCGGAGGCCAACCGGTACATCAACGTGCTGGGCGACTCGATCGCGCGCCTCACGGACCGGGGCGACCTGCCGTGGACCTTCTACATCGTGAACGACCCGAGCATCAACGCGTTCGCGGTGCCGGGCGGCTTCATCTACGTGAACCGCGGCCTGATCGAGCACACGCAGACGCTCTCCCAGCTCTCGGGTGTGCTCGGCCACGAGATCGGCCACGTCGTGAAGCGGCACTCGGTGAAGCAGATGGGGCAGATGAACGCGGCCAACATCGGCGTCGGCCTGGCGTGCGTGCTCACGAACGTCTGCAACAGCCAGGTGGCGCAGGTCGGCATCAACGCCGCGGGCTCGGCGATCTTCGCCAAGTTCAGCCGCGATGACGAGAAGGAGGCGGACGAGGTGGGCATCGACAACGTGGTCCGCGCCCACATCCACCCGAAAGGCGTGCCCGAGATGTTCCAGATCCTGCTCGATACGCGCACCCGCAACCCGGGCCTGGTGGACGGCTGGTTCGCGTCGCACCCGACGGAAGAGGATCGCATCGCCGACACCAAGGCCAAGATCGCGACGATTCCGCAGGCGGTGCTGCGCACGCTGACGATCGACTCGCAGGGCTTCCAGAACTTCAAGGCGCGGATCCGGAGCCTGCCGGCGGCCAGAAGGTAGGCTCACCACAGCGAACACGGAGAGCACGGTGGAAAGCCGACGGGCGAGCATTTGACTGCTCGCCCGTCGGCTTTTAGTTCGTGCTCGCCGTGTTCGCTGTGGTGAATCTCCTGTTCTCCCGCCCATCGACCGAGGCCTGCCCTTCCTTCATTCGGGCAGGCGCCGCACGATCTCCGCGACCAGCGCCGACATGCGGTCCCCCGCAATGAGGGTCGTCTCGAGTACCTCGGCGTGCGTGATCGGCTGGTCGGACAGGCCGCAGGCGAGGTTCGTGATGCAGCTGAACCCCAGCACGCGCATCCCGCGGGCGCGGGCGACGATCACTTCCGGCACGGTGGACATTCCGACCGCGTCGGCGCCGAGGACCTGGAGCATCCTCACTTCGGCCGGTGTCTCGTAGGTGGGGCCGAGGAGCGCGCAGTAGACGCCTTCCGCCATCGACGTGCCCTGCGAGCGGGCGACCGCGCGGGCGAGCTGGATCAGGTCCGGGTCGTAGGGATCGGACATGTCCGGAAAGCGCTCCTCCCCTGCCTCGACCGCTCCGATGAGCGGATTCCGGAAGGTGAGGTTGATGTGGTCGCGGATCAGCATGATGTCGCCGGGCCGGAAGGTCCTGCGAAGCCCTCCGGCGGCGTTGGTGACGATCAGGGTCTTCGCCCCGAGCTCGTGCAGCACCCGCACCGGGAAGCCGGCGAGCTCGGCGCCATGCCCCTCGTACATATGGAATCGGCCCGACAGCGCCACCACGCGGCGATCGCCCAGCGTTCCGGCGATGACGGCCCCGGAATGACCCACGACGGTCGGCGGCGGAAAGCCCGGGACGTCGTGGTACGGGATGGCGACGCGATCGGTGATCCGGTCGGCCAGCCGGCCGAGGCCTGACCCCAGGATGATCGCCGCGTCGGGCGCCGCGGCGCCGATCTTCGAGCGAATGACGTCGGCCGTCCGCCGCGCACTCGCCGTTCCCCACGGCGCGATCACGACGGGAGCTCCCGCCTGAGCTGGGCCATCGTCTCGCGGGCGTCGGCGATCATCCGCTCCCGCCGCTCGTACTCGATGAAGGCGCTGGAGAATCCGTTGATCGCGATCTCGCAGAGCTCGTCGAAGGTGAAGCCAAGATCGTCGGCCGCGTGCTGGTATTCGTCGGTGAGATTCACGCCGCTCATCAGGCGGTTGTCGGTATTGAGCACGACGTTGAGCCCCCGGTCGAAGTACTCGCGGAGCGGATGGCTGCCGTAACTCGCGGACGCCCTCGTCTGCACGTTGCTCGTCAGGCAGATCTCCAGCGATATGCGGCGGTCATTGACGTACTGCGTCAGCGACTCGTCCTCGATGAGGTGCGTCGCGTGTCCGATGCGGTTCGCGCCGCACTCGTGGACGGCCTGGCGCACGGAGTCCGGCCCATCGCCCTCGCCGGCGTGACAGGTGCAGGCCATGTCGTGCCGCCGGGCGTTCGCGAAGGCGGCCCGGTGATCGGCCGCCGGGTTCCCCGCCTCGCCCCCGGCGAGGTCGAATCCGACGACGCCCTTCCCGCGATAGGCCACGGCAAGCTCCGAGAGCATCATGGACTGCTTCGGCGGGTTGTTGCGGAGCGCGGTGACGATGGCGCGGCCGACGATTCCCTTTTCCCGTTCCGCGCGCGCGAGGCCGCCCACGCAGGCTTCGACGGCCTCGTGGACGTGCAGGGTGCCGCGGGTGTTGAGCGACGGGTCGAACCGGGTCTCCAGATAGCGGACGCCTTCCGCAGCGGCATCGACCGCGAGCTCGTAGGCGATGCGCTCGATCGCCGGCGCCGTCTGCATCACGGCCAGCGTCGTGGTGAACCGCGCGAGGTAGTCGTCGAGGTTCCGCGCGTCGTCCACGCGCATGTACCCGGCCAGCGCGGCCGCGTCGTCGCGCGGCATCACGACGTTGTGCTCGCGGCCCAGGTCGATCAGCGTCTGCGGGCGGACCGAGCCATCCAGGTGACAGTGCAGCTCGGCCTTCGGAAGCCGACGCAGGATCTCGCGGCTGATGGTCGGCGCCGCGGCCTTACTCGGCGTCTGCTGCGGCACTGCGATCGCGGCGGGAGACGAGGCGGAAGATGGCGCCGGATTCGAGCGTCGCGTCACTGTCGACGGGGAGGCCGCGACTGTCGGTCAGGATCTTCTCGCCCTGGCGCACCGCCAGGGCGAGAGTCCTGTCATAGGCCTCGACCGCGTCGATGGCGGTGGCGCCGGGCTTCACGTCGACGCCGCGGGCGTCGATGAAGACGCGCAATGAGTCAGGTCGGTTCATGGTCTGCGGATGACGCGATCGCCGGCCGGTGGCACGACGGGCTGCGGCAGGCTCGAGAGATAGGCGATGAAGGCGTCGAGGTCGACGATGTTCGCCGGCATCGTGCTGATGGCCGCCGACCCGAAGCCGAGCCGGTCGCCCCCGCCGGCCGAAAAGTCGTTGAGGACGACCGTATAGGTAGCCTGGTCGTCGACGGGCCGCCCGAGAACCGTCAGGCTGTCCAGTCCGGGCGTGGCGCCGGCGTGGTACACGATGCGCGCGCCGCTGACGTGGAAGTTCGGGGTGCCGCGCTCGAGCGCCCGCGCGAAGTACGCGCGCAGGTCGGCGCCGCGCACGCGAACGCGCACCAGCTTGTTGCCGAAGGGCTGGACCTCGAAGAGGGTGCCGTAGGTCGCCGGCCCGGCGCGCAACGTCTGTCGGACGCCGGCCGAGTTCATGATGCCGATGTCGCCACCGGCCACCACGCGCATCGCGTCGGCGATCAGGTTGCCGAGCGCGTTCTGCGCGCCGGGCCGCATGGTCTGGGCGATGGTCGCGACGCGGCGGTTCACCTGCGGCGCGACGAGGTCGAGATGACGATTCGCCTCGGCGACGATGTTCGCCACGTCGGCGTCGGCGGTGATGGAATCGGTGTAGAGCTCGCGGATCTGGCGCGCCGGCGGGGCGCCCGACGAGTACAGGTCCACGACCTCGATCGCCTGGCCGCGGGAGCGGGCCTGCACGACGGGGACGCCGCGCACCTCGGTGTCGACGCGGGTGTGGGAGTGGCCGCTCACGACCGCGTCGATCCTGGTGGTGATCCGGTTGGCGATGTCGATCGCCTCGCCGGCGCACGCCGCCGCGCAGCGGGCGCCGACGTGGCCGATGACGATCACGAAGTCGGCGCCGCGCTCGCGCAGCTTCGGCGCGATGCTGTCGATGATCGGCGCGGGGTCGGCGAACTGGAGGTCGGCGACGCTGGCGGCGATCGTCGTGGTCGGGGTCTCGACCGTCGAAACCCCGATGATGCCGACGCGGAACGGTCCGCGCTGGACGATGGTGTCGTTGGGGATCCAGGGGACGTCGCGGCCATCGCGGTAGCGGACGTTGGCGCCAAGGATGGGATACGCGGCGGCGCGCATGAGCGCGCGGAGGGTGTCCTGGCCCCAGTCGAACTCGTGGTTGCCCAGGGCCGCGGCGGAGTACCCCATGTAGTTGTAGAACCCGACGACCGAGCGGCCGAATACGAAGTTCGAGGCCGGGCTGCCCTGGAACATGTCGCCGCCGTCGAGGAGGATGGTGACGCACTCGGGCTGGCGGCACTCGCGCTCGGCGGCGCGGATGGCCCCGGCGACGTAGGCGGCGCCGCCGCGCATCGCGTCGGCGTCATCCGGCCGCGGCTCGAGGGCTCCGTGGAAGTCGTTGGTGCCGATGACGCGCAGCCGCTGCGGCTGCATCGGCGAGGGCTGTACGGCAGCAGCGGGCCCGGACACGATCGGGCCCGGGGCTGATTCCGGTGGCCCCGGCGGGGCGCAGCCCAGGCCCAGGGCAAGGAGTAGCAGTCGGCGCATCGAGGGAATGCTAGCGCGGGCGCGGCTGTCGAGGGAGTCGACAGCATTGCTCGGCGGAGCAAGGCGGGTGAGCTTGCAGGCGGCCCGGTGATACAGAATCGTGACAGCGCGATCGCTTTCCCAGCGGCGCCGGACCCGGCAGCTTCCTTCACGTCAGTCGCAATGAGCGCTCAGCCCCTGATCATCGGAATCGCCGGCGGGTCCGGCTCCGGAAAGTCCACGGTCGCGAAGAACGTCCTCAAGGCTCTCGGCGCCGGCTCGATGTGCGCGATCGACATGGATGGGTACTACAGAAATTTCGCGCACCTCTCCCTCGAGGAGCGGAAAGCCATCAACTGGGATCACCCCGACGCCTTCGATTGGGACCTGCTGATCGACCACCTGACGCGCCTGCACCGGCGCGAGCCGATCGACAAGCCGGTGTACGATTTCGTCACGCATACGCGGCGAGCGGACCCGCAGCGGGTCGAGCCGACCGATGTGGTGGTCGTGGACGGCATCCTGCTGTTCGTCGACCAGCGGGTCCGGGATCTCTGCGACGTGAAGGTCTTCGTGGACGCCGACGCGGACATCCGGCTGATCCGCCGCATCAAGCGCGACATGGCGAAGCGCGGCCGGCCGCTGGAGGAGATCCTGGAGCAGTACCTCACCACCGTGCAGCCCATGCACCTCCAGTTCGTGGAGACGAGCAAGCGCTACGCGGACGTCATCGTGCCGCGCGGGGGCCACAATCCGGTGGCCGTGGAAATGCTCGTCGCGCGGGTGCAGGGTCGACTCGCCGCGGCGCGGGCAGGCGGAGAGTGAGCCACGTGGACGGGGGGCGGCCGTGAGCGGAGCACCCGCGTCCGCCGGTGAACGCATCCTCGTCGTCGACGACGAGGCGGACATCATCTCGCTCGTCGTCTATCACCTGGTCAAGCATGGATACCGGGTGTCCACCGCCTCGGACGGCATCGAGGCGGTGCGCGCGGCGAAGCAGGAGCTGCCGGCGCTGGTGATCCTCGACCTGATGCTCCCCGGCAAGTCCGGGTACGACGTGCTGGAGGAGCTTCGCGCGACGCCGGCCACGAGGGACATCGCGGTGCTGATGCTGACGGCGCGCAAGGAGGAGGAAGACCGGATTCGCGGTCTCGCGCTCGGCGCGGACGACTACCTGACCAAGCCGTTCAGCCCCCAGGAGCTCGTGCTGAGGGTCGGCGCGATCCTTCGCCGCATGACGAAGAACACGCGCGCCGACGTGATCGCGATCGGGCCGATCGAGATCGACCGCGGCGAGCATCGCGTCCGCGTCGATGGGCAGGAGGTCGACCTGACGGCCACCGAGTACAAGCTCCTCCTCCTGCTCGCCGAACGCCGCGGCCGCGTGCAGGACCGGGCGAAGCTGCTCGAATCCGTGTGGGACGCGGCGCCCGACATCCAGACGCGCACGGTGGACATGCACGTGCAGCGCCTGCGGTCGAAGCTCGGGTCGGCCGGCGACCTGTTGGAGACCGTGCGCGGGTTCGGCTATCGCCTGCGGGCCGGCCACGGCCGAAGCTGATGAGGCTCTCCACCCGGCTGCTCGCCGGCCTGCTCGTGGTCATCGGCGCGCTGGTGGCGGCCATCGTGGTGCTTGCCGGAACGCGGCTGACCGACCGGCTGGCGGCGGATACCGAGGACGAGCTCGCCCGCGAAGCGAGACTCGTCGGCGTCATGTGGAGCACGCGGCCCACCGAGGCCGAGCCGATCGCCGATGGGGCGGGAGCGGCGCTCCAGCGACGCGTGACCCTCATCGACTCGACCGGCGTCGTGCTGGGCGACAGCGAATTCGACGGGGAAGGCCTGCGCCGCCTGGAGAACCACGGGACGCGGCCGGAGGTGATCCAGGCCCGCGCCGCGGGCGTCGGCCGCTCCATCCGGTCCAGCGCCTCGGCGGGAGACGAGGAGATGTACGTCGCGATCCGCCATCCTCATGGCTTCGTGCGGGTGTCGATCGGGACATCGAGGTTCAGCGAGATCGTCAGGGGCGCGCGGCGCGACGTGATCGTCGCGTCGCTGATCGCCCTGCTCGGCGCGATCGTGCTGGCGACGCTGTTCTCCCGGCACGTGTCGCGGCCCATCGTCGAATTGCGCGACGTCACCCGCGCCATCGCCGCCGGCGACCTCGGTCGGAGGCCGGCGCTGATGGCATCCGGTGAGGTGGGCGACCTCGCGGCGTCCGTGAGCCGGATGACCGACGAGCTGCGTCGCAGGCTCCAGGAGATGTCGGACGAGGATGGACGTCTCGTCGCCATCATCGAGTCGCTGGACGAAGCCATCGTCGCCGTGGACGCGCGCGGGACCGTCGTGCGCATGAACGAGGCGGCGCGGCAGCTCTTCGCGACCACCGATCCCCTGCCCTTCGCGGCCACGGCGCTGGCGCTTGGCGCTCCCCTCCGGCAGGCGCTGTCCGCAGCGATCATGGGCGGCGTGATCGATTCGGTGGAAGCGGCGATCGGCGAGCGCACCGTCGCGCTCACCGCCCGGCCGCTCCCGGCCGGAGGCGCCGTCCTCGCCGTCCTCGACCTGACCGAGCGCCGCCGGCTCGAGATCGTGCGGCGGGACTTCGTGGCGAACGTGTCCCACGAGCTCAAGACGCCGCTCACGGTGATCGGCGGATTCGCCGAGACGCTGCGCGATCCGGCGCTCAGCGATCGCGACCGGGAACGCTTCCTGGACCTGGTCACCGCGAACACTTCGCGGATGCAGCGCATCGTCGACGACCTCCTCGACCTTTCGCGCTACGAATCGAGCGCGTGGACCCCGAAACCCGCCGACGTCGACCTCGAGACGGTCGTGTCCGACCTCGTCACGGTCTTCCGGCCAGCGGCGGCGGCAAAGGGATTGTCGCTCTCGGTCGAGATCGAAGCCGACGCGCGGACGGTCCGGTTCGACCCCACCGCGCTGCGCCAGGTGCTCTCGAACCTCATCGAGAACGCCATCCGGTACACGCCGGCCGGCAGCGTGACTGTCTCGGCGCGCCGCGCGGACGACGAAGTCGTCATCGCCGTCCGGGATACCGGGATCGGGATCGCGCCCGAGCATCTCGGTCGCATCTTCGAGCGCTTCTATCGCGCCGATCCGTCGCGCTCCCGCGCGGACGGCGGCACCGGGCTCGGCCTGGCCATCGTCCGCCACCTCGTCGAGGCGCACGGCGGCCGGGTCGGCGCGGAGAGCGTGCCTGGCTCCGGCACGAGCATCTACATCAGGATGCGGAACAGCTGAGCGTCAGTACTGGTTCTGGTACGACGCAAACTTGAAGTGGCCGTGGCGCTCGATGACGACGCCGAACAGTCGTTCACGCACCGTGTCGCCCAACTGGCGCAGCGTGTTCACGGCGCAGTGACGCCAGAGGCGGTTGTCGCCTTCGACGACGGGTTCGGGATCGCAGTGGTGTCCGGCGATCCTGAGCGGGGCACCACCGCGGCGCGCGAGCAGACGCCGCAGGCCGGTGTCGCCTGCGCGCAGCTGGAGCCAGGCGAGGTCCGGCGACTGGCGATACGGCGGCCTCGTGTACGGCGACGACGGATAGACGAGCCAGGCGAATTCAGCGGCATCGAGCTGCATGCGCTGAAGCGCGAGGCTGTCGTTGCCTTCGACCGCACGGGCGAAGGCCGACATCAGTCCATCGAAGGTGGTCGCGCCATCGTGGAACCGGGTGGGCGCCGGCCCGACGCGGGCGCGGAACTCGGCGAGCTCGATCTCGGGCGGCTTCACGCTGTCGATCACATAGCCCGGCCGCGTCCGATACGAGGTGTCTTCCGCCGGCGCCCCGCCCCGCACCTCGCGGCAGCCGCCGAGCGCCGCCATGAGGGCGACGCTCGGGACCAGGAAGGCTCGCATCATCACTTCTGGGCGTAGGTCGTCCAGCCCGCCCACCATTTCGGCCCGCCGGGCTGCGCGGCACCCACGTAGCTCGTGCCGGCGACGGCGCCACTGCCACTCGCGAGGGGCGTCGCCACCGCGGCGGCGAGCTTGCCGCTGAAGGTCGCGAAGCCACCGCTCGTCGCGGCGGAGCCGGCAACAGGCGTCCAGTCGAGGCTCGCCGCGGTCGTCGTCGCGCTGGTCGTCGCCGGGAACGCCGTGAACAAGGCCGTGGCCGCGACGGTCGAATTGTTCACGATACCGTTGCCGGCAAGATCGAATGCGTTCTGCACCGTGGAGCTTCCGGCGACCTGCGGCGCGAAGGCGGTGGGCGTCTCGATCATGAGGATGCCCTTCACCGCGAGATCGGCGGTCGCGAGATCCGGCGTCGCCGTTTCACCGCCCCGCGTCCACGTCGCGGCGTCGCGCAG
>CAMLHT010000140.1 GCA_946479895.1 uncultured Gemmatimonadota bacterium | reverse complement strand
CGCTGCTCTGGCAGCACCTGTTCTGGTTCTTCGGCCACCCCGAGGTCTACATCATCTTCATCCCCGCGCTGGGGATGATCACGCCGATCGTCGAGACCTTCTGCCGCCGGAAGGTCGTCGGCTACACGGCGATCGTCATCTCCATGGTCGGGACGGGCTTCGTGGCCTTCGCGCTGTGGGTGCACCACATGTTCGCCACGCCGGGCCACCAGATGGGGATGAGCTTCTTCACGGTGGCGAGCATGCTCGTCAGCATCCCGACCGGCGTGCAGATCTTCTGCTGGATCGCCACGATCTGGACCGGCCGCCCCCGCATGACGACGCCGATGCTCTTCATCCTCGGCTTCTTCGTCACCTTCGTCATCGGTGGAGTGACCGGAGTGATGGTCGCCTCCGTGCCGTTCGACCGGCAGGTCCACGACACCTACTTCGTCGTCGCCCACCTCCACTACGTCCTCATCGGCGGCGCCGTGATGCCGCTGCTCGGCGCCTTCTACTACTGGTACCCGAAGGTCATCGGGCGGATGCTCAGCGAGACGATGGGCAAGGTCAACTTCTGGCTGTTCTTCATCGGCGTGAATACCACGTTCTTCCCGATGCACGCGCTCGGGCTCGACGGCATGACGCGGCGTATCTACACGTACCCGGAATCGGCGGGGTGGGGCACGCTGAACCTGATCTCCACCGTCGGGGCGTACATGATCGCCCTGAGCGTCGCGTTGTTCGCCGTCAACGCGGTGATCAGCTGGAAGCGCGGCAAGCCGGCCGGCGCGAATCCCTGGAATGCCCCCGGCCTCGAGTGGTCGATGCCGTCTCCCCCGCCGCCGTACACCTGGGTGCATCCGCCGGTCGTGCACGGCCGATCGCCGCTGTGGGAGCCTGGAACCCCGGCGGTGGTCACCGGCCTGCACACCGACCGGCGGGAGAAGATCATCACCTCTCTGCTCGACGCGCGGCCGCTCTACCGGCAGGACAGCCCGGACAAGAGCATCTGGCCTTTCATGATGGCGGGCTGCATGGCCGTCCTGTTCATCGGTTCCATCTTCTCGCCGTACGCCGTGCTCGGCGGATTCGGCCTCGCGGTCTTCGCCGGCGCCGGCGGGGCCCGCGGGCGGAAGGAGGACGAGCATCCGGAGCTCGTGCAGCTGAAGACGGGCGAGCTCGTGGTGTGGGAGGCCTGATGGAATCCGCGCGTGAATCGGTCGACGTCTCCCGGCTGCCGACGGTCGTCTTCGGCTCGAAGTGCATCATGTTCTGGGGTACCGTCGCGTTCATGGTCATCGAGGGCTGGACCATGGCGCTCACGGGCATGAGCTACTTCTACCTCCGCCAGAGCACGCCGCACTGGCCACCGCTGCGCACGCCGAATCCCAGCCTTCTCATCCCGTCGATCAACATGGCGGTGATGCTGGTCAGCCTCGTCCCGTCGTACCTGTCCGCGGAAAGCGCGAAGAAGCTCGACCGCTCCGGCGTCATCCGGTGGCTGTTCGTCACCGGCTTTCTTGGCCTCGTGATCCTCGTCCTCCGCTGGTACGAGCTGTGGGCCATCAATACGCGGTGGGACACCACGGCCTATGGATCGATCGCCTGGCTGGTCGTGGGCCTGCACATGACGCTCATCCTCCTGGACGTGGGCGACACCATCGGGCTCGGCGTGATGTTCGCGAAGCGGGAGCTGCCGCCGCACTACTACCCGGACACCACCGACAACAGCATGTACTGGTACTTCACGGTGCTGGGCTGGATTCCCTTCTTCCTGATCGTGTATGTCAGCCCGTACTTCCTCTGAGCCGCCGGCGCTGTCGCGATACGATCGCTGGCCGGGGATCCTCGGGCTGGCGTACGGGCTCGTGGGCGCGCCGATCAGCGCCCTGCTCATGCAGGTACTGTCCTACGCCGGGGTCCAGTGGGCCTGCGGCCACCACACCGTGGCAGCCGTGCACATCATCCCCGTCACTTTCATCGTCCTCGCGGCCGCCGCGGCGTGGATCTCGTGGCGGGACTGGACCACCGTCGGCCGGGTCGGCCGCGCCGAGAACGCGACGATCACGGATCGCACGCGATTCGTGGCCGTTGCGGGGATCGTCCTTTCCATGTACTCGATCGTGATCATCCTGGCGATGTGGCTGCCGCTCGTGATCTTCGACCCATGTCAGCACTGAGCCGCGCGCTGCGGGCTGCCGCGCGCCCCATCCGGACGGCGGCCGACCTCGATCCGCTGATGGAGCGGATCGGCGATTCCCGGTACGTCCTCCTCGGCGAAGCCTCGCACGGCACCTCCGAGTTCTACACCTGGAGAGCGGAGATCACGAAGCGCCTCATCACGGAGAAGGGCTTCACGATCATCGGCGTCGAAGGCGACTGGCCGGATTGCTTCCGCGTGAACCGCTACGTGAAGGGGCGCGAGGGGTCGGGCAGGTCGGCCGAGGAGGTGTTGCACGCGTTCGACCGCTGGCCGACGTGGATGTGGGCGAATCGCGAGGTCCAGCACTTCGCCGAATGGCTGCGTCAGCTCAACCAGCGGCGTGGGGAAGAGCAGCGGGTCGGCTTCTACGGCCTCGACGTCTACTCGCTGTGGGACTCGATGCGCGAGGTCATCGCCTACCTCAACCGCGTGGACCCATCGGCGGTGGCCGCCGCGCGACGCGCCTACAACTGCTTCGAGCCGTACGCCGAGGATGAGCAGGAATACGCGAGGGCGACGGCGCTCGTTCCCACGTCCTGTGAGGACGAGACGGTGGCCGTGCTCTCGGCGCTCCGCCGCGGCGCGGCATCGTACAGGGAGGACGGCCGGGAAGGGTTCTTCGATGCCGAGCAGAACGCGATCGTCGCGCGCAATGCCGAGCGATACTACCGGGCGATGGTCCGCGGCGGGCCGCAGTCATGGAACGTGCGCGACACGCACATGGCCGAGACGCTCGACCGCCTCACCGTCCACCATGGCAAGGCCTGCAAGGCGGTGGTCTGGGCGCACAACACGCACGTGGGCGACGCGCGCTACACCGACATGGCGCGTCACGGCATGGTGAACGTGGGGGAGCTCGTCCGGCGCGAGCATGAAGACGAAGGGGTGGTGATCGTCGGCTTCGGGTCTCATCGCGGCACGGTCATCGCGGCGTCCGAGTGGGGGGCGCCGATGCAGCGCATGCGCGTGCCGCCCGCCCGTCCGAAGAGCTTCGAGGCCGAGCTGCTCGATGCGGGGGTGGGCAACTGCCTCCTGACCTTCGAGGATGCCGCCGACGGTGGCATCGCTGGCCTCGACGAGCCTGTCGGGCACCGGGCGATCGGCGTGGTCTACGATCCGGACCACGAGCGGTGGGGGAACTACGTCCCGACGGTAGTCCCCGGGCGGTACGACGCCTTCATCTATATAGAAGAGAGCCGGGCGCTGGATCCGCTGCACATGCCGGTGCGGGTGGATGCCGAGGCCGAGATGGATCCGTCGGGGATGTAGCACTGCAGGGAAGGAACAGCCTCCCTCTCACGGCACTACACCGTGTTGCCCTTCAGGTCTGCCAGCGGATAGAACGTTCCCCGCCACTCGATTCCTCCGCGCCGGATGGTCAGCCAGGTGGCGGACATGATGATCCACGAGAAGATCAGGGCCGCCAGGGGAAACGCGAACGCCAGCCACCACTTCGAGCGGCTGCCGACGGCGACCGCGGCGTACATGGTCATCAGCATCAGCGCGGTCGCCAGGTTGAGCCACCGCGTCGGGCCGCTCGTCACGAAGACAGCGACGAACGGCCACACGTTCACGATGTACTGCATCAGCACCGCGCCGATCGCGGTCGGCAGGCTGTAATTCAGCCCGGCAAAGGTGTTCTTGCGCAGCCCGTGCGCCAACTCCCGCACGGTGGAATACCACCGGACCCTGATGACGCCGAACCCCGCGGCGACCATCTGCCGACCGCCGGCGAGCTTCACCATCCGGCCGAGCTTGATGTCGTCGTCCGGACGGAGCGCGATGCGCGAATGGCCTCCGAATCGACGGTAGAGCGAAGCGCGCACGAGGTTGAACGCCCCCACGCCCATGTGCTCCTGGCGCGCCGGGTCCTTCGCCAGCCAGGGGCGAAAGAGCAGCAGGAACCCCAGCGAGAAGAAGTTCACCACGAGCGCCAGCATGTTCGTCGGCGACTCGAGCTCGGGGCCGAGCGTCAGGTGATCGACGCCGCGCTCCTCCACGAAGGCCACGGCGCGCGCGATCGCGTCCCGATCGAAGACGATGTCGGCATCCGTGAAGAGCAGGAAGTCTCCGCGAGCCACCGCGGCGCCGGTGTGCAGCGCGTGATTCTTCCCCAGCCATTTCGGCGGCAGCTCGCGAACGTGCGCGACGTGAATGCGTGCATCACCCGCCGCCAGGCGCTCGAGGATCTCGCCGGTATCGTCCACCGAGCGGTCGTTCACCGCGACGATCTCGAGCTGGTGATACGACTGCGCCAGCAGCGACGAGACCGCGGCCTCGATGTTGGGACCCTCGTCGCGCGCGGCGAAGACGACGGAGACGAGCGGACCATCCATGCGCGGCGGCTGGGCGGCGAGGCTCGGGATCGAGCGCGCCCCACGGGCGAACATGATCGTCACCACCAGGACTCCCAGGGCCGTCACCGCCGCCAGCCACAGGAGCGCGGCGTCGAGCATGCTAGCGCTTCACCCAGCGATTGTTCGAGCGGTCGATGTCGGGGAACACCTGCCGCGGGTCGATCTCGATCGCCGTCACCGTCGCTCCGTTGGCCACGAGCGCCGACGTCCGGCGGGCACCGGCCAGCCATGCGTCGACGGGAATCGTCAGCTGCTCGGTGGCGCCGCCGGCCCGCGTCACGGTGAGGCGCACGGGCATGGGCGCCGTCCCCCTGTCCTCGATCGTCACGCGCAGGCCGCTGCCCTCATTCTCCACCGCGGCGATCGCCTGGTCGAGCGTCCACGTCTCGTACCACCACGTCCGCCAGAACCACGACAGGTCGCGGTTCGCGCAGTAGTCGAACGTGTTCCAGAAGTCGTACGGCGTCGGGTGCCGGTTGAGCCAGCGCTGGCCGTACTCGTGATAGCACCGCATGAAGACCTCGTCGCCGAGGAGGCCGCGCAGCGCGATCATGTTCGTGGCCATCTTGTCGTAGGTGGCCGTCGCGTACGCGCGCGTGCCGACCGGATACAGGTCGCCGTGGCGCATCAGCGGCACTTCATCATCCGTGCGCGCCAGCGAGAGGTAGCTGGCGCGGGCGAGGGCTTCGCGGTCGTAGCCGCGGAAGAAGTTCTGCATCCCCTGCGCCTGGTTGAACCGCGTGAGTCCTTCGTCCATCCACGCGTAGCGCCGCTCGTCCGATCCCACCTGCATCGGGAACCACATGTGGGCGAACTCGTGGACGATCACGGACTCGAGCCCGAGGGTGTCGCGCGGCCCGCCGATGCACGTCAGCATCGGGTACTCCATGCCGCTGCACGAGGCGGGTCCCTCCATCGCCGTCATCTGCGGATACGGATACGACCACAGGTAGCGCGACAGGAATTCGATCGCGTGCCGCGCGTAAAGGCTCGAGTAGAACCACGCCGGAAATACGACCTCGGGCCGATAGAACGTGTGGATGTCCACGGTGTCCGGCGCGGTGCCGCCGGCGCGGTTCGCCACCGTGGCGACGGTCGCATCCCACAGGAATCGCGCCGAGGCGCCCCAGTCGAAGTCCCGGACGTTGGTCGCGCGGAAGCGCCAGGTGAGCAGGTTGTCGAGTCCGCGCTGCGTCGAGCGTCCGGCTCCCCGATCCTGGTCGTTCACGATGTGGACGAGCTCTCCCTTCCGTCGTGCCTCGGCCAGCCGGCTCCGCGTCTGGGGCGACAGCACCTGATCGGCGTTGTTGAGGGTGCCGGTCGATGCGACCAGCCAGCCGGCGGGCAGCGTGATGCCGACTTCATAGTCGGCATAGCCCATGTAGAACTCGGCGTTCCCCATGTAGATGTCGGTCTGCCAGCCGCCGACGTCATCGTAGACCGCCATCTGGGGATACCAGTAGGCCACCATGAAGATGTCGCCGGTGGTTCCGCTGCGCGGGGCGCCGTCCGGTGGCACCGTGAACGCCCAGTCCAGGCGCAGGTCGATCGAGTCGCCGGGCATCAGCGGGCGTGGCGGCGTCACGCGCATCCGCGTCTGCTCGATGGCGTAGCCGGCGCCGGTGTCCGCGCGCGAGAGCGTGCGCCCCGCCGCCTCGACCCGGAAGATCTCCATCCCGCCGGTGACGGGCACCGCTTCGTTCCGGAGGGCGTTCGGCGCGAAGAGGTTCTGGTTGAGGTGCAGCCAGAGCACGGGCAGCGTATCCGGCGAACGATTGATGTACCGGATGGTCCCGTGCGCCGAGAGCTGATTGGTGCCCGGCTGAAGCTCGGCGTCGATCGTGTAGCGGGCGTACTGCTGCCAGTAATTCGGGCCCGGGGATCCCGTCCGCGTCCGCGTTCCCTTCTCGACCGCGCGCGCGAAGGCCTTCGATTCGGGAATGGGGTAGGGGATGGGCCGCCCCCCTCGCGTGGTGGTAGCCGCCGCCGGCACCGGCGCCGTCGACGAGGGGCACTGGGCCGCGGACAGCACGGCGACGGTCGCGCCGAGCAGGAGGATCGTCGAAGTCGGTTTCACGTCAGGAAATTAGCGATTCGATCGAATGACCGTGCCCGGCGGGACGCAATCCGGTGGCGGTACCGCCCTCCCCATCCGTACGTTGACAACAGGCGAAGACAGCCCGGCCACGCAGTCCGAGCACCCATCACCACGATCGGAGTCGAAAGGAGATGATGATCCGCCCCCTCCTCATGCTGCTCGTCCTTCCCGCCGTCGCGATGGCGCAGGCCGTCGCCTTCGCCGGCACCGTCGTCGACTCGGCGAAGCGCCCGCTCGGCAACGCCGAGGTTTCCCTGCCCGGCATGGGTCTCACGACGACGACGACCGACCGGGGCGTCTTTCGCATCGAGGGCGTCTCGGCCGGCATCCACCGGGTGACGGTGAAGCACATCGGGTACACCCAGCTCGACACGACGATGGTCTTCGACCAGGCCCGGAGCCTCGAATGGGTCGTGACGCTGGGGCGGATGACGAGGCTCGACTCCGTCGTGGTGAGTGCCCCGGCCGATCCCCTGCTCGCCGAGTTCAACGAGAACAGGAAGCGGGGATTCGGCCGCTTCCTGACTCGCGCGGATCTGGAGAAGAAGGGCAACGCGGCGCTGCCGACCGTGCTGCGGTCGCTGGGCGGCATCGGCATAATGCGCAGCAACGTCGGCCAGAGCTACGTGAGCGCGGCGCGGGGCCCGATCTCGCGGTGCCAGCCGACCGGCATGGCCAACCTGAACGCGCAGGCCGCCCGCGCGGCGCAGGAGGCTACCGATGAGTGCCTTCGGCGCGAGCGCCTCTACTACGTGCCCGATGAGATCGAGATCCGGTCGGGCGTGAAGCGCTCGTGCTACGCGCTCGTCTACGTCGACCGCATGCTGATGAATTCCGGCCAGCCCACGCCGCCGTTCGACGTCAACAGCTTCGCCATCGACCAGGTCGAGGCCATCGAGTGGTACGAGAGCCCCTCGCAGACGCCCGCGCGATACAGCGCGCGACAGGCCCAGTGCGGAGTGCTCGTGCTGCACCTGCGAAAGCGCAAGTAGGCATTTCCCGCAGCCGCGCCGTCCGCCATCGCGCGGGCGGCGTTCTGCCGTTGCGGCGCCTCGCGCCGTGAACCACCATTCCGCCAATGCTTTCGCTGTATCTCTTCAGCCTCCTCGTTGGCGGCGTCCTGCTGGCCGTCGCGGCCTTCGGCGGCGACCACGGCGGGCACCACGCCGGCGACCTGCACGACGGCCACGGCGCCGACGGGGCGGCGAAGTTCCTCTCGCTTCGCACCGCCACCTACTTCCTCTTCGTGTTCGGTGGAACGGGCCTGGCGCTCTCGCGTGGCTGGAACTCCGTCGGCCCGTGGGTCGTATTGCCGATCGCTTTCGCCGCGGGTGTCGGCGTCGCCAGCCTCGTCGGCCTGACGTTCCAGTATCTCAGGCGAACGGAGTCGGGCGCGCGCGATGGCGAGGAGAGCTTCGTTGGACTGCCGGCCACGATGGTGCTGCCGATCGGGCAGGGTGGGCTCGGCAAGATCAGGGTGCACCGGGGTGACCGCGAGTACGAGCTCGTCGCGCGGCCGCTCGATGCCTCAGCGGCGGGGAGCACGAGCTGGAAGTCGGTCGTCGTCGTGGAGATGAGCCGCGGGACGGCGCTGGTCGCGCCGCTCGACGAGCCGATGCTGGACGAGGGAAACTCATGACGCAGTCGGACTGCGAGGAGAGATAGATGCCGGAATGGATGGTGGGACCCGCGATCGTCGCGGGCGTCGTCGTCGGGGCGGTCTTCGCCCTCATCGCGACGGTCCGGGCGCTGATCGTCATCGTGCCGCCGAACAGCGCGGCGATCATCACCGGCCGCAGTCGCGCGCTCACGGATGGCCGGGGCGTCGGCTACCGCACGGTGATCGGCGGCCGCACGCTGCGCGTCCCGGTGCTCGAGCAGGTCTCGTACATGCACCTCGCCACGATTCCGATCGAGCTCATGGTGGCGAACGCCTTCTCCAAGGGCGGCATCCCGCTCTCGGTGCAGGCCGTCGCCAACGTGAAGGTCGCCTCCGAGCCGGAGACCACCTTCAACAACGGCGTCGAGCGACTGCTCGGCAAGTCGGTCGAGGAGATCGAGGAGCTTGCGAAGGAGACGCTCAGCGCGAACCTCCGCGGCGTGCTCTCGACGCTGACGCCCGAGGAAGTCAACGAGGACCGCCTCAAGTTCGCGGCCGAGCTGCTCCAGGAGGCCGATCAGGACCTCCAGAAGCTCGGGCTCCAGCTCGATACGCTCAAGATCCAGAACGTCACCGACGAAGTGGGCTATCTCGCGGCCGTCGGCCGCGGCAAGACGGCGCAGGTGCTCAAGGCCGCCCAGATCGCCGAGGCGCAGAACCAGGCCGAGACGAAGCAGCGTCAGGCCGAGGCGATGCAGATCGCCGAAGTGGCGAAGGCGCAGGCCGACATCGCGGTGGCGTCGGCGCGCAACGAGCTGCGCGTCCGGCAGGCCGAGCTCAATCGGCTCGCCGAGACGGCCGAGCGCGTCGCGCAGGTGGAGGCGCAGCGCGCCGAGGTGGAGGCGCAGCAGAATCTCGAGAGCCAGCGTGTCGAGCTCCAGAAGCGAAAGCTGCTTGCCGACGTGGTCGAGCCGGCCGAAGCGCACCGCAAGGCGGCCGAGCTGCGCGCGCGGGCCGAAGCTGCCCCGATTCTCGAGAACGGAAAGGCGCAGGTCGAAGTGCTCCGCCTGCTCTATTCCCAGATCAGCACGGCCGGCGAGCAGGGCTTCGCGGTCTTCATGGCGGAGAAGCTGCCGCAGCTCCTCGGCACCGCGGTCGAGGCGGTGAAGGGCATCGACATCGACCGCATCGTCGTGATGGATGGTGGCGCGGGCGAAGGCGTCTCGAACGTCGCGAACCAGAAGATCAACGCCGCCTACAAGACGCTCGAGGGGCTCGGGTCGGCGCTGGG
>CAMLHT010000139.1 GCA_946479895.1 uncultured Gemmatimonadota bacterium | reverse complement strand
TACCGCCATGCACGGGCTGATGTTCGGTGAAGAAGCGCCCCACGAGGTTCTCGCCGTTGCCCAGGCCACCTCGCTGCACGCGGTCCGAGAGGAGCAGCAGCCGGGCGTTTTCCATACCGCCGGCGGCGAGCACCACCGCCCGCGCTGCAACGCGGAAGCGGTTCCCGCTCAGGCAGGCGACGCGAACTCCCGTGACGTTCGACGCGGTGTCATCGCTCTCTATCTCGGTCACGTTCGCCCACAGGAATATCGAGACATTGTCCCGTGAAGCCAGCGCCTCCGGGAGCTCCTGCGTGAAGATCTCCTGCCGCACGAACGTCCAGACGTCGGTCTCGAACACGGCCGGATCCAGTGGCAGCCGTCGGGCGCCGTCGGTCTCCCAGCGCTCGGCGCCGTAGTCGAAGGGTCCGAGCTCGAACGAGCGGTGCACGCGCTCGTAGTACGGATCCAGCTCCGCTCGCCCGAAAGGCCACCCGCTGAAGGGGAGCCAGTCACGCTTCTCGAAGTCGATCGGGTCGAGCGGCCCGGCGCGGAAGCCGACCCGGTTCCGGATACCGAGCTCGCTGTCCCACTTGTTCGCCATGCCGCCAACCTGGCGTCGCCGCGCGTTGCGCAGCGGCTCGAAGTGATGGGCCCCCGTGAAGCGCCCGTCGGCCAGCTCCTGCGTCGCCTCGTCTTCCTCATGGCCGCCGCTCTCGAGGATGCAGATGCGGAGGCCGAGCGGGGCGAGTTCCCGTGCGAGCGTCAGCCCTGCCGGTCCCCCTCCCACGATGCAGACGTCGGCCTCGACCACCGAGTCCCGCGGAACCTGGCGCGCGTCACGCCACATCGCGCACTCCGTGAACGTGGGCAGGAGCGATGCGCCGGCGCGGCAAGCCGTAGCAGTCGAGGTGCCGGTCGATCACCGAGTCCAGCGAATGGCGCGCTGCGGTGGCCCGAGCGGCGGCACCGAGTCGGGCGCACAGCGCAGCGTCCCCCAGCGCACGCCGCAGCGCGCCGGCAAGGGACTCCACGTCGCGCACCGGCACCGTGAGTGCATTCACCTCATCCTCCATGATTTCGTCGTTGCCCGCGCACCTGGTGCTCACGATCGTGCACCCCGCCGCCATTGCCTCGATCACGCCCATGCTGAACCCTTCGCCAAGGGTCGGTAGGATCCAGGCCGACGACGCGGCCAGCCAGTCGGGAACGTTGCTCCGCTGGCCGACCAGGTGGACTCGTTCGCCGACCCCGGCTTCATCGGCCGCCGCCCGCGTCGCCCCTTCCAGCGGCCCGCGGCCCACCATCACCAGGTGCACGTCGGGCATCTCGGCCGCGATGCGCGCGAACGCCGCCACCGCCGCCAGCGGCTGCTTCTGCTCGTCGAGGCGCGCCGTCGAAAGTATCAGCCGCGCGTCCGGCGGCAGGCCCGGTAGCTCCCGTCGCGCTGCCGATGCATCCCCGGACCCGAAGCGTACGACGTCGATGCCATTGTAGATGAGTGTCGTGCGTTCGGCTGGAATGCCGTTCCTGATCTGTCGGCGCCGGCTGTCGGCGGATACACAGATCACGCGGCGGAAGCGACGCGTCGCGACGCGCGACCACTGCCGCATTACGCCGTCCCGGGCGGGGAGACGATCGTATGGACTGTGCATGGTTGCCACTGCCGGTTTCGGGCGCAGCAGCTCCATGGCGCGCATGTACGCCGGATCCATGAAGTCGTCGCTCAGGTGATAGTGCACCACCGGCGCACGAAAGGCCCGCACGCACCTGGCGGAATCGAAGACGTTGCGCCTCCAGCCTCGATCGAAGGTCAGCCAGTCGGTGCGCGCCACCGGCACGCCCAGGGCGGCACAGGATTCGGAATACGCCCGTGTCGGCTCCCAGGAGGGGACCACGATTCGGGTGTCGTAGCCGCGCGCGCGAAGCCCAGCTGCCAGCTCGCGCATGCACGAGGACGCGCCGCCTGTCCCACCCACGAATCCAACGAACTGGATGTCCGGTCGTCGGCTGCTCCCGTGTGAGGCATCGACTGCGGAACGATCCATGTGTGCGGAGCCGGTGGAAGGATGCCCGAAGCGGAGCGTCGCGACTGGCGGCGCCCGCGGTCCGGAGAGTGCAAGACTCGGATGCGGCGGTGCAGATGCTGCGCATCGCACCCCACATCCGATCCTCTCCTTCCCCTCATGCAGAACACAGACCAACACCTGGGCCGCGCTCTCGCCGGTCTTGGATGGCTCGTCATCGCGCTCCTCACGCTCACCTCCTCCGCCAGCGGTGGAAGTGGCGGCGACTCGCCCTGGTGCATCGCCTGTGGGCCTGGCTGGGGCGCCGACGCGCTCGCCAACGTGCTGCTCTTCGTCCCCCTGGGACTCGGTCTCGCTCTCGCCCGCGCGCGGCCCCGCTCTGCGCTCGTGGCGGTTGCGATGACGACTCTCGCCGTTGAATTGCTCCAGTTCTCCGTCGTGACGGGACGCGATGCCAGCCTCTCCGATCTCCTCACCAACTTCATCGGAGGTGCGCTCGGCTATTCGCTCGGGCGGGCGCGCGCTCGCCTTCTTCGACCCCGGCCGGCACGGGCCGCGGCGCTGGCGATCCTCTGGTCCGCACTCTGGCTTGCGGGCACTGCCGCCACCGCCTGGGCGCTGACGCCTTCACTTCCGCAATCCCTCTGGTGGGCGCACTGGATTACGCCATCTGACCTCGCTCCCGGCTCGCCGATCCGCGAGCCACGCGTCCTGCACGCCAGCCTGGGCGATGTTCCCATCGTCTTCGGTCCCGTACGGGACTGGCCGGAGTTGCGAGATCTCGCGATGCGCGGGGCCGGCATGAGCGTCTGGGCCGTGGTCCCGAGCGTCCGGGACACGACCACCGGCAAGATCGCGTTGGTGGACGACGCGGATACCGAAAAGGAGCTCTTCGCCTTTCGACGACGGGGCGATGACATCACCTTCGCCATGGGAACACGCGCCTCCATGCTCGGACTGCATGGTCCCATTCTCGCGATTCCGGAGGTCCTGTCGCCCCCTGGTCCCGACTCGCTGAGAATCACTGGCGGCATCAGCGACGGCCATCTCCGCCTTCAGGTGCAGCGGCGTACCGGATCCGTGGATGGAGCGCTGGCGCTCAGTCCCAACCTGGGCTGGAGCTTCTTCCTTCCACAGCGCTTCATGCTGGGCGCACTGCTGCATCCATTCACGGCGCTCTGGATCACCTGCCTCGTGCTTCCCATCGGATACTGGGCCTCGCGGGCGTTGCGGAGCGAGCATGGAACGACGAAGGCTGTCGCCCTGCTCGCCGCCATCCTCCCTGCCCTCGCCTTCGTCGCGATTCCGGCCTGGTTCCACCTGCCGATGGTTCACTGGTTCGAGTGGCTCGCGTGGCTTGTCGGCGTCACGCTGGGTGCCTTGCTCGCCCGCTCCACCGGTACGGCAATCACGGCCTCGCGCCCGCTGGCGTGCGCCGCCTGACGAGAGCGGAGGTGATGCAGCGCACAACTGCTGGCAGCATTGTTGCGGACCGGTCGGGTACATCCTGTTCAATCGAAGGAGTCGCCCATGAAGGCGGTAGTCCTCGCCGGCGGGCTCGGTACGCGGCTGTCCGAAGAGACCACCGTGCGCCCGAAGCCCATGGTGGAGATCGGCGGACGTCCGATTCTCTGGCACATCATGAAGCTCTACTCGGCGCACGGCATCAACGACTTCGTCGTGTGCGCCGGCTACAAGGGGCACGTTATCAAGGAGTATTTCAGCTCCTACTTTCTGCGCCACGCCAACGTGACGTTCGACCTCTGCGCGAACAGCGTCGAGCTGCACGGCCACCGCGCGGAGCCCTGGCGGGTGACGGTCGTGGACACCGGAGACTCGAGCATGACCGGCGGCCGACTGCGTCGCGTTCGCGAGTTCATCGGCGACGAGACCTTCTGCCTGACGTACGGCGACGGCGTGAGCGACGTGGACCTCTCGGCGCTCATCGAATTCCACCGCCACCAGGAACGGTTCGTCACGCTCACCGCCGTGCAGCCGGCCGGGCGCTTCGGCGCCCTGTCCATCGGTCCCGACGACAACGCCATCACCCACTTCCGTGAGAAGCCGATCGGCGATGGCGCCTGGATCAACGGCGGGTTCTTCGTCTGCGAGCCGCAGGTGATCGACTACATCGCCGACGACGGCACCGTCTGGGAGCAGGAGCCCCTGCGGCAGCTCGCCGAGGAGCGCCAGCTCGGCGCCTTCCGCCACTCGGGCTTCTGGCAGCCCATGGATACCCTGCGCGACAAGGACTACCTCGAGCGGCTCTGGCAGTCGGGCGACGCCCCGTGGAAGATCTGGTAATGCGCCACCCCGTTCACGCCTTTCCTCCGGCCCCCTGGAAATGAAGGTCCTCCTCACTGGCATCGATGGCTACCTGGGCACCCTTACCGCTCCCGTGCTGGCCCGCTGTGGCCACGACGTGATCGGTCTCGACACCGGCTACTACAAGGCGGGGTGGCTCTACCAGGACGGTGCCGACCGCCCCCGGACCGTGGTCAAGGACATCCGGCGAGTCGTGGCGGAGGACCTCACGGGCGTTGACGCCGTCGTCCACATGGCCGAGCTGTCGAATGACCCCATGGGCCAGCTCGCTCCGCACATCACGTACGACATCAACCACAAGGGATCTGTCCGGCTGGCGCGCCTCGCAAAGGAGGCCGGCGTGCAACGCTTCGTCTACATGTCGTCCTGCAGCGTGTACGGGGTCGCCACCGATGGTTACGTGACCGAGACCTCCTCCCTCAACCCCCAGACCGCATACGCCGAGTGCAAGACGCTGGTCGAACGTGACCTGCATTCGCTCGCCGACGACGATTTCTCCCCCACGGTGCTGCGGAATGCCACGGCATATGGGGCGTCGCCACGGATGCGGTTCGATCTCGTCCTGAACAACCTCTCCGGCCTCGCCTGGACCACGAAGGAGATCGCCATGACGAGCGACGGCAGCCCGTGGCGACCGCTCGTTCACGGACTGGACATCGCCAAGGCGATCTCCTGCGTCCTCACCGCTCCCCGTGACACGGTGCACGACGAAGTGTTCAATGTGGGAAATACGCCCCACAACTGGCGGGTGCGCGAGATCGCCGAGATCGTCGGCGAGACTTTCCCCGGCTGCGCCGTCACCTTCGGGGAGTCAGGCTCCGACAACCGGAGCTACCGGGTCTCCTTCGACAAGATCCACGACCGGTTGCCGGGCTTCAGCTGCGATTGGGATGCGCGGAAGGGGGCCGAGCAGCTGCGCCGCCTGTTCGAAGCCATCGACCTCACCGCCGGCGAGTTCCTTGGCCGGGGATTCACGCGGCTCAAGCAGCTGGAGCACCTGCTGCGCACCAGCCAGATCGACAGCGATTTCTACTGGAGGACGGCGTGATCTTCACCGAGACTCCTCTCTCCGGCGCCTTCGTGATCGACCTCGAGCCCATGCGTGACGACCGCGGCTTCTTCGCCCGTACCTTCGACGCACGCGAGTTCGAGAAGCACGGCATGCGGCCGGTGGTGGCGCAGTGCAACCTGTCCTGGAACCGTGCGAAGGGTACGCTTCGAGGGATGCACATGCAGCTCGCTCCGGCCACCGAGCCCAAGCTCGTGCGTTGCACGCACGGCGCGGTCTACGACGTCATCGTGGACATGCGCCCCGATTCGCCCGGATACCTGCAGCACTTCGGCGTGGAGCTCACCGCCGACAACCGGCGCCAGCTCTACGTCCCCGACATGTTCGCCCACGGCTATCTCACCCTCACCGACGACGCCGAGGTCGCGTACCAGGTGGGCGAGTTCTACTCCCCCGGGCACGAGCGCGGCCTGCGCTACGACGATCCGGCCCTCGGCATTCAGTGGCCGATCCCGGTGGCCGTGCTGTCACCGAAGGATGCATCGTGGCCCCTGCTCACCCCCGTCGACGCCGCCAGCGTGGAGCGTTCCTGATGATCATCGTGGATCGGGCCCTCCGGGAGCGGGCGGACGCCGACAATCCGATTCGCGTCGGCATGATCGGCGCGGGGTTCATGGGGCGGGGCGTTGCCAACCAGATCATCAACTCCGTGCCGGGAATGGAGCTGGTTGCCATCTCGAACCGCAGCCTCGCCGGGGCGACGCGTGCCTTTGTCGAGGCGGGTGTGGCGGACCCGGTCGAAGTGGAAAGCGTGCAGGCCCTGGAGGCGGCCGTGAGCGCGCGGAAACCGGCGGTGACCAGTGACGCCATGCTCCTCTGCGCGGCCGGCAACATCGACGCGCTGATCGACGTCACCGGCGACGTCGAATTCGGCGCGCGTGTGACGATGGCCGCCATACGCCATGGCAAGCACATGGTCTCGATGAACGCCGAGCTGGATGCCACCGTGGGGCCCATCCTCAAGGTCCATGCGGATCGTGCCGGCGTGATCCTCACCGCCGCCGATGGCGACCAGCCAGGGGTGCAGATGAATCTCTTCCGGTTCGTGAAGAGCATCGGCCTCACCCCCCTCCTGTGCGGCAACATCAAGGGGCTGCAGGACCCCTATCGCACGCCGGCGACCCAGAAGGGCTTTGCAGAAAAGTGGGGACAGAACGTGAACATGGTGACCAGCTTCGCCGACGGCACCAAGATCTCGTTCGAGCAGGCGATCGTCGCAAACGGTACGGGGATGACCGTCGCCAGGCGTGGCATGTACGGCTACGACCACGCCGGCCATGTGGACGAGCTCACCGCCCGCTACGACGTGGACGAGCTTCGCGCGCTTGGCGGGATCGTGGATTATGTCGTCGGGTCGAAGCCGGGCCCCGGCGTATTTGTCTTCGCTACTCACGACGATCCCAGGCAGCGGCACTACCTCAACCTGTACAAGCTCGGCGAAGGGCCGCTCTACAGCTTCTACACTCCCTACCACCTCTGCCATTTCGAGGTACCGCTGTCCGTCGCGCGAGCCGTGCTGTTCGGCGATGCGGTGCTGCAGCCGCTCGACGGCCCGCGCGTTGAGGTCGTCGCCACGGCGAAGCGGGATCTCGAGCCTGGAGAAGTGCTCGACGGCCTGGGTGGATTCATGACCTACGGGCAGGCCGAGGCCGCGCCGGTCGCCCGGGAAGAGAAGCTGCTGCCGATGGGGCTCGCAGTGGGATGCCGGCTCACGCGAGCAGTCCGGAAGGACACGGTGCTCACCTACGACGACGTTGTGCTGCCGACGGGGCGCGTGGTCAATGCCCTCCGGGCCGAGCAGGACGTGCACTTCGCACCAGCGCCGATCGCCGCCTAGGGGCCCCGGCGAAATCCGCCCGCCCTGCGTAAGCGGGTGCGCAGTGCGCCCTTCACCTGGGCACCGAGCAGCGCCGGGTGATATCGCAGGAGAGGCGCCGCCTCGCGCGCGACAGCGCGCCAGCGGCCCGACCGGGCCGCGGCTCGCAGGCGCGTCACGACCTTGTCGCCCCAGTAGTCACGCAGGTTGGCGATGCCCTCATCACAGGCCGCCCGAAGCTCCGGATCGTGCAGCGTGCGCTTTTCGGCGTCGAGGAGGCGGACGACTCCCGCCAGCATTACCCGTGCATTTCCCGACATGTTTTCCGCGTGCCGGCGGTAGCGCCCCACGAGCTTCTCGTGGTTGTGCACCGCGTAGCGGCGTGCGAGACGCAGGTAGAGGTCGTAATCCTCCACCGCTGTGAACTCGGAGCGGAAGCCGCCGACTGCCTCGAACGCGCCGCGGCGGTGCATCACCGTGTCGATGATGATGAAGTTGGACCGCAGGAGCGCGCGATAGTGCCCCGCGGTCACCCGCTCCAGTGTCGGACCGGCGATCGTGGTTCCGTCGGCATTCATCCACTCGCATCGCCCGTAGACGAACGCACACTCGGCGTGCGCTGCCATCGCTTGCACTCCCTCGGCGAGCGCGTCCGGGAGGAGCTCATCGTCGGAGTCGAGGAAGACCAGCAGCTCGCCGCGGCTCTCCCGCACCCCGAGGTTGCGGGCGTCGCAGACGCCAGCGTGCTCCTGCCAGAGGTAGCGCACGTCGTCGTATTGCCGGGCGACGGCAGCCACATCTCCCGCCACCGAGCCATCGTCCACGACGAGAATCTCCCGGCGAGGATAGCTCTGGCGTCGGACGCTCTCGATGGCATCGCCCAGGTACTGCGCCCGCCCGAAGCTGGGAATGATCGCGGAGACGAGTGGTTCCTCGTCCCGGGAGCCACTCCTGCTCTCCATGTTCGGCGTCACGCGAGGAGCGAACCGAGCGCGGGCATGCAGTCGAGCCACTCGAGCGACGAGAGGACGTAGCCGAGCAGCGCCTGACAGCAGCGGGTGACGAGGAAGATTCGCGGGCCGGCCTTGTCCTTGTAGTTCAGCCCCGGCAGCTCCTCGGCCTGAAGCTCGGGGTGCTGAGACAGGAACTCCCCGAAGGCGCGACGCTCTCCCATCTGCTTTTCCGCCAGCCCGCCGGAGTCCCAGTCGTCGAACACGAATACCGCCCGTGACTTCACCAGCGGCGCCGTGAATCGCAGCACGTCACAAGTGGAGGAGTACAGGTCGCAGTCCACCATCAGCACGCTCGCCTGCTCGATGCCGTGCCGCGCGCGCGTCGCGTCGGTGAGGCTCTCGTTGAACCAGCCCTTCACGAGGACCACCTCATCGTCGGCAACTCCCCACCGACGCAGGTTGTGCCGCGTGAGACCGGCGCTCGACTTGAACTCACCCGGCCACCATTGGGCATCGTCTTCGCCTGCCGCCCACGGCGGAAGCCCCTCGAAGGAATCGAAGCCGAACAGGCGCATGCTCCGCTCCAGTCCCAGCTCGCGTCGAACCGCGTGCATGCACGATAGCGACGTCCCATGATAGACCCCGAACTCCAGGTAGTCGCCGAGCGCCTGCTCCGGCGCGCGCTCGCGGAGCGTTTGCACCGACCTCCTGAAAGTGTGCATCAATCGGTCGCGGTCGTACGTGGTGCGTCCGCGACGGATCTCGAGGTTGAGCCGCTGGTTCCTGAGCCAGACGCGGAGCCGGCGCGGCAGGCGGCCGTACAGCATCTCCGTCCGCCACGCGATTCCATCCCTCAGCCGTTGCCGGGTGAGCTGCATGATGTCCTGGTGCGCTGAAGGTGAAATGGGACGACACGGGCCGGCACCGCAGCGAGTGCAGTGGAAACCGGCACAATGTGCAGCTTACCACGCAAGTTGCACGCGAATGCGGCAAGGCGACCGCGGGGCGATTACAGCCGCGGACCGAGCCGGCTCACGATCTCATCCCCGATTGCCAGCGATGCCGTCGCCCCCGGGCTCGGGGCGTTGAGCACGTGCAGTGCGGCGGGCCCATCCAGGAAGTGGAAGTCCTGCACCAGGTCCCCATTCGGCAGCATCGCCTGGGCGCGTACCCCCGCGCTCCCCGGCAGAAGGTCGTCCGGCCGTATCTCAGGCACGAGACGCTGGAGTGCAGCACAGAAGAGCTGCTTGCTGAACGACCGCTTCACCTCGTGCCAGCTCGTGCGCGGGTACCGACGCAGGAAGCGCCACAGCCCCGGGAACGAGATCGCGTCGGCCAGGTCACGCACCCGCACCGTGGACTTCGAGTAGCCCTC